>CAJTNL010000011.1 GCA_910577755.1 uncultured Eubacteriales bacterium | reverse complement strand
GGAAAGGCCCGATGCAGATTGCAAGGCAGCTTGAGGGGGAAAAGATACTCTCCCCCGCCGTCTATTTTGAATCCATCGGCAGGAAACATGCGCAGAAAGTCCCCAAAAACCCTTGCGGGTGGGAACAGGCGACCGTTGGCTATATCCTTGAGAACAGGCAGTACACCGGCTGCGCCGTCAATTTCAAAAGCACTACCGTCAGTTACAAAGTCCATAAGAAAATCCAGCACAACGAGGAAGATTACCAAATCATACCCGATATGCAGGAAGCCATCATCTCCGAGGAACATTGGCTGAGGGTGCAGGAGCTTCGGAAACACAAGCGCAGACCGACGAAAACTGGCAGGACAAGCCTTTTTTCGGGACTGCTCTACTGCTACGACTGCAAATCGAAAATGCACTTTGTAGCCGCCAAGAGCATGAAACGGAAGCAGGAGCATTTCCGCTGTTCCCAATATAAATCAGGCAGAGGAAATTGCACCATGCACTATATCCGTGACATTGTCCTTGAAAGTCTTGTGCTGGAAGCTGTCAGCGACTTATCCGATTTTGTACGCTGTTATGAGCTGGTATTCCTGTATCTGCTGGCCAAGAAAAATAACGCCATGCGGCAGAAGGAATACCAAAAATTTCAGAAGGTTGTAGAAAACGGCACAAAGCGGATAGCAGAATTTGACAGACTGATTGAAAAAGTGTTTGAGCAAAACGCCGGCGGCATCCTCTCCGATGAACGGTTTGCTAAAATGCTCCAAAGCTATGAAAAGGAGCAGAAAGCATTGACGCTGGAAGTGGAAGAAAACCGCCAGACCTTGCAGAATGCCGAACAGCGGGTAGTGGATTTAAGGCTTCTCTTACGCACTTTGCGGGAGATGACCGACATTAAGGAGCTTACTCCTACGCTTGTCAATTCACTGATTGAGCGTATCGAAGTCCACAACAGCGACAAATCCAGCGGTCACAACCATGTGAAGGTGATATTTATTTTACGGCGGTGGGGATGATAGATATTCCCACGGAGAAAGAAATCCTTGCCACAATGGAAGAAATACGGAACAATCCGCAGGACTTCAAATTTGTGGCGTAATAAAATGATACGGTGCAGTCCTTCAAATGAAACTGTACCGCATCCTACATAAAAGTATCCGTATCTGGCGACAGCAAAAGGAAATTTCCTTTTGCTTTTTTATTTATAAACAAAAACGCTTTTTACCTATTATGAAAATTTTATAACATATTAAGCAGCTTACAACAGTATTCATCTCATCATAACAAAATATTACAATATAATGATTAGTCATATCAAATAATATACTGTAAACACTCGTTTTCTATTCCTTATTTAGTGGTAAAAACATGTCTTTCGGATGAATGTTAAAGCTATGCTGTATACGGAACAAAACATTGCAACTTAGTTTTAGATGTATTGTACCGTTCTCCAACATAAGCAAGCTGTGTAAACAAATACCAAGCTTTTTAGCCATTTGTAATTGTGATAAATGATGGCTCACTTTTAAATAACGAATATTTTGGCAAAAATACGTACCTCATCTTCATTGCTCATAATGCTACCACCTAACAATATGATAAACTTTGTTTGTATGAATTCAAGAAAAAACTGGTTATAATGTTATCAATATAATTGCGAGGTGTTATCATGGCTACCAATAAAATTCAAACTGGAATCCGTTTCGATCCGGAATTACTGTATAAAATTTCTTTTGCAGCAAAACAAAACATGCGATCATTGAATGCACAATTGGAATTTTTAGCGCAGCATTGCGTCAAAGAATACGAAACGGAAAATGGGATTATTCCCGTAGATGATCATACCATTTGCAAATAAAAAATGATAAATTTATTGATAAAGAGCATCTATTCTATGCTGCTTGTTATTGTATAAACTACATAATCATTAACCGATGTAAAACTATTCCAATGTAAAAGGAATTGTTACAAAACAGCTTCTCGCAAAAAACACAGCAGGTTTATAAACCTGCTGTGTTTTCTCTCTCACCTACAAAAGCTGAGAATTTACATCGTATACCTAAGGGGAAGGTTTTGAAGCAAGCTCAACCTGCCGTTGGACATATATCTAACCAGAAAAACCGATAAAGGGATTCTCCAGAATACAATATCCACTGTATATTGTATTCTACCCTACTTTCCTAATTTCTATTAAGTATGTAGTACTTTGCTCGTTGCGACGAGTGCTCAAAGGAACTGACCTTATGTTCTACAGTTTTTTGTGAAAATTGCAAAATACTTTTACGTTATAAATATAATCATTGAAAACTGATTTTTTCTCTCCTGCCTGCAACAAGCTACAATTTGGGACTCAAAAGCAGGCTCAACCTGTTACGAAACAGTAATTTTATCTTCAATGGCCGCAAATTTTTTATCGCCAATACCAGAAACATTCTGGATTTGTTGAATATCAGCAAACGGTCCATTAGTTTCTCTATAGCTTACAATACGTTGTGCAATGACTTCACCAATGCCGTCCAGCTCCTCCTTCATTTCTTCTGCGCTAGCCGTGTTAATATTCACTTTTCCACTGGGTGTAATATCCCCCTCCTCTGCTATGAGAAAATTATTATCTGTACCCTCTGCTATATCCGTCTGCACAACAATCGCCTGCGGTTCTTTAACAAATAGAATATTATAGCCGATTAACACAGCGCAAAGTATCAATGCAATTGCAATCAAAAACCAAATATGACGTTTTTCATTTTCCATAATTGTTCACTTCTTTACAAAATTCTTTACAGCTTCCGCAGCTTACCCAGAAATTGTGTGAAGTAAGTGGGAAGTTCACTATTGATTTCCAAATACTTCCCCGAAGCAGGATGCATAAATCCAATTACCTTTGCATGTAAACATTGGCCGCCAAGGGATGTAAGTACCTTTTTTACACCATAAATCGAATCTCCTGCAACAGGATGTCCTATATGTGCCATATGCACACGAATTTGATGAGTTCTTCCTGTTTCAAGCTTTAACTGAACATGCGTAAAATCATTAAACCGTTCCAAAACGCTATAATGAGTCACTGCATGACGCGCATTTTTATCTGTAACCGTCATTTTTTTACGGTCTGCCGGATGACGTCCTATTGAGGCCTCAATAGTGCCTTTTTCTTTCTTGATATTACCATAAACAACTGCTTCGTATATTCTAGTAAAGCTGTGCTCTTTTATCTGCTGTGCCAATTTGTGGTGAGTACGATCATTTTTCGCTACAATTAACAAACCGCTGGTATCTTTATCAATACGATGCACAATGCCAGGGCGTATTACACCATTGATGCCTGAAAGAGAATTTCCACAATGATACAGTAGAGCATTCACCAAAGTTCCATCATAATTCCCTACAGCTGGATGCACTACCATACCCTTAGGTTTATTCACTACAAGTAAATCATCATCCTCATACATAATTTCAAGAGGAATATTCTGTGCCGTCACTTCCATGGATATTGGTGCAGGTATTGTAATTGTAATACAATCGCCCGCATTACCTTTCTCATTTTTGCTGATGGTAATTCCATTTTTTGTAGCATATCCCTGCTCTATGAGTTTTTGTACTGCCGAACGAGTCAAATCAGGCAATTTTAGTTGCAAGAACTTATCCAGCCTCTGTCCAACATCTGTTTGTTCTAAAATAAAGGAAAACTGCTGCGCTTGATTATTCACGGTGGTTTCCATTTTTTATATGTTTCCCCTTTTTATTTTTCTTTGCGTAAGTTTGTTTGCGTAAGGAATCGGAACAAAATATTATATAAATAAATAACAACACAACACCAATTGTCACGCAACAATCTGCAAAGTTAAAAATAGGAGGAAAAAATTTAAAATGAATATAATCTACAACATAACCGTTATTAAAAACACGATCTATTAAATTACCTAAACCGCCCGCAATAATTAATGCACACGCCATGCGTGAAAGAGTGGTATGTTTTTTATATACAAATAGTCCTGCTATTAAAACAATACACACCAATGCCGTAACAATTATAAAAATCCAAGTCTGACTCGATAAAATACCAAATGCTGCGCCGTCATTACCGTAATAGGTAAAATCTAAAAACCCGGGAATCAGTTCTAATGTCCCAATCGGTTTTATATATGTTGTGGCTAAAAATTTAATAATCTGATCGACTACCACCAGTACCGCAGCACCAATCAAAGCAAATACCGCTAACACACAACCACCTCCGTACTTTGTTTGAAAAAAGGGTGAACATGTTGCCCACCCTTTTTTCCCTATTTATTCTAACACAGACGCACAATGCGCACAAACTTCAGGATGCACAGCACTGCTCCCCACTGTATCACTGTAAGTCCAGCAACGTGCACATTTTTCACCCTCTGCTGGTAAAACCGTTACTGTAAGCTCCTCCATCTCTTCGCTTACAAATGCACCTTTACCGCCTTTTATGACCTCAACTTGTGAAACAATCAATACAACTGGCAATTCCTTTTCAACCGATTTGACAAAATTGTACATATCTCCGTCACAAAATAGCTGCACCTTTGCATCAAGAGAAGCTCCAATGATTTTTCCGTTACGTGCAAGCTCCAATGCTTTTTTTACAGTGTCACGAATATTGTGAATACAATCCCATGTTTGGATAAATGTTTCATCAACGTCAACGCCAGTTAATTGCGGCATTTGATTTAGTACAATATTTTCAGGATCAGCAGAAACGTCATGCTTCATAGCCTGCCAAATTTCATCAGAAGTATACGGCAAAATGGGAGAAATCAATCTTGTCATACCATCTAAAATAATATACATAGCAGTTTGTGCCGCACGTCTGCCCTTACTGTCTGCTTTTTCCACATACAAGCGATCCTTAATTACATCTAAATAAAAATTAGACATATCAACCACACAAAAGTTATGAATAACGTGGTACACCTGATGAAACTCATAAGCATCGTAACCGGTGCGAACTTTTTGATTTACCATATCAAATCTGTGTAATGCCCAACGATCGATAGGTTGCAGTTCATTGTTTGAAACACTGTGAAAATCCGGATCAAAATCTGCCAAATTCCCTAAAATAAATCTAGCCGTATTACGAATCTTTCGATACGCATCAGACAACTGCTTTAGTATTTCTGGAGAAATTCTAATATCAGCATGGTAATCAGAGGATGCAACCCATAAACGCAAAATATCGGCACCATACTGTTCAATAATTTTATTGGGGGCAACACCATTAGACAAGGACTTAGACATTTTTCTGCCTTCTCCGTCTACTACCCAACCATGCGTCACAACCGTGCGATAAGGGGCCTCTCCGCGCCAGGCAACTGCCGTCAACAAAGAAGACTGAAACCAACCACGATATTGATCAGCTCCCTCCAGATACATATCTGCTGGCCAATGTAAACTCGATCTTTTATCTAATACTGCCGCATGGGTAACACCGGAGTCGAACCAAACATCCATAATATCTTTTTCTTTATCAAAATGGGTATGCCCACATTTTTGACATGCAATACCTGCCGGAACAATTTCTCCTGCCGGCTTTACATACCATTGATCGGAACCTTCAGTACGGAATAACTCAGATACAGCCGCCATTGCCTCTTTTGAGATTAAGGGTTCACCGCATTTTTTGCAATAAAAAATTGGAATCGGAACACCCCATCTGCGTTGACGGGAAATACACCAGTCATTTCTGTCCTGCACCATAGAGGTAATACGATCCTGTCCCCAACCTGGAATCCACTTCACTTTTTGAATGGCTTCCACTGCTTGTTCTTTAATATCATCAACCGAACAGAACCACTGCTCTGTTGCACGGAACAGCACAGGATTTTTACAACGCCAGCAGTGTGGATATTGGTGAACAATTCTTTGAGCCGCAAACATTGCACCGGTTTTTTCTAAATGCTTACCAATTGCGCGGCTCGCATCATCTGTAGAAAGACCCGCAAACTGTTCCCCAGCCTCTTGTGTCATTTTGCCATGATGATCTACAGGTACAATAATTGCAATGTCCGGATAATTCTTACAAATATTATAGTCGTCTACACCATGTCCCGGCGCTGTATGGACACAACCAGTACCGCTATCTAATGTTACGTGATCACCTACAATCACTAGAGATTCTCTATCAAGGAAAGGGTGCTTTGCTTTCATATACTCCAGCTGTTCACCTTTCAAAACACCCACGATTTCATAATCTGTTTTACCTGCAATTTCCATTACTTTTTCATATAACGCAGTTGCTATGATATAAAATTCACCGTCACATCTAACTACAGAATATTCAAACGTAGAACCCACACAAATTGCAAGGTTTGCAGGTAATGTCCATGTAGTCGTTGTCCAAATTACAAAATAGGCTTTGTTAGTATCAACGCCAAATTGAGACAACAAACCTTTGTCGTCGCATACAGCAAATTTTACATAAACAGAATAGCAGGAATCCTCTGCATATTCAATTTCAGCTTCTGCTAAAGCTGTTACACAATCCGGACACCAATGAACAGGTTTTAATCCTTTATAAATATAGCCGTTTGTAGCCATTTTAGAAAAAATTTCAATTTGTGTTGCCTCAAAATCACGTGTCAGTGTAATATACGGATCATTCCACTGACCAAGACCGCCAATACGCTTAAATTGTGTTCTTTGATCATCAAGATACCCCAAAGTAAATTTACGGCACATTTCTCTTAATGTTACATCTGAAATAGTGCTGGAATTCTCAACCCCGGCCTGTTTGCGCGCTTTTAATTCAGTAGGTAACCCATGCGTGTCCCATCCCGGTACATATGGAGCTTGAAAACCGGACATATTTTTATATCGAACAATAAAATCTTTTAAAGTTTTATTTAAAGCGGTACCCAAATGAATATCTCCATTTGCATACGGAGGTCCGTCATGTAAAATAAATCGCGGTTTACCCTCATTCTTTTTCATCAATTTTTCATAAATACCGGCCTGTTCCCACTTTTCTAATATTATGGGTTCTTTCTTCGGCAAGCCTGCCTGCATCGAAAAATCAGTTTTTGGTAAGTTCAGCGTATTTTTGTAATCTTGTGACATTCTAAATCGTCTCTCCTTAATATGGATTATTTTTTCCGTTTAAACGTCTTAGACGAAGCCCCCTCTTGCTCGTCATGCTTATCATCGGTATGATAATTTTCACCAAATTGCAGCACATCATAACGCAAATCACGCCCTGGTTTTTCATCTGGCTCTTTTTCAAAACCAGTGGCTTGCAGTTTAAAACTTTTCGTTGGTTGCCTATCCACCTCTTCCACTTCTATGAAAGAAGTTCTCTCTGACGAAACATCTCCCTTACTTGTTTTTAACAGTTCATTGGAAGTATTCTCTTTTTCCGCCTTTTCATGCTTTTCACTGACAACACTTTTCATATTAACTTGTGGTGTCTTTTCAATGATATGCTCTTCCAAAGTCCGCGTATGCAATTCTTTTGATTGAGTTTCCTTATCTGCTTCTAAAGCCGCAGGCGCTTCTATTTTTGACGGCTTTTTTCGGTTTGGAATATTGTTAATTAATGTTAAATGTTCTTTATACTTATCAAGCAGCATTTTTCTAAAATCAGAAACTATCTGCCGCATTTTTTCCAGTTCTTCTTTTTTGGCTTCAACCTCATCATCTACAGAAGTAACCTTTTCATCAGCTTTAATTGTAGCGTCTTTTATAATAATTTCAGCTTTATGACGAGCTTCACGAATAGCTGCTTCGCTTAATTTTTGTGCGCTAATGAGCGCATTTTTAATTTCATTTTCTTCCTGTCGGTATTCTTCGACTCTTTTTGCAAGAAGGCTAATTTTTTTTAATAATTTTTTATTTTCTTCAGCAAGGCTTTCATTGGCTTCTTTTTGTTCAATGTTCTTTTTAATCAATAATTCGTATGATTCTTTTACTTCATCAATGAAAACATCTACATCCTCAGTTTTATATCCGCCAAAATTCGATTTGTTAAAACTGATATTTATAATATCGTTAACGGTAAGCATATCGTAAAGCCTCCTAAATTATTTATATTTTCTACCATATATGCTAAGTTTACCCTTTTTGGTAATAGCTCCGAAATTATCCACCACAAATTTTCCTTTTCCTCTGATTGCAATCTTATCTCCATCAACTACTGTTTTTGAAGTAGATTGGCTCACCTCATAATTATGTGTAACAAGTCCCGCCTTAATAGCAGCGTTTGCCTTTTGACGGCTATAACCAGCAAATGCCGCTATAACGCAATCTAACCTTGAAGATGCAATAACAAAAGAAAACTCAGTATATCCTCTACCAGCCGGCAAAGGATTCTTTGCACCTGCTTTTAAGGTAATGCCAATATTCCCCACTTTTTTCATCTGCATGAAAATATAGTCGCTTATTTCAGCCCGCACAAACAGCACACACCGACCATCCTCAATCAAAAAGTCACCTAACGTTGCACGTTCTATGCCTAACGACAAAAATGCTCCTAAAAAATCTCTGTGCGATAATTGATCACATGGCCGGAAACATGCTGTAAATGATTTAATAGGAAAAGTCTGCTCTTCAGGTTGCATATAGTCAGGAAAGACACCAAAAACTACACGCTCTGAAGCAGCATGTCCACCCCAAAGCATATAGTTTTTAAAACCTATTTGTGATGTTAACTTTTCTGCCGCCAGTCGTTCATTCTCATCAAGAAAACCGATAAACTGCGGCTTATGCCATCTATTACACAAATCAATTGCATCCTGTAATCTAGCCAAAAACATTGTCTGTTTAGCAGAATGTTTATCAACCATAATAACTAAAAATACACACCGCTGTTTTCAAGCTCATCAATTAAATCATCACCAGATAAATCCACATTATAAGGAGTGATGATGAAAGTTCTGGTAGCCACTCTTTTTACTTTTCCGCCATTTGCATAAGCAACACCACTGAGGAAATCTAAAATACGGCGTGAAACATCTTTATTCGTATCTTCCAAATTTAAAACAATTGTATGTACTTTAAGCAATTCATCAGCAATAGCTCTTGTATCTTCACCAAAATTATTGGGTTTAAACAGCACAACCTGCATTTGAGATTGTGCGTGAATATTTACTACTTTATTTGAATGATTTTCCGGAATATGACTCTGGCTGTAACGCATTGGTTCATGATAATTCTGCTCTTCTTCACCATAAACATCTTCTGCTTGCTCATCGTATTCGTAATCCTCATATTCATCCTCCGGTGGATTCCACATATCTTTAAATTTCTGAACAAACTTTGCACCTGCCATAGTCATTTCCTCCTAATCATCGTATCTGTTATTTTAACATAGTTAATCTGTTATTTTATGTATCTCATTAATAAATTCTCTGTCCAAATAAAGCTGAACCCACACGTACCATATTAGCGCCTGCCTCTATGGCTTGTACATAATCAGCCGACATTCCCATTGACAAATAATCTATAGATATATTATCTAATTTTTTACACTTAATGTCAACCAATTTTTGATACATATTTTCAAAATAGCGCATTGTTGTAAAAATATTTTCATCTGCAGGAGGGATTGTCATTAATCCCTTCACCACAATACCTGATAAAGGCGATATTTCTGCTAAAAAAGACTCAATTTGCTCAAAATAAATTCCACCTTTGCTTTTTTCTTTCCCTATATTTACCTCTATCAAAACAGAAGTTACAAATCCTCTTTGCACTGATACTGTTGAAATCTCCTGTGCCAATCTTATACTATCCACCGATTGAATCATACTGACTTTACCTATCAGTTGCTTAACCTTATTCGTTTGCAAATGACCAATAAACTGACAATCGCAATTTGACAAATGCAGCTGGTCATATTTTTGACAAAGCTCCTGTACCTTATTTTCTCCGATGCAAGTAACCCCCAACTCTATAGCTCTGTTGATAACTGGTACCGAAACCGTTTTTGTTGCTGCCAGTAACGTAATATCTTCCGGTTTTCTTCCAGACTTTATGGCAGCCTCGGCTACACGTTCACTCACAATTTTATAATTATCTTCCAGCACTGTAAATTTCGCTTTTAGCTCTTCCTCACTTAACCAATTTTCCATCATATAAATCCTTGCCTCCTACCACCACTTCATCATATAATTTTAAAGTATTATCGGTCATAAGCATACTAATCTCTGGATTCGGATCACAAATAACATAGTGACTATCGCTGTATAAAGGCACAATTTCTACAAATTTAATGGAGTTGCCATACACAATATAAACACCTCTTACATCTTTCGTAACAACCGTTGTCTCATTATTTTCATCCACCACCTCTTTGGTGATAGTCTGAAACTGCACAGACTGTTGACTGACACGAATACCTGTATAAGTCTGAATTTCAATTTGTATAGTTTCATTTCGTACTTTAGACAATACATTGCTCATGTAATTACATTGTAAAATAACAGCAGCATCGGCCTCCTGATCTGTTTGATTGACTGCAACAATCGTTGCAGGCACATCAGCAACGGAAGCAAACGGTATTTTAACAGATACCTGAGCATCCGGTTTTAATCTTGCGGCAACTTCAGGTGAAACCACGCATGCTACATACCAATTATAAGAATCACAAATCTTACCGATAACATTGGTTTGATCCACAGAACTTTGAGATTTTTTAGTTTTCAAGTCATCAGCAGTTAGCTCCATTGCTTTTTCGTATGGATAGGTCGTTTCGTAGCCGTCAATTGCACTAACAAAATAACCGGAAGCCGGAGAAATCACTTCTCCCTTTTTAGTTCCTTTCTCTGCTCCAAGCCCTGTAATTTGAGCCTGGACCGATTGAATTTTTTCATTAAAATCCGCTACCTGATCCGTAGCAATTTGACGTGCATTCACAGACTGTAAAAATTGATCTTTACTACTGTCAATTTGCTCCCGGTCTCGGTTACCAATTGCATCTATCATGCTATACATTTTGATATAAATTTGCTTATCCAAATTATCTGGGTTAATATATGCTGATGTAGTTTTTGCATCGTTTAGTTCGTTAAGCATTGCCAACTGTGCTTCAAGTTGGGTGCGTTTTTGATGCGTAATCGCCTCTTCAGCTGTATCATATACTGTAGCTATCACACTGTCCTTTGCAATTTTCGTACCGTCAGATACATTATAAATAATAACGCCAGGCGTATTCTGTGTAATTAACGACTCGTCTCTAATAATAATCCCTTCTGCCTGTATCAAGTCAGAGATACTAGCGTAAGTCGAAGTTTCAGTTACAACCGTAGAATGATTAGCACGCCAAATCTGATAACCAATAAAGACAAATAAAAGTACCACTATTAAAATTACGATAATCCTTTTCAAGATTGGATGATTTAAAACTCTCATGTCAAAGCCTTTACTTTCTGTGCTAAAATTTAAAATTTTCTACAATCTTTTTCGCTTGTTCTATCAGTTTTTCTGTGCTTCCTATCTCGTCAACTTTCAACCAATGAATATTTTGATTCCTTCGAAACCATGTAAGCTGACGTTTAGCATATCTGCGAGTTTCCCGTTTAATATTATCTACCGCCTCATGCAAAGTCAAATCACCGTAAAAATATGGTATTAATTCTTTATAACCAATAGCCTGCAAAGCTGTTTGGCTATTTTTAAATTCTAATACCTCTCTTGCTTCCTTCACTAGACCCATTTCAAGCATTTTTTCCACCCGCTGATTGATCTGTTCGTAAAGAATATTTCGATCCGTATAATCCAGTCCAATCATACAGTAAGAATATGGGGACGGCTCTAAACGCGAATGAATCATATGCTCCGTCATTGTAATACCAGTGGTTCTGTATATCTCAATAGCACGTATGATGCGACTTACATTGTGCGGGTCAATCCGATCAGCCGATTGCGGGTCAAAGGAACGCAGTTCCTCTACCAACATTTCTATCCCTTGCCGCTCAGCTTTTCGCGCCAACTGATCGCATAAATCTTTGTCCTTGTCTTGACTGGTAAACTGCAAGTTATTCAAAAAAGAATTAATATAAAGTCCTGTACCACCAACCATAATGGGCAGTTTACCTTGTTGTGCAATAGCAGCTACACACCGTTTTGCAAGAACAACATAATCCGCCACGCTAAAGGATTGCTCCAAATTTACAAAATCGATTAAATGATGTGTAATTCCCTGCATTTCCTCTTCAGTTGGCTTTGCGGTTCCAATTTGCATACCTCGATAAATTTGCATAGAATCAGCAGAAACAATTTCGGTTTTTTTCCATTGCGCCAGTTTTACAGCTAATTTACTTTTTCCCGAAGCAGTTGGTCCTACTATCACAATCAGAGGAATTTTTTGTTCTGACCGATGTTGTTCCATATTGCACCCCTTAGTATACTGTAAAAATAATTCCGCAAACCAGCAAAAACAAACATTACTGTATACGGCCAAATTGCTTCTCCAAATCTTTTTTCTTTAAAATAATGGTTACAGGACGCCCATGAGGACAATAACGAATGGAATTGTCTGCTTCTAATTGTTCCACCAATGCTATCAACTCCTCTGGCGAGCTTTTATCCCCTGCTTTTATAGCCGCTCTGCATGCAACATTATGATATAACCAGTCTAAGCGTTCAGTTGTTAAGACGCTTTTATGCTGGTTTAAATATCCGGCCATTTCCATAACCGCATAAGAAATATCCTCCCGTTCCATAGAAATAGGAGCACTGCGTACCAAAATAGTCCCACCACCAAAATCATCTAGCTCAAAGCCTGCCTGTTGGAATAACTCTAATGATTGCAGCGCCATAGCATACTCATCCTTTTCCAGCGTAACAGGTATTGGCTGTAATAGCATTTGTGACTCGGAACCAGGTGCTTGCTTTTTTAACTTTTCGTAAAGCATACGCTCATGAGCTGCATGCTTATCAATCAAAATCAATTCTTGACAATTTCTCTCTGCAATAATATAAGTACCAAAAGCCTCTCCAATTAAACGCAGAGGTTCTATAAATGGTTTTTCTGATATCTCCTCTGCTGTATACTTTTTTGGTGTTACTGTATTAGATTCCAATTGCACCGATGATCCCAATGATTCCTTTGGTATCACGCTTTCCTTTTCAGATAGTACGGAAGAAGATCTGTGCGTCAAATTCTCACCATCGTCTACCATAATATTAATATCAGAATTTCCAATGCGGGAGTTCTCTGTCCAACTATTTGCAGCAGGTCCTTTGGGTGGAGGTGGAGGTGGCAAATGAACGTCACCGCTGTCCTCAAGAATAATTCTGTTAATTCCCCTACGATTTACAATCCTATTCACAAAATTGGATACAGATTTATTTACAGTTTGATTTTGTTCTATAGTGGGCGCTAATTTTACAAATGCTGTATTTGCTTGCTTCTCCACAGGCTTTTGAAAAGAGGTTTGTATTTTCATCTGTATCGGTTTTTCCGGCGGTACATTCAAAGGTTGCGGTTGAGTCACTTGCGCTATATTCATCACCATTGGACGATCACCCTGGTTTAAAGCCGTCTGTACACCATAATAGACAGCATTAAAAATTGGTTTTTCATTAATAAAGCGTACCTCTAATTTATTAGGATGCACATTGACATCCACGGCTCCATAAGCCAACTGCATATGCAACACACACCCTGGAAATTTACCGACCATTAAAGAACCCTTAAAGGCTTGCTCCAAGGCTGCCGCAGCAGTCCGGCTTTTTACATATCTGCCATTGATAAAGAATTGTTGCATACTTCGGTTTGGTCTTGCCGCAGACGGCTTGCTGATAAACCCCCATACCTTGATATGTTCATATTCATATTCCACAGGAAGCAGTCCATCTGTAAAAACTTTTCCAAACACTGCATAAACGGCCGACTTTAACTGTCCGTCCCCCGGTGTATGTAATGTTTCTTTTCCGTCCCGTATAAAACGTAGGGCAATTTCAGGATGCGATAACGCAATCTTATCTACAATTCCAGCAACAGCATTGGCTTCCACAGTATCTTTTTTTAAAAATTTCATACGGGCAGGCACATTATAGAAAATATCTTTTACAATAACGGTTGTCCCTTGTGGGCATCCGCAATCTTTATACTCTATTTGCTCTCCACCTCGAATAGCATAATAGGTACCCGCTAGTTCATCTGCTGTTCTTGTCGTTACTTCAACCGCAGCAACCGCAGCAATGGAAGCCATAGCCTCACCACGAAATCCTAAAGTACCAATAGCATTTAAATCGTCTTGTTTGCAAATTTTACTGGTAGCATGACGTAAAAAGGCAGTCGGAACATCTTCGCGCAACATGCCGCAGCCATTATCAGATACACGCATAAAGGTTACGCCGCCATTTTTAATGTCTACAGTAATCGCTGTTGCTCCGGCATCAATTGCATTTTCTACCAGCTCTTTAATAACCGAAGCCGGTCTGTCTATTACTTCACCCGCCGCAATCAACTCTGCAATATGTTTGTCCAACACCTGAATTTTACCCATAAAAACCTTCTTCCCTTGTTTTATATGCGCTCTGTATTTATTCTTCTTTCACCAATTGACTAAGTTCAAACAATGTTTGCATACACTCAATCGGCGTTAAAGTATTTACATCTAATTTCTGTAATTTTTTCAACGCCGCATGCTGTGTAGATGCTATAAATGAGAGCTGGCTCTCTCCTTTAGCAGGATGTTCGTTGGTTTTCTTTGCAGTAACTTGTGTCTGCGGCATACTTTCCAATTCCTTTAAGATTGCCTTTGCCCTTGTTACCACCGAAACAGGTACGCCCGCCAGCTTTGCTACCGCAATACCGAAGCTATCGTCAGCTCCACCTCGGACAATACGGCGCAAGAACGTCATATCATCACCATGCTTTTTAACCGCAATGTTATAATTCTTCACGCCGTGCATCAAATCCTCTAAAACAGTTAATTCATGATAATGAGTGGCAAATAGCGCTTTTGCACCAAGGCATGTGGTGTCTGCCACATATTCTAGTACAGCGCGGGCAATACTCATACCGTCATAGGTAGAAGTCCCCCGTCCTATTTCATCTAAAATCAGCAGACTATCACTGGTAGCATGTTGTAAAATATCTGCAACTTCTGACATTTCCACCATAAAAGTAGACTGTCCCGAAGCCAGATCATCAGAAGCGCCTACTCGTGTAAAAATACCATCTGTAATACCGATTTCAGCCGATGCCGCCGGCACAAAACAACCGATTTGCGCCATTAAAACGATTAAAGCCACTTGACGCATATAAGTAGATTTACCTGCCATATTCGGTCCTGTAATAATCGCTACCCGATTCTCATTTTTGTCAAGCAGCACATCATTTGGTACAAACACAGCGCCGTCCAACAGTACCTCTATTACCGGATGGCGACTTTCTTTGAGCAAAATTTTTCCGCCCAAATTCACTTCAGGGCATACATAATTTTGCTGGAGCGAAACATGCGCAAAAGAATTGAGAACATCTAGTTTGGCTATAGCTTCTGCTGTAGTTTGAATTCGCACCAACTGGTCGGCTATATGTTTGCGAATTTCTTCAAACAACACGCTTTCCAATTGTATCGATTTATCATGCGCCCCTAAAATGCGAACCTCAAGTTCTTTAAGCTCCTGTGTGATATAGCGCTCACAATTGGTCAAGGTTTGCTTACGAATATAGGTATCCGGCACTTGCTTAAGATAAGAATTAGAAATCTCAATATAATAACCAAATACGCGATTATAGCTGATTTTCAGTTTGGGAATACCGGTTTTTTCTTTTTCAAAAGCCTCCATCTGTGCAATTAAACTTTTTCCGTTTTCCATATCGTTTTTCAATTGATCTAACTCTGCATTATAGCCTTTTTTTATAATGTTACCTTCTCGAATCGAAAACGGAGGATCCTCTACAATTGCGGAAAAAATCAGCGCGGCAACATCTTCAAGCAAATCAATTTGTTCAATAAGCTCTTTAAGTAAATTGCAAGAAACATCTTTCATTAAATTGTAAATAGCCGGCAGACGTTCAATTCCGGTAAGTAAGCTGCGTAATTCACGACCATTAGCAGAACCGTATACGATTCTGGTCATTAAACGCTCCAAATCATGCATACCGCTTAACTGCGTCGCAATACCGTCCATAAACGGAATATTTCTGATAAGCTCTCCTACAGCATGCTGCCGCTTCTGGATAGAAACCGGATTGAGAAGCGGACGTTCCAACCATGTACGTATCAAACGTTTACCCATAGGCGTTTTGGTTTTATCAAGCACCCACAGCAAAGAACCTCTCTTCTCTTTACTACGCATTGTTTCGGTCAATTCCAAATTACGTCTGGCATTCATATCAAGCTGCATATATTGTGCATTAGTATACAATACAATACGATTCATACGCTCCATACCAGTACGTTGTGTACGCTTCAAATAATCCAACAGCGCGCCAACGCATCTAATAATCAGCGGTTTATCATCAATATGTAAATCCTGCAGAGAATTTCCTTGAAACTGACTGCATACAGTAGCCGTACATGAATCCAACTCAAATTTTGCATCCTCCAGACATTCTAATAAAGTAGAAAGCTTCTCGCGCAGAAATTTAGGTAAATCTCTAAGCTCTAAGGTTTGTCCATTAATCAGAATCTCTCTGGGAGAAAAACGTGTCATCTCATTTTTCATATGCAGTTCTAACTCCGAAATTGAAGTACCTTGCAACGTAGTTGCGTGCAGTTCTCCAGTCGAAATATCTGCAAAACAAATACCGGCCTGATTATCGCTTGTACAAACAGCGCAAATGAAATTGTTCTTGGCTTCATCCAGCATACTGCTTTCCATAACAGTACCAGGTGTAATAACACGAACAATCTCACGCTTTACCAGCCCACCCTTTGCCTGAGCAGGTGTTTCTACTTGCTCGCAAATTGCTACCTTATATCCCTTAGCTACTAACCTGGCTATATAAGATTCAGCACTATGGTACGGCACGCCGCACATTGGCGCACGCTCCGCCTGTCCACAATCCCGCCCAGTTAGGGTCAGCTCCAATTCAGCCGATACCAGCTTAGCATCATCATAAAACAGCTCATAAAAATCACCCAAACGAAAAAATAATAAAGTTTCGGGGGTCTGCTCTTTAATTTGAAAATATTGCTTCATCATAGGCGATAAATCTGCCATGATTGCACCTCGTTTTTATGTATCAGCGGACATTGTCCGCAATAATATAACTAAAATTAGCTTAATGACATCCAGCGCAACTTGCACAGGAACCGCCGCAATCCTCCTCTGTTAAGTCTGCCAGTTCAGGATCACCACCGTCAGCAGAAATACTCAATATAGCGTTAACTCGTTTAAGCATATTATCCATCAACTCTTTTGCTTCATTATAAGCCACCATGTTTTTATTTTGCATAACCTTTGCATAAGTCTCCCGTAATTCGTCATTCAGCCGCTTTAATTTAGCTTCATCTCTATCATCCTTTGCCGCTTCATTATTGATTGACATTCTTTTTAAGTTAAATTGACCGATTAGCTCTTGTAATTCTTCATCATTATCGCTGTTTTGGCGTGCAACCTGCATTGCAATATAACGCTCGTCTCTTTGAATTGCTTTGCCCAACTCTCTTGTTAGTTCAATAACATCCATTTTAATATCCCCCTGTTATATCATTGATCGGTTCATTCAGTACCGTACCTTTTAATGCAAAATTAGGCGACTCGGTTATTTTCACATGCACGAAAGTACCAATTAAACTATCGTCGCCAATAAATTCACAGTTCATATTACCTTCTGTTTTACCCATAAGCATGGTTTTCTTATCATTATATCCTTGTACCAACACACGTTGTACTGTGCCTACCATTGCAGGACTTGTCTGCGCCACAATTGCCTCCTGCTCTTTCCAAAGCTCCTGAAACCACCGTGACTTCTCTTGCGCAGGGACATGATCTTCCATTACGGCCGCTTTTGTTCCGGCACGGGGTGAATAAATAAAAGTAAACAAAGAATTAAATTTAACCTTTTGAAGCATATCTACAGTTTCCAAAAATTCTTCATATGTTTCGCCAGGAAATCCGACAATCAAATCTGTAGTAAACGTAATATCCGGCATATGGGCACGAGCTTGTTCCACTAATTCCAAAAATTGTTCTCTTGTGTAATTTCGTCTCATTGCCTTTAAAACACGATTATTGCCTGCCTGCAACGGTAAATGTAAACTATGAGCAATATGCTCGCTTTGCGCCATAGTTTCAAACAATTCCGGCGTTGCATCTTTTGGGTGAGGACTCATAAAACGTATGCGGTAATCACCTTCCACACGATCCAAACGACGCAGTAAATCAGAAAATGTAATCGGATTTTTCAGTGTTTTACCGTAAGCGTTTACATTCTGTCCCAAAAGTGTAATTTCTTTATAGCCCGCCTCTACCAATTGACGAAACTCCTGCTCAATCGCTTCCGGCTCACGGCTACGTTCACGACCGCGCACATAAGGCACAATACAATAACTGCAAAAATGATTACAGCCATACATAATGGTTAACCAAGCACCTACTTGCCCGCTGTCACGCTTAATCGGTAAATCCTCTATAATTTGTTTATCTTCATCTTCGCTGCCGTTTTCAAAAATACGTTTTCCATTGGTTAAAAACGTAAATAAAAGCTGCGGTAAATAGTGTATGATATGTGTGCCAAACACCAAATCCAAATACGGGTAGCTTTTTTTCACACGCTCTACTACGTGATCTTGTTCAGCCATGCATCCGCACATTGCGGTAATTAATGAAGGCTTTTTACTTTTTTTGTGCTTTAACTCGCCGATTTTTCCGAATACTTTTGATTCGGCATTTTCACGGATCGCACATGTATTATATAAAATCAAATCAGCCAAATCAGGATCTTGTGTAAAAGAAAACCCCATTTCTTCCAACTGACCTTTTATTTTTTCACTGTCTGCAACATTTTGCTGGCAGCCGTATGTTGTAACATATGCAAGCGGAGCTGCACCTGTAGCACGCATCTCCATAATTTGTGCAACCGCATTAATGCAATCTCCTCTATTTTGTGAAAAAATCGCATGCTCCGTTTGCTTTTTTAAACTCAATCCTGAACACCTCCATATTGTAATTGTATTTTATCATCATACCAGTTTTTGCGGTTATCTTCAAGATATTTTAAAAAATGTTAAATAAAATTCATCACAATTCCTAAACCTGTTCTTTCCAAAAGTCTCTAAATAAAAAGGAATGCTGAAAATCAGCATTCCTTTTTATTTTATTTTTTTGTATGTTCACTTTTTATACAACATTTCGTGTTATCAGTCTCCATTGAGCCACCATACGGTAGTCGTATACTAAAAAGAAGCTCTGTAGTCGTCAACATAGCGGAAATATATATAACTAGCTGTCTTAATAGATTTCTAAAAAAGCTATTTACAGAACATATGAAAATGAGACTGGCTGTACATGTGCTACAAACAGAGTTTTCCATGACAAAATAGTCTGCTATACACATTTCATCATACAGATTTTTTGAATTTTGGCACAGTATGGTACTAACAATCTATCTCATATTCTTTATTACCGCTTCTTTACCATACATAAGCGTTGATTCCGTACATAAAGCATGTTAGAATATAGAAAACAATTTTGGAGGAAAACATTATGGCTATTGAATTAACCAAAAAAGATATTGCCGAAATTTCTGCGATTGTACAACAAAATGTGGAAGCTGAATTACAAGGGAATAAATTGAAGCGCATGCAAGCGTTTGGCAAAGAGGACGGTACCATTGACACAAACGGTATTCTGGCATTTGCTCTTGCGGAATCAAAGCTATATGCCACAATGTTTACAACACAAATTTTAAACGCCATTTATGATGCACAACACAATAGACCGGAAAAAAAATAAATTTCATTTCTCTTTATTACCATAACCCCATACGATTGTAAACTATTATTTTAAAATTAGTTGACAATCGTATGGGGTTTTTATATAATTATGGAAAATAAATAATTATATAAAAGGAAATTTACAATGTCTACAAAAAGTCTTATCTTACAAATATTAGAGTCTAAGCGCAACACTTATATTTCAGGAGAAGAATTAGCGCAACAGTTGCAAATCTCCCGTTCTGCCATCTGGAAATCAATGAATGAGTTAAAAAAAGAAGGATACCAAATTATCTCTGCTACTAATAAAGGTTATTGTTTATCGGACAAAACAGATATACTTTCTATAGAAGGAATGGGGCTGTTTTTAAAAAACAATGATATCGGTTTGATTCATATTTTTAAATCGGTTGATTCCACAAACCATATTGCGAAAAAAATGGCGTTAGAGCAAGCGCCTCACGGTACCGTTATATTAACCGAAGAGCAAACTGCCGGTCGCGGTAGAATGGGACGCTCCTTTTACTCCCCTGCTGGAAGCGGCATTTATATGAGTTTTATTTTACGTCCTAACTTAACCAATGACAATTCTGTTTTAATTACAACCGCTGCGGCTGTTGCAGTGGCACGGGCAATTGAACAGGTTACTCAAATTCATGCCGAAATTAAATGGGTAAATGATATTTACATAAACGGAAAAAAAGTCTGCGGAATTTTAACTGAAGCATTAACCGACTTTGAAAGCGGCAATATTGAATCCATTATTCTTGGCATCGGAATCAATTTCAATACGGCGGTATCCGCCTTTCCAAAATCTGTACAAAATAAGGTCGGTTCTCTCTTTATCGAAAAGCCTGCCAATATTACACGCAATCAAGTAGCAGCGGCTGTCATTCATCATGTAATGACAATATGCAAAGACTTACAAAATCGTCCCTTTATTGCAGAATATAAAAACAGATCAATTATACTAGGTAAAGAAATAGAAGTCATTCGGGGTTATACTTCAGAAACAGCCGTTGCAATAGACATCACCGAAAACGGCGGTTTAGTCATTAAAAAACCTAACGGTTTCACTGAAACTTTAAATTCCGCAGAAATTAGCATTAGGGGGAATTTTTTATATGAAGAAAAAATCTAAATTAACCGTTTATTCTCTGATCCTATGCGCATTGTTTGCTGCACTCATTGCCGTAGGCGCCTTTATTAAAATTCCAATTCCCTATGTACCATTTACATTACAGATGTTATTTACAACCCTTGCAGGAATTGTTCTCGGTCCTAAATATGGCGCGCTTTCCGTTGCTGTTTACATCCTAATCGGTCTGTGCGGTGTTCCTGTATTTACAGAAGGAGGAGGTCCCGGCTATGTATTGCAGCCTACATTTGGTTATTTAATCGGCTTTTTAATCGGTACGTTTGTAACAGGTCTGATTACTCACCATGTGTCAAACCCCAGTTTAAAACGCCTATTGCTAGCCAATTTTTCAGGGTTAGTAATTGTATATGTCTGCGGTGTTATTTACTATTTCTTTATTGCCGCTTTCTATACAAATACTTATGCCGGTCTTTGGTCCTTGTTTCTGTATTGTTTCTTGCTTCCGATTCCCGGCGATATTGTCATATGTATTTTATGTGCCTTTTTAGGCAAACGTTTAATACCAATCTTAAAAAAGGAGAAATTATCTACATGAGCATTGTACAGACTTTAAAAGAAAAAATTTTAAATGGGTTGCAAATCACACGAGAGGAAGCATTGTTATTAACGCAACAGCCTTTAAACGAGCTCTGCCAGGCAGCCGACGAATTACGAGAGCACTTTTGTAAAAATACGTTTGATTTATGCTCAATTATTAATGGAAAAAGCGGAAAATGTTCTGAAGATTGTAAATTTTGTTCCCAATCCAATCACTTTTGTACGGCAGCGCAGGAGTATCAGCTACTCGACAGTCAAACCGTTTTGAAAGAAGCGCAACATAATGAAAAACGCGGAGTGATACGCTTTTCTATCGTAACTTCCGGTAAAGCACTCACTGAAGACGAAGTGGATGAAGTATGCGACACCTACCGTCAACTAAACGCAGAAAGTCAAATTTCTCTCTGCGCATCCCATGGTCTTCTCTCTTACCCTCAATTGGTAAAATTAAAAGAATCTGGTGTTACGCGATACCACAACAACCTAGAAACTTCCCGAAGATATTTTCCAAATGTCTGTACTACCCACACTTATGACGATAAAATAAATACACTAAAAAATGCACAAAAAGCAGGGTTGGAAGTTTGCAGCGGCGGCATTATAGGTATGGGTGAAACTATGGAAGACCGTATTGATATGGTATTGGAGCTTCGTGAATTGGGCGTTACCTCTATACCCGTCAATGTACTAAATCCCATTCCAGGAACACCATTTGGGGACTTGCAAAAGTTAACAGAAGAGGACTTGTGCCGTGTTGTAGCTATTTTCCGCTTTCTTATTCCAAACGGAGCCATTCGTCTTGCAGGGGGACGCGGCAATCTAACCGACAAAGGCAAATCCGCATTTCAGTCCGGCGCTAACGCTGCTATCTCAGGTGATATGCTTACAACCGAGGGTATTACAATTCAGGATGATTTAATCGTATTAGATCAACTAAACTATACAGTAGGTATACTATGAATCGAAAGAAAAAAGGTATTTTTATTACAGCTACTGGTACTGATATAGGAAAAACCTATATCACGGCGCTGATTATCAAAAAATTACGGGATAACGCTATAAATGCCGGTTACTATAAAGCTGCATTAAGCGGAGCTAATCTAAAAAACAGAAAACTGATACCGGGCGACGCAGAGTATGTAGCAGCTATGTCAGGAATCTCTATGCCGCCTGAAAAATTAGTTTCATACATATATGAGCCGCCCGTCTCCCCCCATTTAGCAGCCAAAATGGAACAATACCCAATTGAACTTGATAAAATAAAAGCAGACTTTCAAAAAATACAAGAGCAATTTGAAATCGTGGTAGCAGAAGGCAGCGGGGGTATCGTATGTCCTCTTCGTATGGACAATCAACGCATCATGCTGACAGATGTAATAAAAGCCTTACAACTTCCTGTGCTGATTGTTGCTGATGCTGGATTAGGCACTATTAACAGTACTGTTTTAACGGTAGAATATGCAAAATCAGCCGGTATTGAAATTAAAGGAATTTTGCTAAACCAATATGAAGAAAAAAATCCCATACATCAAGACAATCATTTACAAATTGAAACCTTAACAGATATTCCGATTATAGCACACGTTAAACAACACGATACCAACTTAAAATTAGATATTACAACCTTGCTGCAGCTTTGCGGCAATTAGTCAATAAAATTTCCATCAAGCGTCATACCCTATAAAAACGGTATGGCGCTTGATAGTAGGTAAACAAATGATAGTATTATTTTAATAAAGAAAGCTGTGACAGCCTATGAATTTATCAGAAAAAGATTTACAGTATATCTGGCATCCATGTTCACAAATGAAAGATTATGAGGAATTGCCTCCTATTATTATACAACATGCCAAGGGCATGTATTTATATGATACACAGGGTAACTCTTACATGGATGTTGTCAGCTCCTGGTGGTGCAATTTGCTCGGTCACTGCAATGATAGAATTAATCAAGCAGTCAAAACACAAATAGATCAATTAGAACATGTGATCTTTGCAAATTTTTCACATACTCCTGCCATTACTTTGTGTGAAAAGCTTCATAAAATTGTACCAACGGGATTAGAAAAATTCTTTTTTTCAGACAACGGATCTGCCGCCGTTGAAGTCGCCATGAAAATGAGCTTTCAATATCATTACCAAACAGGCAACCCGCAAAAGAAAAGATTTATGACCTTGACAGACGCATATCACGGTGAAACATTAGGCGCTCTTTCCGTTGGCGGTGTAGACTTATATTCTGAACTTTATAAACCGATTTTGTTAGATGTAATACGTATAGAAGCGCCGGATTGCTACCGGTGTAAATATGGAAAAACACGTAACACATGCCATGCAGAATGTTTTATAGAAACAGAAAAAAGCTTTGCTCGCTTTGGAAATGAAACCAGCGCCTTTATCATAGAACCGTTGGTTCAGGCCGCTGCCGGTATGAAAATTTATTCCCCTGTTTATCTACAAAAATTGCGTACGTTATGCAACGAATACAATGTACACTTAATCGCAGACGAAATTGCCGTAGGTTATGGCAGAACCGGCAAAATGTTTGCCTGTAATCACGCCGGTATCACACCCGATCTGATGTGCCTTTCAAAAGGTTTGACAGGCGGCTATATGCCAACTGCTCTAACGGTTACCACGCAAAAAATTTATGATGCCTTTTATGCTGACTATCAAGAAGGTAAAGCATTTATGCATAGTCATACCTATTGCGGTAACCCTCTAGCATGTGCAGCCGCCATTGAAGTATTGAATATTTTAGAGGAAGAACCTATCTTACAAACCGCTAATGAAAACTCAGCCTACTTTACAAATTTAATCAAGCATGAGCTAGAGAATTTTTCATATATTGGCGATATCCGTTCAATCGGTCTAATTAACGCTATAGAGCTTGTAAAAGATAGGGAAAGAAAAACTCCTTTCGACGCTTCTTACCGATACGGCTATCAAATTTATAAAAAAGCATTACAAAAAGGGTTATTGCTACGTCCATTAGGTGATATTCTTTATTTTAATCCCCCGTTGATTATGACTCGTGACGATATGAAAAAAGCAATCAAAATTTGCACTTCCTGCATCAAAGAAGTACTCGAAACCAAAACATAAATCTGTCAAAATAAAGATATCATACAAGAAACAGGCTACTTTTTGTGGTAATAGATTAGAAACTGCAAGGAGACAGTAAGCATAAACAAAACACACAGATATTCTGTTATAACAAAAAATTACACCTAAAAACCTACCAGTTTAAAACATTGTACAGCTGTTTCCCGATCATTTTCATGATTATTATGTAATCAATCAATAGGGTCTAGTAGAATATGAAAAACATAATTTATCCTGTAAAAGACGCAAATACAGCATAATACAAGGAAATATTTTACTGCTCCATACCAACGACAATCATATCTGTAAATTGTTATATATAGTATTCTTTTACATAATTTGCACACTATTTTTTCTTTGATTTTAATTTCAATATTAATCGGTTTACAAAAGCTAAAAATTTGTTTAATATCATTCGCTTAAACTTAGGTGCGTCTGTTGTATGCTTTATAACTGAGTGTTACACTGCAAAAACTACTTGGCGCTGTGAAAACAAGCGTTTATAGTTATACATTTCTGTAATTACAATCGCAACCTTCATTTTAGTGCTACAAGAATAAGTAACACTAATGGCAGTTCGTAACCATATTAACACTAGCATGATGATTAATTTCAAAAAGTAATTTAAATCACATAGAATCAGAAATACCAATAAGCATGACAGCCCTAAAAATCTCATAACAATGATTAAATACATAGCCGAGTCATAAACTTTTACTCAAATGTATCAATTTATAAAAAACAGTTAGCATTTTGAAGCATTTATCAAATGGCAAGCCGCACGATGGCTACCGTTTAGTTGAATAAGCTGCGGATGTTCCTGTTTACATCGCTGTATACAATACGGACACCTCTGCCAAAACTTACATGCCTCTCCCTTATTGGCATTAGCAGTCAGTTGTGGTATTGAAGGTATTTCCCACTGTTTACTGGGATTGATGGGAAATACAGATGACAATAGCAATTGTGTATAGGGGTGGACTGCGTGTTCAATTACGTCCTGTATAGTCCCCTCCTCTACAATTCTCCCACAATGCATCACAAGTACACGATTACAAATGCTCTGTACCAAAGCCAAATCATGGGAGATAAACAGATATGACATATGCAACTCTTTTTGTAGCTTTAAAATTAAATTTACGATCTGCGCTTGTATAGAAACATCTAACGCACTGGTAACTTCATCACAAATCAGCAAATCTGGTTCAACGGCAATAGCTCTTGCAATTGCTGCACGTTGGCATTGACCACCGCTTATTTCATGAGGATAACGAGCAGCATACTCTGCTTTTAATCCAACCATCTCTAATAATTGGGTGACTTTTTGCTTTACTTGGCCATGATATCTCCCAAAATTAATCAGACTTTCTCCAATACTGCTGCCAATTTTAAGTTTGGGGTTAAAAGAATCTACGGGGTTTTGAAATACCATTTGTAATTTTTGATAAGACTTCCGTAACGCTTTCCCTTTCAATTTTGCCATGTTTTTCCCATTAACCGTAATTTCGCCAGAATCCATTTTCTCTAAGCGTGTAATTAAACGTGCAATGGTACTTTTTCCACAGCCCGATTCTCCCACCAAACCGACGCATTCTCCCGCTTCAATATGAAAACTAACACCATCGACGGCTGCAAAGATATTTTGATTTTTTCGAAAGCTTTTTTTAACCTCTTGTAATTCCAATACTCTCATACCAAACCTCTCTTTACAGCTTTCCACACAATGCCCAATGACCGTTTCCATATACCTTTACATCTGGTTTGTTGCAGCAGTATTCCTTATCGTATAGGTCACAACGAGGCGCAAAACCACAGCCTGCCAATTTTTCTCCAAAAATTGGCGGACACCCTGTTATACCTTTAGGTATACCCCCGCCAATTTGCGGAATTGACGCAATCAATGCTTGTGTATATGGATGCTTCGGCTGTAGCAGCACATCGTGCTTGTCACCGAATTCCACAACACGTCCTGCATACATCACCGCAACTTTATCTGCAATATGAGATACCACCCCTATATTGTGCGTAACCATGAGAATACTTGTACCGCAAGCATCTCTTAAATGCATAATTTCTTTTACAGCCTGTGCCTGTACCGTTACATCCAAGGCGCTAGTGGGCTCGTCTGCCAACAGTAATTTAGGTTTTAACGCCATTGCCAATGCAATCGCAACACGTTGGTTCATACCTCCGCTTAGCTCAAACGGATAGCTATTCAAAATCTGCATTCCATCCTGTAAATTCAATTTGAGAAATAAAGACATAATCTGCTCTATCGCTTCTTTTTTATTAATTTTCCCATGGCTCCGCATGGCTTCTAAGAATTGTGCTTGAAACTTGCGAATGGGGTTAAAAGACATCTCAGGATTCTGGAAAATCATACCTAATTTACTTCCGCGAAGCCGACGGACCTTTTCTTTAGAAATCTCTAACATATCAGTTTCGTCAAATATAATTGAACCGCTGTTAATTTTTCCACCACTGCCAAGCAAACCCATCACAGCACGAATCAATGTGCTTTTACCGCAACCAGATTCCCCCACTATACCGATAATCTCTCCCTGACCTATTGATAAATCAACATCCTCTAAAATAGGTAATCCGTAATAGCTGACGGCTAAATTTTTAATTTGCAGCAATGCTTGCATATCTATATTCCTTTTAGTTGATATCCAGTTTGTTTGTAATCTCATAATAATCTGACGGATGCGCAGTAAAACCTGTTACTCCCTTTTTCGTCACAAACGACATTTTTAAATGAGAAGCAAAAGTATACGCATTGTCATCCAAAACCTGTTGCTGTATTTGAATTGCTAGGTCAGAACGTTTGTCAGTGTCAAATTCTATACGCAACTGGTTCATCAGCTCCTGTATTCTCTCGCTATGATAAGAGCCAGTGTTACCTACCGAATTATCATCCAAATGCGTCATAAAAAAATATTGCGAATCCCCGGTTGGCGCTGCTACAAACGCACTTGCATAAATATCAAAATCTCCTTTTTTTAAAAAGTCCTTATAATTATCAGTTGCATTTACCTTTACATCAATTCCAATTTGTTTTAAAGTTGCCTGAGCAGATTCGGCCAACTTGGGCAATTCCTGACGCGAAGTATACGTAAGCCATCTAATCGTTAAATTCTGACCGTTTTTATCTACATAACCATCCCCGTTGGTATCTGTATAACCCGCTTCTGTCAATAACTGTTTTGCTGCCTCTAAGTCATATGCTGGTGCAGTCACCTTTTCATTACCAAATGTAAAATTAGATGGAAAAGCTCCGACCGCAGGTGTACCGTTACCATTTAACAATGTTTTGGTAAAACCTTCTTTATCAATTGCGGAAGCAATCGCTTTTCTCACGTTTACATCCTGCAAAACTTCAGTTTTGTAGTTATACGCCATCATATATAAACGCGAAGTATCTGCACTGCTGATGGTATAGTCTGTGTGATTTTGAAATAAAGATAAACTGGCATATGGTAGCCCCTGCGTTGCATCAATTTCACCGCTTTGCAACGCCATTGTCAAAGTATCGCCATCTGTAATACTTTTTACATTTACTTTATCCACCTTTGCCTTACCACTCCAATAATTATCATAAGATTTTAAATTGATCTCTGTGGGAGATACTTTTTCAGCGATATATGGACCTGTGCCAACTACATTATCATCTTCTGTTATTCCTGCGTCTACATCAATAATAGCCCCATATGGATCGCAAATGGCATTCACAAACGCCGGATTTGGCTTATTGGTAGTAAAAGTAACTGTTTGACCATCTGCATCAATAGAATTGACATCTAAATCCATCGGAGCACGATCATGTTTTTCAAGCAAACGCTCAAAACATTTTTTGACAGCTTGACCAGTCATTTTATTACCATTATGAAAAGTCACATCATCACGTAGATAAATTATAATAGTAGTATCGTCTACCTGCTCATAACTTGTGGCAAGCCACGGCTCTAACTCCATGGCCTCATTAAATTTAAACAGCGTTTCACCAACACCGTATCGCACAGAAGACCATCCCATATAAGAAATATGCGGATCTAACCCTGCATTGCCCATTGCCACACCATAGGCTGTGGTACCATAATTAAAGACTTTTTCGGATGTGAGTCCCCCAGTACTGGCGGAGTCAGTCATGCTTGCTGTACTGTTTTGCGAATTGCTATTTCCACAACCAACTAAAGATGTAGCTATCACTCCAACCGAAGCCAAAACTGCGACCAATTTCAAGATCCTCATACGTTAACATCTCCTTCTACCTTGACTTTATTTTTTAATTTACAAAAACAATTGACCACACTCACCCTTCTTTGTGTAGGGTCAAACATATCACGTATGGTATCTCCAAACAAATTAAACAGCATCACTGTAAGCAAAATGGCTAAACCAGGAAACAAAATAGTCCACGGAGCTGTTTGCATCATACTTCGTCCTTTACTCATCATAGAACCCCATTCTGCTGTGGGCGGCGCTGCACCCAAACCAAGAAAAGATAGTCCGGCAAGTTCCATAATCGTAACGCCAATATCTAACGCTGCAGTCACCACAACCGGACCGATTACATTAGGCATAATATGTTTAAAAATCATTTTATACCACGGACATCCACTTATTTTCGCAGCATGCATATACGACATATTTTTCACGGCAAGTACTTGCCCTCTTACTATACGGGTAAATCGTGGCCATGCAATCAGAGCAAGTGATATTGCCGCATTTAAAATACCTCCTCCTAAAACACCGGCAACAGCAATAGCGAATACAAGACCTGGGAATGCTAAAAACACATCTGAAAGCCTCATAATAACCGCATCTGTTTTACCGCCAATGTATCCGCAAAAAACGCCTATAATGCTGCCTAAAACCGAAGTAAATAACACTAGCGCTAAAGAAGAATAGACGGTTGTGGTCGCACCTACAATCACACGTGATAATAAGCATCTGCCATATTCATCCGTACCAAAAGGAAACTGCCATGACGGAGGCTGCAAAGCATTGCTCAAATCCTGCAAATAAGGATCATGAGGTACAATATACTGCGCCAAAGCACTAACCAATAACAAAACCCCCACCAATAATAAGAAGATATAAAATTTTATTTTGGTGTGGTCTGTGGTCAGTTTATATGCCGTATACATGATCACCTCTCCTTTTGCAAACGGATACGCGGATCCAGATAATAATAAATTATATCTGTAAGCAGGTTAATCACTACAAAAATGACTGCCATCCAGATAACATACATTTGTATAACAGGATAATCCCGCATTGTGATAGCATCTACCGCCAGTTTACCTACACCCGGCCACATAAAAATAGATTCAATAATAGCAGTACCTCCTAATAAGGATCCTATGGATAAACCCAACAAAGTTACGATTGTAAGCAGCGAGCTTTTTAGCACGCTAAAATACAGAATTATCCGTTCTTTTACTCCACGGGAACGAGCCCCCAAAACATAATCCTTTTTTAGCTCATCGAGTACAGCTGCACGTACCTGCCTTGTATATTTCGCTGTCATAGCAATAGCTAACGTCACGGTAGGCAAAATAATACTTACAAATCCGTTATTACCTGTAGCAGGCAGCCATTTCAACTGCACAGAAAATAGATATAGCAGCACCAGAGATAAAAAGAAGCCCGGCATAGCGTTGCCTACAAAAGTTAAAATACGAATAATATAGTCAGTAATTTTATTATGCTTAACTGCCGATAAAATACCAAGGGGAATCGAAAATAATACGGTTATGAATATGGACGAGAGAGTTAGAATAACGGTTGCAGGTAAGTGAGACATAAAGTCCTGAAATACAGGACGATTGGAAACGTAGGAGTTCCCCATATTACCGGTCAATACACCACCTAGCCATATAAAATATTGGACGATAAATGGTTTATCAAGACCTAATTCGGCTCTTTTGGCTGCAACTATTTCTTCAGAAGGGACGCCTCCTGCCTGTTCGTAGATTGCATCAATCACATCACCTGAAGCCGTTTGCATTAACGCAAAAGATAGAAATGTAATTCCAAGTAAAATTGGAATTACCATAAACAATCTTTTTAATACATACTTTACAATATAGCACCGTCTCCTTCTCACATACATGAAGTCCTATATTATTTCTTCGCACAGACAATAAAGGAATTGTACAAAATTTTTTCCTTGGTCTCTTCTATAACGGTTTTCTTATCAAATACATCTATCGATACATTGCCCACATCTAATGATAATAAGGTTTGTACATCCCATGTGGGACGAACTACCTTACTTAACGGCAAACCATAAGCTAATTTTTCCATAATATGCGTATTTTTTACATTTTTCATATACTCCAGCTCTCCACGCAACTCTTTTTCTTTTGAATACGCTTCGTCAAATAAGTACAAATAATGATTTTCATCAAAGTTGACAATGGTTCCTCCCGGACACAGTACACGCAGCCATTCACGATAAGCCTGTTCAGGCTGTTCCAATGCCCATGTTACATTACGTGATACCACCAAATCAAAGCTATTGTTATCAAACTCTAAATTTTGAGCATCCATTTTTAGAAACGTAACATCTACTCCTGCGTCCAGTGCGTTTTTTTCAGAGCAAACAAGCATATCCTCCGTATAATCAATACCCGTGACCTCATGACCATGCTGAGCCAGTAAAATAGAAAAGAAGCCAGCCCCACAGCCAATATCCAGAACCCTTAACCTCTGCGTATTGTGGGCATACTTATGAATTATGTCTAACCAATCTAGTTTTGTATCGCCCTGTAATTCATCTTTCGTTCTTGCTGAATATCCCATTGCCCGCGTGCTCCAGTATGCTTCAATATTCTGTAACAAACTCATTGTCATTCTCCTCTAATTCACATAGATTTGTTGCATACTTTATGTTCAAAAGTGTACAAAAACATAAAGAGTATGTTTAGTATAACATAACAATTTGATAACAAGTAAACACTTTAGTGAAAAGTGTTTATTCATATTGACTAAAATTTCTCAATATAACAACAAATACCTTTTAATGAGAATTTTTAATCAAGTATGCCAAGCGCAATTAGAGAAGTACCTGATTCAATGCCTAAGGTTACTGTCATATATAGAACTACCACGTTCCTCGGGGCATGGTATTCTACCAAGGTTTTGCCAAAAAAATCCCTAACCTCACCAAGATATGCCCCTTCCTTTACAATTTGACCCACTTGCACAACCGGATACCAACAACCATTTACCTTGGAGTCGATGTAAAAAGCATTTCTAATTTCCTTTGGCATCTGTTTTGGCAGCACCGGTTCTCCATCCAGCACACACAGCTTTTTAAGGATATTGGTTACATCCTCTTTATACACCTCTACCTCTTGCCTGCTCCAAAGTCCGCTTCCACCTCGTTCAATTAATAAGCTAGGAATCCCTTGTGCCGCAGCCGAATTAAACGCCCCTTGTGTCACTATAGAACGCACCATATAGTTGCAATTAATAACACTGGCGCATTCACGTGCCATATTAGAAACGGACTGTTCGGCAACACCCGGATAATAAACAAAAGGTGTAACTAACTCATTAACATCACCTCCGTGTAAATCTATATGAAAATCTGCAATATTATGAAAATCCTTTGTAATGGAAAATGCTATTTTATGCGTAATGGTTCCACTCATTGTTCCCGGAAAAACAAGGTTTAAGTTTTCTCCATCTTCGGGAATGACATTAGCTACACTTTTGAAAAACGCCCCTGTATTCACAGGGTGCAAAATAATCAACGCCCCGTATATTTCTTCTGCACACAATTCTTGTGCCAGCTCAATAGCGGTTTGAACCCCTGGGTATTCACCGCCATGTATACCACTTGTAATTAAAATAATTTTACCATCTTGTTTTCCATTAAGTACAGTAATCGGAATTTTGTAAACTGTTTTTGGCACTTCATAATAATCGTTAATTTTGACACCACTGGGAATCTCCATAGAACCGATATATAGTGTGTCTTTCATAGTGATTTCAACTCCCTGATACTAAATACAAATTAATTAAATTGGCTATTATATTATAGAATACCATGATTCTTTATGGAAGCGGTAAGCAAAATAGCCCTTTTTGTACATTGTATTTGACTAAAATTTATCAATACTAACACTTGATATATGTAAATACATAATTATTTCTTATTTAGAATTATAATAAACGAATTTTAGTATACACTTTGAATATCAGTCTGAATCCTATCTGCTGCAGAAAGAAAGTGTAAATGTGAAACCAGAGACCACCAAACTAAAAATACAGAAAACCTTTTTCTTACTGTCACAAATGATGTCGGTAAAAAGAATCACTGTAAGTAAACTTTGTGAGGCTTGTGATATATCACGCAGTACTTTTTATTTATATTACGACAATGTTGAAGATCTGACAGACTATTTAGAACGAGAATTACTGTACCATACCGAGAAGATTCTAAAACAGGAACAACATATCCCTTTCGAGGAATTACAGAACCAAACCTTTACAAAATTATTACAATATCTTGAAACCCACAAAGAAGAGTTTCTTTTTTTGAACAGCAAAAAATCACAGTCTGATTTTTCAGCAAATTTATCTGTTACAATAGAACGTATGCTAAGCAATCGTTTACAGTTTTTAGGTCTGCAAAAACAGGAGTATGCTATTGCCATTACATTTGCTTCCGCTGGTATTTTAAATTTAATTATGAAACAAATCACCACACAACCAACCATCAATCATCCAGAACTGTGTACAGCCTATAACAAACTATTGCTGCATATTTTTAAAAACTCTGCTTAAAAATAGTATCTCTACTTCTTATAAAGTATTAAAACTCATATTAAATAAAGCAGATTTGACAAAAAAGTCAAATCTGCTTTTGCATTACTTATCAAATATATCTGCAAGCTAATCAGTAATTAAGATGATAGATTCTTTTCAAAAATCAAATCTATAGAAAGAATTTTTCCACTCGGTCCAATTTTAACAGGAATATAACCGATATATCTATTTCCCACCTCAGTCTGTTTATTGATAACCTCTCTATGCATTTCTAATTCAGCTGAACCTGGAGGAGTGTTTTTATACTCCATATGCACATATTCGTATTTCATATGAACGCCCCCCTTCCCTAAATAAAGTTAGCAAGCCGATATACTTTACATGCCCTTATTTTCATCATCAATCTCCACAATTCCAAAGATATACTATCTCTATGCATTTTATAGCTGTAGACTACACTCAAAAAATTTGTATATACATCCCTAATTTCAATTAATAGCATCCAATATAATCAATACCAATCATGCTTTTCATTTTTATTCAAAACAGCAATTTTCTCCATTTCCTCATCCGTAAGTTCAAAATCAAAAATAGAAATATTCTCCCGAATATGTTCAGCATTACTTGAACCCGGAATTACAGCAACCCCTTTTTGCAAATCCCAACGCAGAATGACCTGTGCCGGGGATTTTTTGTGAGATGCAGCAATCTTGCAAAGAACTTCATTGTTCAGCAACCTATCTATATAACCTCGCCCACCAAGTGGATACCAACTCTGCACCACAACACCAAGACTTTGTATGTGCTTTACCACATCGCTGTCCTGATAGTACGGATGAATTTCGTTCTGAATTAATGAAGGCTTTATTGACACTTTAGGAAGAAATGCATTTGTTTCGCAAATATAATAGCAGGATATTCCGGCAGAGCGGACCTTGCCGTCCTGTATCGCCTCCTCAATTGCCTTGTAAGCTATAACATCATTCGATGCGGGATGATGCAGGAGCATCATATCAATATAGCCTATTCCCAGCTTTTCCACAGATTCGTTGATTGCCCTTGCTGCATTATCATACTGATTCGGGTATAGCTTTGTACTCACAAAAATTTCAGTCCGTGGCACGCCTGATTTTCGGATTCCCTCGCCTACCTCATGTTCATTTCCATAAAATGAAGCCGTGTCAATCATTCTGTAACCACTCTGGATAGCAGAACATACTGCATCTACACATGTAGCATTATGCAGACTATATGTTCCAAGACCCACAACCGGCATATCATACCCACTATTTAGCCTTACAACAGGCGCTTTCCCGGTTATTCCAATCGTAAGATTAATACCGCTCATACTCTCCCCCCTTATCTAAATTGATAGAATAATTCTTGATTTTCTTGATACGCTTAACATTTTAAAACCGGCACCTCATCGTTACTTCAAATTTGATTGAAAAAAACTCTCCATCTTATCAAACGGAATCACATCCATATTGTCATACAAATCCGTATGGACTGCTTCCGGAATAATCACCAGCTGTTTATTATCACCTTTCAGCATCTTGTATGCATCTCTACTGAAATAACAGGAGTGAGCCTTTTCACCGTGAATCAGCATGACTGCGCTTCGAATTTCATCTGCATATTGTAAGATTGGCATATTCAGGAATGACAGAGAAGATGTCACATTCCAACCACCATTGGAATTCAGAGAGCGTACATGATATCCACGGTCTGTCTTATAATAATTATGATAGTCCTTAAAGTAGAACGGTGCATCCTCCGGCATCGGGTCAGCTACGCCGCCGGTAAGCGCATATGTTCCATTTTTATAATCTTCAATCCTTTGGATATTCATAGCTTTACACTTCTCATAGCGAGCCTCCTCACTATCCTCTGCATCAAAGTATCCTTTTGCATTTACACGAGTCATATCATACATAGTAGAAGCAACCGTTGCCTTAATTCGAGTATCAATCGCTGCCGCATTGAGAGCCATACCGCCCCAGCCGCAGATACCAATAATTCCAATTTTTTCTGAATCCACATTTTCCTGCACGGAAAGGAAATCAACTGCTGCTTGAAAATCTTCCGTGTTGATATCAGGGGATGCAACATAGCGTGGTTGTCCCCCACTTTCACCAGTAAAAGATGGATCAAAGGCAATTGCCAAGAATCCTCTTTCCGCCATCGTCTGTGCATACAGGCCCGCTGCCTGCTCTTTTACCGCTCCAAACGGTCCGCTGACAGCGATAGCAGCCAACCTGCCAGAAGTTTCTTTCGGTTCATAAAGATCTGCCACCAGCGTGATACCATAGCGGTTATGAAATGTCACTTTGCGGTGATTCACTTTCTCGCTTTTGGGGAATGTCTTATCCCACTCGTTTGTCCATGTTAATTTTTCATTATCCATTTTCTTACCTCCTGCAAGTATACAGTTTGATTATGTTTGCCCTTTTTATTGCATAAACCTGATAATCAAAACAGGTCCACTGATATATTGTCCGCCTTGAATCTGATCTAACTACGATGTCCTGTGCACAGGAAGAGGTCGATACTGCTCTTTTCATCTGCCCTCTGCAACCTAAAATACTTCTCAATTGCAGTCTCATCAAAATCTGTGTTTTTTAGATTACGGAAAATCGCTTCTTCTGATATTTCATTCACTCGACTACCTACTCTTTACTTTTATTATATCGTCAAAAATATCAAAGAGCAAATACTTATATACAAACCCATGATATACTTAACAAGCATATCATAGTTTTGTATAATAATGTAGAAAGGAGGATTTCTATGGAAATAAGAGTACTTCGTTATTTTCTGACAATAGCTAGAGAAGGCAGTATAACCAACGCTGCAAATTTCCTTCATATAACACAGCCTACTCTTTCCAGACAAATCCACAATTTAGAAGAAGAATTGGGACAACAGCTTTTCGTCCGCGGCAGTCATAGCATGACTTTGACTCCAGCGGGAATGATTTTAAGAAAAAGAGCCGAGGAAATCGTTTCCATGACCGATAAAACAGAAGCGGAATTTAATTCTATGGTAAATTCCATTAGGGGAGATATTTATATTGGCGGAGGGGAAACCGACGCCATAAAACTAATTGCACAGATTGCAAAAGACTTGCGTGAAAACTATCCCTGTATCCGGTATCATCTGTACAGTGGAAACTCAGAGGATGTAACAGAACGATTGGACAAGGGCCTGCTAGACTTTGGCATCTTAATTCAGCCTGCAAATATTACTAAGTATGATTACATCAATATCCCTGCAAAGGATACTTGGGGCGTGATTATGAGGAAAGACAGTCCATTAGCAAAGAAAAAATCTATTAAAAAAGAAGATTTATTGGGTGTGCCCTTAATTTGTTCCCGGCAGGCTATAGCACAGGAACAATCTGAAAATGAATTTACAGAGTGGTTTGGAAAAGATTTTCATAAATTGGACATCATAACCACCTTTAACCTTATATATAACGCTGCCATCATGGTTGACGCTGGAATTGGCTATGCCATTACAATTGACAAAATTGCAAATACCGCAGAAAACAGCAGTCTTTGCTTTAGACCATTGAATCCGCGTTTAGATTCCGGTCTGAACATTATTTGGAAAAAAAATCAAGTCTTTTCTTCTGCGGCAGAACTGTTTTTACAAAAATTAAGGGAGCACTTTAACCAATAGAAAAATAATGTTTGTCAAGATAAAACATAGCTGCACTCCTTGATTTTACCTTAGATCAGTTTAAAATTTATAAACAGAAGATTTACTTACATACAAAAATTCTTTTATGCTTACTTCCAAAATCTCTCGAATAAAAAAAGGCTTTTGGTCACGCTCAATGTACTTAGTAGCCTTTGTTTCTGCCTTTGTCAAATATTCTGCATCGATTGTATCAAATTAACAGTTTAATTTTTACATGCTCACCAACTATATGAAATTCTCACTTCTTAGCATACCCTAACAGGGTGTCCCTTTGTGTTTCAGTACTCATTACTCTATTGGCGCAGTTTTCATCGACTCGTCTTAATCTCAAATAAAACAAGGTTGTTTCACCGTAAAAATTTCTATTCAAAAAACAAACATACATTTACAATACTTTTACTCTTCCGCAATACAGCTTATAAGCATTCATATAGAACTGTAACATATTTTATATATTGCCATAGAATAACAATAGAAACAAAGGAATCAAATCTGTTTAGGAGGAGCATTTTATGGCAGAACAAGAATATTGTATAAATGATGGCAGAACTCCGGAAGGTTTTAAAGAAGCGGTATGCATTGATGCAATGCGTGTATACGACAGCTGTTGTGATAAAGATTGTTTAGAAGATTTACGTGTGTATTTTACAACAGAAAAACAATGTTTAATAGAAGACGCTGTAAATGTAAGATTAAGAAATGTTGAAGTAATTACTGTTTATATTGATTTAGAGCCGGTGCCATTTAACAAAGGATTTTATTCTGTAGACATGACCTTTTTCTTTGATGTATGCGTGGATGTATTCTGCGCTCCGGCGACTGGACCTATTCCTGTAAACGGCATCGCAATTTTTAACAAAAAAGTAATTTTGTACGGCAGTGAAGGCAACGTAAAAATGTTTAGCTCAGATTACGATCTAGATGATTTAGATAATCAATCCTGTACGACAGTTTTACCAAAAGCAACTGTGCAAGTAGCAGAACCAATTGCGTTAGCCGCTCGCGTTTGCGATTGTAACCCTTGCTGTGACAGTTGCTGCCGCATTCCTGAGTGTATTTGCAAACGATATGGCGGTGAATTTGAAACTGGTCATAGAGCAAAATGTGTATATGTAACCATTGGTTTATTCACAATTGTACAGATTACCAGAAACGTTCAAATGTTGATTCCTGCATACGACTTCTGTATCCCAGGAAAAGAATGTGTCACAACTTCTGATAATCCATGCGAATTATTCCGCAGAATCGAGTTCCCAACCGATGAATTCTTCCCTCCAAAAGTAGGAGAAAACACTGGAACAAACTGCGGCTGTGAATAGTACCAATTGCGCTATCATATATCGTTTAATAAAATGTGTAAACGTTAAAACGTAAATTACCGAAGAAAGTAGACACTAAAACAGTGTCTACTTTCTCTCTTTTATATAATTCACCACAATAAGCAATACATCCAGTTAAATCCAATAGAACATGTCCCATTAAACGGTACTAAATCAAGAGCGTTAATGCTCTTTGCCGCCTACTTTTTTATCAACTCTTTGGCTAAATTCACATCTTGTATTGTTTACAATCATCACAATAAATAAACTGGTTGTACAAAAATTTTTATAGTTTATAAAGTAAGAAAAACTAGTAATGTACCGCTTTGTTTTATCACTTATTTCAGTTACCACGTAAACCAACTTTTAATCGTTTCATAAATCTCCACTGATTTGAACTTTATTTCATATTGATTACCCTCTACTGCCTGCATCTGCTGGTCAGATAGCACATCCTCCAACTGTAGCATCCCATCATATTTTTGCGCTACCGGCAAACACATAGCCGGAAAGAGCACACACCACCAATTCTTTCCTTCTCCTTTCCCAATGCTAACTTTCAATGCGTCATACTGACCTGCCGGCATAGTAATCTCATCATACTGTCTGTTCTCAAAAAAAATATTATCCACCTCTATAGTAACCGGATAAAAATAACCCTCTTTTTCAATTACATCCTGTGCCGCTTGTTGTAATAAGGCAAGGTTTCCTTTTGCCGTATCCATAGCTTCGACTTTTGTCATACAGCTGCCAAACAGCGCTCCCGTTTCAGCAAGCAAACGATCTCTAACCTTTAACTTTAATGCTTGGTCTTCTTCAGAATCTGAATTTGCCAATACATGCAGACGAAATACTTCATTCGGAATTTGCTCACATTGTGCGGCAAACGCCGTAAATCCGGTAAAGAAAAATAACAATGCAATCACAAACCCTACCAGTACCGCCTTTTCTATGTATCGAAATTTAAACATAAATAAAACCTCTTTCTGCTTAAAATTGTTAGTAACAGAATGGGCAGATTTTATTTTGTTTATACAAAAAATAGAAATTTTTTTTAAACCACATTAAAGAAATAATAAATTCAGCAATAGCATTGTAGTAACACCAGGAATTCCCCCTACTGCAGAAACACCAATGCTTAGGGGATTAAGCGGCAAATGCACGCCTGTAACATAACCTGATAAATTAACAGCCAATAAGGCGCCAAGTCCCACACAAATGCTTATCAGCGTTTTTTGAACTGGTTTTTTCGTTTTTGCAATCACTTGTACCAGTACTAAAGCTGTGAACACGCCCAGCGTAATCAAAATACCAATGAAAATCCGCACACTGAATCCCCTTTCTTATATTAAAAATATGTTTCAAAAGGCGGCACGGTGATTCCCTCTTGTTGAGCGACCTCCAGCAAATGACGATAACGTGCCTGTAGAGCCCTATTTTCATAAATACACGCCTCTATCATATCCTGATTGCTTTCCAACTGAAACCATTGGCGATTACAGGCAAGCAAACGTATGATTTCTCTAATTTCATCTAACAAATGTTCATGCTGTTTTTGTTCACTCAGTTTTAAAACATGTGTATTTGTATTTGTAAATTTCATCATATCAGCTTCCACCCTTCAATGATATTTTATGCTGATAGAATGGACAAATATTCCATAAATATACTTATCTTATAAAATAATTATCCTCATATAGCGGCATTAATAAATTACGAAAAAACAATATGATATAAAATCTCAATCAATATTGCTAATAAAACATAGTAAAATAAAAAGTAAACCTTGTATTATGAATAATACAAGGTTTACTTTTTATCATATCTGCTGTGTATATTGGCTCAAGGCAGAACATAGAACCTAATAATATACTGAATTTAACTACCACTTTTAACAAGTATTGAAATAACAATATCTATTAGGCTACTATCTCTGATCTTTTGTTATTTTACCTACCTCAGAAGCCGGCATAAAATCAATTCTTCCGGATGAAATATCTGCCGCTACCGCCTGTATTCTCATGGGCATACCAATGGTCAATTTATCTCCCGTAATGCGGTCTACTTGCGTCATCATACCGTCAAACTCAAACTCTGCATCAACAAAACTATCTATCGACACAAACCCCTCTACACTATTTGTTAATTGTACAAATAGTCCGCGATTAGTAACACCGCTAATAATACCGTCAAACTGCTCGCCAATATGCTGCGACATATATTCCGCCATGTAGCAATCTTCTGCACTACGCTCAGCAACCAACGCTCTAACTTCTGCTTCGGAAGAGTTCACCGCCGCATCTTGTGCATAAGATGTATAATGTTCCTGAATGTAATTCTTTCCTTTTTTGTTGATAAATGCTGTTAAAATACGATGAATCGCCGTATCTGGATATCGGCGGATCGGTGAGGTGTAATGACAATAGTCTGCTAAAGCTAAACCAAAGTGACCTACTGGATCTGTAGAATACCTCGCCTTTTCCATAGTTCTCAAAATTTGGTGAGAAACTACCTTTTGCGCAGGTGTACCCACAGCTTGATCTAAAATGGCAGAAAACTCAGCTGTTGTTGGGTTTGCCTTCTTAATGCCTGAAAAATTTAAACCCAAAGATGAAAGTAAATCAATCAATAGCTCAATCTTCAAAGATTTTGGATTTTCATGTATACGGTATACAAAAGGTAAATGCTCTTTTTCTGCCAATTTAGCTGCCGCTTGATTAGCTGTCACCATCAATTGTTCAATCATTTGTTCCGATTCACCTGTTTGCCGCGGTTCTACGTCAATACATATACCATCTTCATTTAATGTAAACTTAGGTTCATTGCTTTCCAACTCCATTGCTCCGTTCTGTTTGGAGCGTTCCTTTGTAACGACGGCCATTTCTCTTGCTGTCATAAGACCTGACATAACTGGTTTATACTTATCCAGCAAATCTTGTGTTGCTGTACCTGCAAAAATCTCATTGACCTCACTATATACACCACGCACCTTTGTTCTAATAATCGATTTTTCAAAACGGTAACTGGTAATCATGCCAGTCATATCAACTTGAATCAGGGCCGAAAAAGCTAGTTTGTCACTATCCGGTGTTAACGAGCACACCCCATCTGAAATCTCCGGCGGTAACATTGGAATTACACGATCTGCAAAATAAACAGAAGTAGCTCTCAATTGTGCTTCAGCATCCATACAACTGCCCTCTTTCACATAGTGAGAGACATCAGCTATATGCACGCCCAGCTCAAAGCCATTCTCTGTTTTTTTGCATGAAATTGCATCATCCAAATCTTTTGCGCTAGCACTGTCAATGGTAAAAATTGCTTCATTACGCAAGTCTATTCTGCCTACAAAATCCTCCTGTGTCACACCACGGGCAGCGATAGCTCTTGCTTCTGCCAATACTTCTTCTGGAAATTGCATACGTATGCCGTTTTGCTCTACAATGGCATCAGCGCATACCCGTGCGCTGCTTGCTTTACCAAACACCTTTACAATATTTGCAACTAATTTGTGATTACGCGGATTACGTGTAATATGTGCGTATACTTTATCTCCAATTTGTGCACCATTTAAAGTATTTTTGTTTACCTGTAACCCATAACGAATCGGTACATCAGCCGCAAATTCCCAATATCCCTCATTATAGACAAGTATGCCTGTAGTATATCTGCTACCTTCCGCTACAATTTCTTTGACCTCAGCACTTCTTCCTCGTTCCGATTCCGTAATATTGGTTAAAATAACAACATCGTTTAGCATAGCATCTTTTAAGTTACTGCCATGTATAAAAAAATCGCCAAGACCCTCTTCTGGTCTGGCAAAAGCAAAGCCTTTAGATAAAGAGGTTATACGAGCGCGCAGTTCTCCAAACACCAAAGAAACAATTTGTTTATAATCTATAGAAATCAGTTCCTCTTGTCGCATTGCCGATAACACATCCGCAAAACAATCCTCATCCTTTGATAAACGAGACTTTGCTAAAAGTTCTTTGTATGGCAGCGGATTACGCTCTTTTTGTAATGTATTTAAAATTCTAGTTTTCATATCCTCTATGGTCATAGTTCTACCTGCCTTTATTTATAACTTTAACCTGCCGGCTATTATTTATACAATTCTATTCAAAACAATCATTGCACATAATAAAAAAACCCGCTTAGCATAATGCCAAACGAGAATTATACATAAATGATTAGCTGGCATTGCCTGTAGTAAAGAATATAATTGCATTTAACACAATTACAAATACAAAAAAACCAAGCGCAATTACTGTTGTCCATCTGGAAAGAAAAGCATCTATCGTACGTCCCTTATTTTTAGACAAAAATGTATCAGAAGAAGACCTTCCTCCTTCAACCTGATTCTGATTCTGTTGCTGCCCCTCCTGAAGAAGAACTAATGCAATAATACCGACAGCAAAAATCAGCAATACTATACCGAACCCCAGTTCTAAAGCTCCCATGTAATACCTCCGAGTCGATTCATTTAATAACTTTGTCCATAATAACACATTCTCGAAAATTTTTCAACATACTTTTTACATGTTTTAAATTATTTTTTGCATAAAGCAGCCTATACCGGAAAAAATACATCTAGGCAAAAACGAATTCAATGCGTTTGCCGTTTTAAGCCTACCGTTATTGTTTTGCTATTGGCATTGCATTAACGGTTTTTTTATAGCTTGAGCTGTTCAATTTCCGGTTCTTCTACCGGAGGCATTACACCGATAGACGGAATATTTTTTCGGTAACGGTCAGCGTTTGCAATCGCGCCTTCTTGATAAACCTTTGCATTGACAAGAGCTTTATTTCTCTTTAATGTAATACACGCTACCCCTTGTGCAGAACGTGTTGTTTTAATCTGCAATTGAGCTGTATTTACAAGTAACATTCTTCCCTCGGTAGTTGTCAACAAAATTTCACATTCCTCTTTACAATAAAACATTGCAAATAAAGGAGATTTGTCACTATAAGCGCCAATTAATTTTTTGCGGTTTGTTTTGGTTAAATAAGCTTTTATGTCAATCTTAACAATTTTTCCATTTTCAAAAAGGAAAATTATAAAGCCCTCATATTGTTGAATTGCAATCATTGAAACAGCCGACTCATCTTCTCTCATCCCTAATTTAGCCGCTACATAATCTCCCAGCACACTGGCTTTTGTGTCGCTAAACTCACTTGCCTTTGTTTTGTATACTGTTGCACGATTAGTAAAAAACAGCAAATCCGTATGATTGGTCGCCTCAAGCTGCTCCGTAATTTTGTCACCTTCTTTCAGCTTTTGCTCTCCGCTCATACGTAAAGATTGAGGCGTAATTTTTTTAAAATAACCTTCTTTTGTAAAGAAAAGATGTACAGGATAATTTGGTATCTGCTCCTCTACATTAATCTCTTCAATTTCATCAGCATATAGTAACATGCTATGGCGCGGCTGAGCGTATTTTTTCATCACATTTATTAGCTCAGTTATAATAATTTGTTTAATTTTTTCTTTACTTGCTAAAATTTCTTGTAATACTGCAATTTCTCGATCCAGCTGCGTAATTTCCTCCGTACGCTTTAAAATATATTCGCGATTTAAATGACGCAATTTAATTTCAGCAACATAATCTGCCTGAATTTGGTCAATATGAAAACCTACCATTAGATTTGGAACCACTTCTGTTTCCTCTTCTGTATTACGTATAATGAATACGGCTTTATCAATATCTAACAAAATAGCCTGCAAACCTTTGAGTAAATGCAGCTTATCCTGCTTTTTATTTAAGTCATAAGATGTTCTGCGACGCACACATTCAATACGAAACGCTACCCATTCCTCCAACAACTGCCTTATTCCCATTACACGAGGCACACCGGCCACCAATACATTAAAATTACAAGAAAAACTATCCTCCAACGTAGTCATTTTGTATAAACGCTGCATAAGCTTTTCAGGATCGGTACCACGTTTTAAATCAATAGTAATTTTCAAGCCCTCTAAGCCGGTTTCATCACGAATATCTGAAATCTCCTTAATTTTTCCTTGCTTTACTAAATCTACAATTTTTTCAACAATAACTTCAATCGTAGTTGTAGGCGGAATTTGTGTAATATCAATACAATTTACCGATGGATCGTAAGTATAACGGGAACGCACCCGAATACTACCGCGACCCGTTTGATAAATGTTGTCAATGACCTGTTTATCATACACAATTTGACCGCCGCCAGGAAAATCCGGCGCTAACAAGGTTGTGGCAATATCGTGATCTTGATTTTTTATATAGGCAATCGTGGTTTGACAAACTTCCTCTAAATTAAATGGACTAATAGAGCTTGCCATACCAACGGCAATTCCAGTATTTGCATTGACCAATACCGATGGATAACTAGCAGGTAGCAGGGTTGGTTCCTTCATGGTATTATCATAATTATCAACAAAATCCACTGTATCTTTATCTATATCACGAAATAGCTCCTGACAGATAGCATCAAGCCTCGCCTCAGTATAACGGGAAGCTGCCCACGCCATATCACGGGAATAATATTTACCAAAGTTACCTTTTGAGTCTATATAAGGATGGAGCAAAGCTTCATAACCTCTGCTTAAACGCACCATGGTATCATAAATTGCCGAATCACCATGAGGATTAAGCTTCATGGTTTGTCCTACAATATTTGCAGATTTAGTTCTTGCAGAACCTAAAAGTCCCATTTTATACATTGTAAATAACAATTTCCGATGCGACGGTTTAAAACCGTCAATTTCTGGAATTGCACGTGACATAATAACACTCATAGCATAAGGCATATAATTTTTTTCCAATGTATGAGTAATAGGCTGTGCAACTACCTCACCAGCTCCTTCAATGATTCCTTTCACACTGGAACTATTACGTTTAGGTTGAGTATTTCTCTTTTTAGGCGGCATCCTTTTTTCACTCCATTCGTATATTACTAGTTCAGCTTACATCTGCAGAATCAATATACTGATATCCGTTTTCAGCAATAAATGTCTTTCGGCCGCTCAAATTATCCCCCAATAATAAATCGAACATTTCAGAGGTTTTGGCCGCATCCTCCGGCATCACCTCAATTAAACGGCGCGTCTGTGGATTCATCGTTGTAAAGTTCATCATATTCGGTTCATTTTCACCAAGACCTTTTGAGCGCTGAACGGTACATTTCTGCCCATCAATCTGCTTTAAAAACAATTCCTTTTCAGCTTCTGTATAAGCAAAATACGTTTGATCTTTTGTTGTAATTTCAAACAGAGGAGATTCCGCAATATACACTTTGCCCTCCTCAATCAGTGTTGGTGTCAGACGATATAACATCGTTAAAAGTAATGTGCGAATCTGGAAGCCATCAACGTCGGCATCGGTACATAGTATGACTTTATTCCAGCGCAATGCCGACAAATCAAAGTGAGATAGATTTTTATTGGCTTTATTTTTTACTTCAACACCACAACCCAGCACTTTGATTAAATCGGTAATAATATCGCTTTTGAAAATTTTATCGTAGTCAGCTTTTAAACAATTTAAAATTTTACCTCGAATCGGCATAATCGCCTGAAAGTTCGGATCTCTTGCCTGTTTACATGCGCCTAGAGCAGAGTCTCCCTCAACAATAAAAATTTCACGTTCGGTTATATCCTTACTGCGGCAATCTACAAATTTTGCCACACGATTGGTAATATCCAAATTGCTAGTTAATTTCTTTTTTAAATTCAGCCGCGTCTTTTCCGCATCTTCACGGCTGCGTTTATTAATTAAAACCTGCCCTGCAATTTTATCGGCTTCCAGCGGGTTTTCTAAAAAATAAATTTCAAGATTTCGGCGAAGCATTTCTGTCATTATTTCTTGAATCCCTCTATTCGTGATAGCCTTTTTCGTTTGGTTCTCATAACTAGTCCTATTAGAAAAAGAAGAAATCACCAAAATCAAGCAATCCTCAACATCAACAAAGGTAATTTTGCTTTCATTTTTATTATACTTAGACGTCTGTTTTAAATATGAGTCAATTTGATACACAAATGCATTACGCACCGCTTTATCAGGTGCGCCTCCATATTCCAGCCAACTGGAGTTATGATAATACTCAATTCCCTTTACCTTATTTGAAAAAGCACAGGCAACATTGATTTTAGTCTTATACTCTTCTTTATCTTCTCTATCGCGTACTTTGCGTTCTGTTTGCCAAAATTGTACTGTGGTAAGCGCATCTTCACCCGCAATTTCTTTTACATGATCAGCTATGCCATTTTTATAGCAAAACTCAGTGGTTTCAAAATTGGATCCCGTTTGGTTACGAAATATAAACGTTACACCGTTATTAACAATTGCCTGCCTCCTAATCATATCTAAAAAATATTCCACCGGAACATCAATATCAGTAAATACCTCCAAATCCGGCTTCCAACGAATACGTGTACCCGTATCTTTTTTTAGATAATCCTGCTTTGTCAACCCTCCAATATTCTCTCCCTTTTCAAAATGCAGAGAATATTGCGTTCCATCACGGCGAATATTCACATCCATATACGACGACGCATACTGAGTGGAGCAAAGTCCTAAACCATTGAGCCCCAAAGAATACTCATAACTCTCGTCCGCATGGTTATTATATTTACCTCCTGCGTATAATTCACAAAATAGAAGCTCCCAGTTATACCGTTCTTCTTTTATATTATAATCTACCGGAATACCGCGACCAAAATCTTCAATCTCTACAGATTGATCTTCGTAACGTGTAACGATAATTCGGTTACCATAGCCTTCTCTGGCTTCATCAATAGAGTTTGATAAAATTTCAAATATTGAATGTTCGCATCCTTCTATGCCATCTGAACCGAAAATAACTGCGGGACGCTTACGAACACGGTCAGCGCCTTTTAAAGAGGAAATACTTTCATTTCCGTAAACGGTTTGCTTTTTCATTCAAATAATCTCCCCTTAAATATTTTACACTATCTCATAATAAATGAATATTCTATTACATACAGTATACTGCTAATCTTATTAAGAATAGCATAAAGAATTATATTAAGCAATAAAAATTACTTTTGCAAAAATAAAGAGACGCTTTCGCATCTCCACACTACTTATTCTTCATTTTCCTCGTTAGCACATTCTAACGGTGTGTCTTTTGAGGGCTGCACAGCCTGTTTTGTAGCCTTAGCAGGAACAGCATCGCCCATAATTGCATAAAATTCTTCTCCGCTCATTTTTTCATTGGAAAACAGTTGTTTTGCCACCTCATGCAGCTTTGACATATGATTTTTGAGAATTTGTTCTGTTTGATCATACGCATTAGACATCATCTTTCTCAATTCTGCATCAATTTCAGATGCAGTTTCTTCAGAATAATCCCTCACATGCCCCATATCTCTACCAAGGAATGGCTCACCGTTATCAGACCCATATGCAATGGGACCCAAATCATCACTCATACCATATTTAGTAATCATGGCACGAATCGTTTGTGTTGCTCGTTCAATATCATTGGAAGCACCAGTAGAAATATCTCCCAGTACTAAAGCTTCAGCAACTCTTCCGCCCAATAGGACAATCAGACTCTCTCTCATTTCAGAACGAGATTTATAAGAGCGATCCTCACTTGGTAGCTGCATTGTATAACCTCCAGCTCTGCCTCTTGGAATGATAGAGATTTGGTGAACTGGATCCTGTGTTTTACAGCTATATGCCGCAATAGCGTGACCAGCCTCGTGATACGCTGTTAACGTCTTTTCTTTGTCTGACATCACATGGCTCTTCTTTTCAGTACCAACTACTACTTTAATAGTTGCTTCCTCAATTTCTTCCATAGTAATGGCTTTCAAATGCTTTCTAGCAGACAATAAAGCTGCCTCATTTAATAAATTTTCCAAATCAGCACCTGTAAAACCTGCAGTTGTCTTCGCAATCGTAGCCAAATCAACATCAGGAGCAATCGGTTTTCCTCTTGCGTGCACTTTCAGAATATCCTCTCTACCCCTTACATCCGGATAGCCTACCATAACCTGACGGTCAAAACGACCAGGACGCATTAAAGCAGGATCCAAAATATCCGGACGGTTGGTAGCTGCAATCATAATGATACCTTCATTAGCTCCAAATCCATCCATTTCAACCAACAATTGATTCAACGTTTGTTCACGCTCGTCATGTCCTCCACCTAAACCGGCACCTCTCTGACGTCCTACCGCGTCAATCTCATCAATAAATATAATACACGGACTGTTTTTCTTTGCTTGGTCAAATAAATCTCGCACACGGGAAGCGCCAACGCCTACAAACATTTCAACAAAGTCGGAACCGGACATAGAAAAAAATGGAACACCAGCTTCACCAGCAACTGCTCTGGCAAGCAATGTTTTACCGGTACCTGGAGGACCTACCAAAAGCACACCTTTCGGAATACGAGCGCCTAATTCGTTGTAGCGTTTTGGATCTTTAAGAAATTGAACAATTTCTTCCAGTTCCTCTTTTTCTTCATCTGCACCAGCAACATCTTGAAAAGTTGTTTTACGCTTTTCATCATTCATATTTTTTATTTTTGCTTTACCAAAATTCATCTGCTTGCCGGCATCACCCATTCCGCCCCCCATACGTTTCATGAAGAACCACCAAAATACAATCATACCAACAAAGAGTAAAATCGTCGGTAAAAAGTTTATAATCCAAGATGTTTCCGCCGGCCGTTTTAAATCAAATTCAATCGGATCATCTAAATGTTCTGCATTATAATTATTTACATACGATTTAATATCATCATACATCCAAGATACACTCGGCGCTGTATAAGATTTCGTTGTATCGTCACGCAAAGTAATTTGCATTTCGCCGGTACCCAAATCCATAGAATATTTTTTCACATTACCTTCTTGAAAATATGTTAAGATTTGAGAATATGTTTCTGTCGATTTTTGGCGGCCGCCATAGATAGACGCTACCACGATAATAATAATGATGGGGATACCCAAGTAGATAGCAAGATTTCTTAAGGTCTTCTTATTATCCAAGTAAAGTTCACTCCTTAGATTGCAATGAATTGAATTGACAGTCTCTATCCAAGCTGCCTAAGATCATATACTTACAAAAATAAATTTCTATTATATTTGTCTCAGCCAAAGCATACCTGCATACTATAGACTAGGTTTTACTTGGCATATTAAGCTCCGCTTCTTTTATAGAAATAGAAACTAACTTTGTTGTATGTGATGTGACACAACCATATTCCGATACTCCAAAACCTTCTATCCAAAGTATTTGCTCCCCATTTGCCAGAATCACAATATCATCTCGCTTTGACGGTGGAATTTTCGCTTCGTTAAATAACTTTTTCAAAGATTTGGTTATGCCTCGTCCCGCAGGACGAAACATATCGCCTTTTCTGCGATTACGAAAAGTTGCGTTATCAGTTATTGTACCATAATCAACTGAATTATGAAACAATATTTTTTGAAAATTTTTATGATTTTCATAATTATTCACAATTTGATGTCTAAACTGTATAATTCTGCCATCATTTAACACCACCATAGGCGCATTTGCTGTAACTTCCCATTCAACTTTATCCATTTTAATGGTTTGTATAAATAGATAATCCCCTTCGACTCTAAATTGTACGCCTCCTGTGAGGGTAACTGCCCCGCGATAAGATAAAATCGCTTTATCAATTTGCTCTACCTGCTTATATGTGGGCGTTATCATGCTGGTTTGCTTGATTGTCAATAAAATAGCTCTAGAACGAATGGCTTTAGGCATCTGTACAAATACAGATGTTCGATATCCTTTGTCTGTTTTTGCATGTAATAAATACTGCTGCGTTTGTTCATCTAAATAATTAGAATCCTCCCTGCATTGCTGGGTCATTCGTAAGACAGCTTCTTCAAAAGAAGGATTAAGTTGTTTTAATAAAGGTATAACATCTAATCTCAAATGATTGCGATGATACTTTTTTTCAAAATTTGTGCTGTCTATCACATAAGATAACCGACAGCAAGCACAATATTCCTCAACCTCTTGCCGTGTAATTCCAAGCAATGGACGAATAATATTATCCCGCACCGGTGGTATACCGCATAACCCTCGTAATCCCGTTCCCCGTGAAATATGAAGCAATACCGTTTCACATACATCAGACAAGGTATGGGCTGTCGCAATTTTGTCACCCTGTGAATCAGCAAGATCACGAAAAAAAGCATAACGCACCTGTCTGCCACATTCTTCAAAACCAATACCTAGTTGTTTTGCCCTTTTTTCAACGTCTATATGCAGCGTTTTAAATTGTATTTTATGTTTTGTACAAAATTCCTGTACCATTTTTTCGTCACGATCTGCCTCTTTACCGCGTAAACCATGATGAACATGAGCCGCCACAACCGGTACGTGCATTTGCATCAAAAAATGCAACAACATCATTGAGTCTGCACCGCCGGAGCAAGCAACAATTACACGTTTGGCTTTTGTCAGCATTTGATAAGCCTGTAAGGTGCGATGCACTTTTGCCTCAATAACTTGCAATTCATTAAAATGGTTCACTGCGTATAACCTCCTGAGATGTAAAACGCATAAACTCCCCTTGCCAATGCAGCGGTACTGTTTTCGTTTCACCATGACGATTTTTTGCCACAATACACTCTCCACGATTCCTATCTATTTCCTGACCCGGCGCTTCACTGCTTTGATAATAATCATCACGATAAAGAAATAATACAATATCAGCATCCTGCTCAATAGAACCGGAATCTCTTAGGTCGGACAAAACAGGGCGATGTGCATTGGTAGCACGTTTTTCACTGTCACGGGAAAGCTGAGAAAGAGTAATTACCGGTATCATCAGCTCTTTTGCCATAATTTTTAGGTTACGGGTTATTTCAGAAATCTCCTGCACACGGTTGTCCGTTCGTCGACTGCCAGACATTAATTGTAAATAGTCAATAATCACTAGATCTACATCTTTTAATCGACGCAATTTTGCTTTTATCTCCTGTACTGTAATTTGAGAGCTGTCATCAAAATACATTTCAGTTTTTGAAAGAATATCTCCACCTTCAATTAGGCGCATCCATTCTCCTTCATCAAGCTTACCGGTACGTAATTTGATACTACTGACCATACTTTCTGTCGAAAGCAAACGGGAAACCAACTGTTCTTTGGCCATTTCCAGCGAGAAAAAAGCTACGCGTTTTTTTGCAACCACAGCAGCATGACGCATAATATTAAGGGCAAAACTGGTTTTACCCATACCCGGACGAGCCGCCAGTAAAATCAAGTCTGAACGATTCAAACCCGTAATAACATTGTCTAGTTCTGTTATACCTGTGGGAACTCCCTTATATAGATCGCTTTCCGGCGAATTCAACATATCCAAACGGTCAAAAGTTTGAATAATCAGTTCATTGACACGCTGTAAACCCTGCATATTCTTACCGCGACGAATATCAAAAATACGTTGTTCGGCAGCATCTAATAGCTGTGACGCATCGGCAGAACCATCGGAAGCATCTTCTAAAATTTCTCTTGCCGTTAAAATTAAACTGCGAATATCATATTTATTGCGAACGATTTTGGCATAAGATTCCACATTGGAAATAGACGGTACCAATTGAGCAAGTTGAATCAGATATGCTTTACCATTGGCTTCATCAAAAGATTTAGATTCTTTCAGCTTTTCAAGAACCGTTATAAAATCAACCGGACGTCCTGCTGTGAACATTTCAAGCATAGCTCCGTAAATTAAATGATTATTCACTTGATGAAAATATTCCGGTCGCGGCAATATTTCCGCAACACGGTCTAAGCAGCCGGAATCCAGCAGAATAGCACCTAGCACCGATTGTTCTGCCTCCTGGCTAAACGGCAGAGTTTGGTTGTTTAAACCCAATATACCTGCACTTACTAAATCATCACTAAATATTTGATTTTCATCCGCCATAGGAATATCTCCTTTACCGCCCTGCTAAGTTTTCTTAATAAAGGAAAACCCGATGACTAAAAGCCATCAGGTTGCCAACCTTACGATTTTTTTTCGGTTACAACTGCTTTTACGATAGCGATAATCCCTGTATAAAGCTTAACTTCACACTCATATGTACCAAACGCTTTGATATCACCCTTGGTATCTATTTTGCGTTTGTCAACCTCAACTCCGTACTGCTTTTTAATTGCCTCTGCAATTTCCTTTGCAGTAACAGAACCAAACAGTTTGCCACCTTGACCCGCTTTCGCTTGAACAGAAATACTTTTACCGTTAATTTGGTCAGCTGAGGATTTTGCAGCCTGTTTTTCCTGTTCCAGCTTAAACGCTTGTGATGCTTTTGCATTTTGCAGTTCATTCAAAGCTTGTGCATTGGCCTCTGTCGCCAGCTTTCTGGGAAATAAAAAGTTACGCGCATATCCATCAGACACTTGAATTAGGTCACCTTTTTTTCCGCTACCTTTTACATCTGCAAGTAGTACAACTTTCATAAGTATCCCTCCATGATTATAGTTTACTTCCTTTTAATGCTGGGGTATTGCTGGCATGAGGTAATATATCATCAATTACTTTCTTAAGTTCTCGTTTTACCTGCTCAATTGTTGCATCAGCTTTTTGTACACCAGCCATCGTTAAATGTCCGCCGCCTCCCATGGCTTCAATAATAATCTGTACATTAATATCTCCTAATGACCGTGCAGATATATTCACGGTATTACCTGTTTGAAACAGTACAAATGACGCATTAGCGCCTTGAATTGCTAATAAATCATCTGCCGCTTGTGCTGCTGCCACACGAATATTGGGCGAGTTTTCGTCGGTACAAGCAATAGCGCAGCCTTTGTAAATTTCAGAAGCGGAAATTAAAGAATACTTTTCCTTATAGGTATCAATATTACTGGAGAACATTTTTTTTACCACTACGGTATCTGCACCTCTACGCCTTAAATAAGCTGCAGCTTCAAAAGTTCGTACACCGCTTTTTAAAACGAAATTTTTTGTATCCAACATAATACCTGCTAGCAACCCATCGGCTTCTTCTTTACTCAGAGCTGGATTACCAATATATCGTACCAGCTCTGTTACCATTTCAGAAGTGGAACTGGCATACGGCTCATGGTAAAACACAACTGCGTTTGTAATATGCTTAACCATCATGCGATGATGATCAATCACTACAACTCTTTGTGCTGTATCTAGTAATTCACGGCTCTCAACAAAATCCTGTGAATGTGTGTCTACCACAACCACCAGTGTTTTTGGCGTTATTATGCCCAATGCTTCTGCTTCGGATATAAAAATTTCCTCTTCAATATCCGTATTAGCGTTTTCTATTGCCTCAACAATTGGCATTGCCATGGTCGTATGGCGATTCAAAACAATATACGCTTTTTTTTGTAAGCCTTTACTTGCAGCACTCCACACTCCTACAGCAGCACCAACTGCATCCAGATCGGTATTCTGATGTCCCATAATCAAAACTTTATCACTGGCTTTCATATGATCAGAAATAGAAGCCGCAATAACTCTGGTACGTACTTTATCCCGTTTTTCTACGCCTTTGGAAAGTCCTCCATAAAAATCATAATCGTCATTTACTGTTTTTACTGCTACCTGATCGCCACCGCGACCCAACGCCATATCCAATGCCTGACGTGCCCATTGCTCACTCTCAGTAAGACTACGTGCTCCACGTCCAATACCAATTGAAACCGTTGCACTGCGGTTGCCTGGTGCTTTTATTTTACGAATTACGTCCAAAATCTCAAAACGCTTTTCTGCAGCCCATGCAATATGATGCTCGTCGCTTACTAATAGATAACGATTACCTCCGCTCAGCTTCTTAATAAAGCCGCACATATCCTGAGTCCAGTGGTTTAATGTGGCCTCAACCTCCGCATTGATGCGAGCTTCTTCTGCAGCGCTACAATCATGAGCAATTTCTTCTTTATTGTCAAATGCTACAATCATCACACAAGGACGCGTTTGCTCATGTTCTCGACTGATTTCTTTATAAACTGTATTATTCACAAAATATAAAATATAAGAATTTTGTATTTTCGATGCAAACACCGTAAACTCTTTGTCGTCCACCTTTATATCGGTACCGTTATCTTCCACTACCTGCCCCATGGTTTTGGGCTGAATCAGTTTTAATATATTTTCTCCGCGACAGTCAGATTCTCTTCCAACATCCATAAAAAAGGCTGTATTGACCCAAATAATATCTCCTTTATTCCCTACGATTGCCACCGGCAATGTAAAGTCTTGAAGCAATTGATACTCCTGTCCTGATAAAACCTTATTGACTGATCTCATTGCAACGGTTAAATAAGATTGAAACCGAACAAGGAAAATAGTTATAATAGCAACCGCAACAATCGTTAAACCTAATTCTATATAAAATATAATCGGATTCCAAAACCAACTGGCAACCGTCATGCTTAACATAATGGTCGCTAACACATATAAAATTGGAGAAGAAACCCATACTTTCTGTTTCAAACGTATAACCCCTTTGATAGGCAACATTGGTATCTGAAATACTCAACACCCTTATTTACAAACTAAGCTTCCATAATAATTGGAAGAATCATTGGATTTCTTCTTGTTTTTTCATAAAGAAGTTTCGATAAATCATCCTTAATTTTTGTCTTTAAAGTGCCCCAGTCATGAATATGATTTTCTCTACAGTCCTCCAATACGTGACTAACCAGATTTTTAGCGTCAATTATCAAACGTTCAGACTCCCGTACATATACAAATCCCCGAGATACCACGTCAGGACCTGCCACCACATAACCGTCGTCCTTGCTAATAGTACATACCACAACAATTAGACCGTCCTCTGCAAGATGCTTTCTATCTCGTAGCACAATGCTACCCACATCACCTACGCCAAGACCGTCAACCAATATGCTACCTGCTGGTATCGACGGAAGCTGTTTCATATATCCATGATTCAATTCAACAGCAGCTCCTACGGTACCAATAAAAATATTTTTCGATTCCATTCCCATAGAGCAAGCCAATTCAGCATGTTTACGCAAGTGCTTTTGTTCACCATGCACCGGAAGAAAATACTGCGGTTTTACAAGACTATGAATAATTTTCAGTTCTTCTCTGCTTGCATGACCGGATACGTGAATTTCGTGACTGGACTCATATACAACCTCGCATCCACGCTTTAACAGTTCATCAATTACAGTGCTCACCGTTTTTTCATTACCCGGAATTGGTTTAGCAGAAATAATTATGCAATCGCCGGGGCCTACCTCTACTTTTCTGTGATCGGCAAAAGCCATACGTGCTAAAGCGGACATAGGCTCGCCCTGACTACCTGTGGTAATTAAAACCACCTTGTCTTTTGGATATCGGTTTAGTAAATCAATATCAATTAATATACCTTCTGGTATATCTAAATAACCCAGCTCAGAAGCAATCCCCATGACATTGACCATACTCCTGCCAGAAAGCGCCACTTTACGACCATATTTAGCCGCACAATTAATAATTTGCTGTACACGGCTAATATTGGATGCAAAAGTCGCAATGATTAACCTTTGATCAGATGCCCTTGAGAACAACGTTTCAAAAGCATCGCTAATTTTGCGTTCCGTAGGCGTGTATCCAGGGCGATCTACATTTGTAGAATCCGCCAATAATCCAAGAACACCCTGTTGACCAATTTCAGCAATTCTGCCAAGATCAATAGTTTCTTCTTTCAAAGGTGTGCAGTCTATTTTAAAATCACCAGTATGAAGTAAAGTTCCTGCCGGTGTATGAATACCTAAAGCAACTGCGTCAGAAATAGAGTGGTTGACATGGATAAATTCTACACCGAAACATCCCAACCGAACGGTCTGACCTGGTTTTACGGTATTCAGTTGCACCTTTCCCTGTAGTCCGTGCTCTTTAAGCTTACCGTCAATCAATCCCAAAGTTAACGCTGTACTGTAGATTGGCAATTTTACTTTTTTGAGCAAATAAGGTATAGAACCAATATGATCTTCGTGTCCATGTGTCACTACAATTCCGCAAATTCGGTCTGCATTTTTCTCAATAAATGAAAAATCGGGAATAACCAGATCAACGCCTAACATATTGTCGTCAGGAAATGCCATACCACAATCTACAATAATAATATCGTTATCACATTCAAATGCTGTAATATTTTTACCAATCTCATTTAAACCTCCTAAAAAATATACCTTGATAGAAGATTTTAAATGCTTACTTTTAGCTGTTTTTGAAGATTGACTAATTTGTTGAATAGCCAATTTTGTTTCAATTAAATTTTGTGCAGGCTGTTGACGCTGTGCAGATGTTTTTTTTGTATCAGATTGTTTGTGATATTTGGTATAAACCGATTTTGAGTGTATACCAAATTTCTTTTCATCAACATTTTGAATATTAGTATGCGGAACAGCGCCTCGTGCATGCTGTGTTTTTCCTTCTAATGATCTTGACTGTAAAGATCTAGACTGTCCAAATTTAGATTTTTGTGCATTTTGAGTACCTTTCATATTTTTGGGTAATGCATGATGGCGTTTGGCCTGATTTCCGTATTTAGAGCGGCTTTCAGACAAGTCGGCATTTGTATTTTCGCTAAAAGTTTTATTGGGTGTCGTAACTTTATTTGGTATATGCGTTTGGTTCGTCGTTAACGCTGCATCTTTTTTTGTATGATGCAGCATACTTGATGTGGAAAAAACAGGAGTTTGGGATTTTATATTCTCCTGTTTATCCTCGTTCCTTATTTTCATATCCTTTTCTATCACTTTATAACCTCCAAATGTTAAGGACATAACAATCATAGGCCGGCCTCACAAACGGTGTAAAGCTGGCCTTTTATTCACTTTTCAGTATAGATGGTTATTTCCGTACTTATAATTTATGTGATTATTTTTCTAAAATAGTCGAACTTTTTTCACAATACAGTTTTGTGTAACGATTCTAAAACAAAATTATTTCTATACATAAAATCCGGACACATAAGTCTCTTCAATTGTAACCTTATTCATTCATGCTGTCAAGTATCGGTGAAGAAATAGATACTTTGATTCATTTATTATAACCATATTGTTTGAATTTCATAGTATTTTATCAATTTACTTTTATCAAATATGAAACATTTAATAATTTGTTTTGATTGATATTCTGCTTTAAAATAGGTATAATTGAATATACACAGTAACATATTAAACAATGAAGTAGAGAGTGTGAAATTACTTTTGAAAAAAATCGAAATTTTTACTGACGGAGCTTGTCAGGGTAATCCCGGTCCCGGCGGTTGGGGTGCCATACTCCGCTACATGCAAAGAGAAAAAGAAATCAGCGGCGGAGCTGCAAATACTACGAATAATCGTATGGAATTAAGCGCAGTGATTGAAGCGTTTAAATTATTAAAGGAACCTTGCTGCGTAACACTGTACAGCGATTCACAATATGTCTGTAACGGTATTTCAAAAGGCTGGGCAAAAAGTTGGAAAAACAATGGCTGGCGTAAAAGCGATAAATCGCCAGCACTAAATGCCGAGTTGTGGGACGAGTTGCTAAATTTGATTGAACCTCATAAATTACATGTCATTTGGGTAAAAGGTCATGCCGGTCACCCTGAAAACGAGCGTTGTGACCAATTAGCCGTTGCCGCTGCCGGAAAATATCACAATAATTAAAAAATTTAAATATTAGGTATTGAAATGTATACTAAAATAGTGTATATTATAATTGGTAAACAATAAAATATAATCATTTTTTGATTATTGTATTCTGTAAGAATAAAAAAATGAAGGTGATAAATACTATGAAACGCTTTGTTTATGCAGATAATGCTGCTACTACTCCCGTTTCAAAAACTGTTTTAGAAGCGATGCTTCCTTTTTATACAGAGAAATACGGCAATCCTTCCAGCTTATATTCTGTTGGCAGAGACGCCAAAAAAATACTGGAAGAAGCCAGGGAAAACATTGCACGGCATTTAGGAGCTTTGCCAAATGAAATCTTCTTTACATCAGGAGGTAGTGAAGCTGATAACTGGGCAATTAAAGGCATAGCTTATGAGCTTGGTAAAAAAGGCAAAAAGCATATTATTACCTCTAAATTTGAACATCACGCTGTTCTGCATACCGTGCAAGCATTAGCAAAAGACGGTTTTGAGGTTACTTATTTAGATGTATATGAAAATGGTATTGTAAAACCAGAGGATGTAGAAAACGCAATTCGTGAGGACACTGCTTTAGTAACTATTATGTATGCCAACAACGAAATTGGCACGATTCAACCTATCACTGAAATTGGCACAATTTGCAAAAATCATGGCATATTATTCCATACAGATGCTGTGCAGGCGGTTGGGAATATTAGAATTAACGTAAAGGATGAAAACATTGATATGCTTTCTCTTTCAGGGCACAAACTACACGCCCCGAAAGGAATTGGAGCTCTCTATGTGCGCCGCGGTGTTCGGTTGCCAAATCTGATTGCCGGCGGTGCACAGGAACGCGGTAAACGTGCCGGCACCGAGAATGTCGCTAGTATAGTAGCACTCAGCGTTGCACTGGATGAAGCTTATGCAAACCTGGAAGAACGAAATGCACGCTTAATTCGTATGCGAGACCGTTTAATCAAAGGGGCCGCAACAATAGAACGCTCCCGTTTAAACGGTGATCCCATAAAACGTTTGCCCGGTAATTTTAACATGTGCTTTGAAGGTATCGAGGGTGAATCTCTATTGCTCAAATTGGATTTTGCCGGTATTTGCGGCTCTTCTGGTTCTGCATGTACCTCAGGCTCACTAGATCCTAGTCATGTATTACTGGCAATTGGCTTGCCTCACGAAATTGCACACGGTTCTTTGAGAATTTCATTCAGCGACCAAAACACAGAAGAAGATGTTGATTATATTTTAGAGGTGTTACCGAATATCGTATCTTATCTACGTGAAATGTCTCCTCTTTGGGACGAAATTATGAGTAAAAATGTATAATATAGAATAAATAATAAAAATAGAAAGGTTGATTATCATGGCATATAGCGAAAAAGTTATGGATCATTTTGCAAATCCTAGAAATGTTGGCGAACTGGCTGATGCAAACGGCGTTGGTGAAGTTGGCAACTCCAAATGCGGAGATATCATGCGAATGTATATTAAAGTAGAAGATAACATCATCAAAGATGTTACTTTTAAAACTTTTGGCTGCGGCGCTGCTATTGCAACAAGTTCTATGGCAACAGAACTGATCAAAGGCAAATCATTAGATGAAGCTTTAAAACTAACAAACAGCGCTGTTATGGAAGCCTTAGAAGGTTTGCCGCCGGTAAAAGTACATTGCTCCGTATTAGCAGAACAAGCCATTAAGGCAACAGTAGCCGATTACTATCAACGTCAGGGAATTGATCCTACCCCTTTTGTTGGTGAGTTGTGTGACTGTGACCACGATCATGAACATGATCACGATGAACATGGATGTTCCTGCGGCTGCTAATAAATTATAAAATATATTTGAAGAGAACCAAAACGGTTCTCTTTTTCTTTTTCGATATATTCAAAAAGCAACAACAATTTATTTACAAAAGAATTCAATTCTATTTACAATTGATTCACAACCCTAAAAAAATGTCTGATATAATATAATTGTAATCAAAAACAGAGTCGCTACTGCTTGAAGATTACATTCTACCCCCAATCAACAATACTTTCATAAACAAAAAGAAACCAAATCTTGCGATTTGGTCTTTTTATTTTACATATTATGTCCATTGTAAATTATACTTAACTAGGCAACTAACATCAGATTTAAATTTAATAAACATTAAATGGGGCAAATCAAAATTGCATATAATAACCCGTCTAACACAAAAAGGGATGATACATATAAAGGTTAATTTTACAACTTTAAAACAAATACCATAATTCTTCAACTGATATTACTTGTTTCAAACACTTCATATTTATACCATCAGCCCATATTTAGTTTTTACACGATCCAGTTTTTCTTGCATAGGTTCTGCCAAAAAAAAGAGAAAAACAACTGTAGCTGCAGCATGCACCATATCCATTGGCAAACCAGTTACAAAATAAGCAAGCAATGTAGACCAGTTTAGTGTTGAATGAAACAAAATAGCAGAGGCTGGATTCATAATGCCGCCATAAATGACTAGTACTGCAAAAAAGCCAAATATACACAATGATATTCTACTACGCCCTATCAGCCTGATTCTATAAAAAATACCTGCCAAAAAACCAATCATCCCCATGGCAAACATCTGCCACGGTGTCCAAGGTCCTTGACCAAACAAAATATTTGAAGTTAACATGGTTAAGGCGCCTACTAAAAAACCTGTTTCCCCCCCAAAGGAAACGCCCGCGATAATTGTCAATGCTGCAACAGGTTTAAATTGTGGTAAGATATAAAAAATACTCCGTCCAGCTATGCCCATAGCGCAAAGCACTGCAATCACCACAAGCTCACGTGCTTTTGGTTTTCTTCCTTCAAACACTACGAAAAAGGGCAACATACCCTCCAGCATAACTAAAAGAGAAATCAACAAATATTTTTTATCTCCTAAATAAAATACCCCCATAAAAATAGTTATGGGAATAGCAATAAAAATCACAATCACCGCAAATATAGTGCGTTTTGGCAATCGCTTCCTCTTAACATAATCGTTTTTTTCAGAAATAGGTCTATGTGTTTTTTTCCAAAAAGCACATGCAAAGAGCGCAAAGGACACACCGAATAAAAGATACAAAGTCCAATCCTTTGTTCCAGTAAGCATAGAAACATCTATTAGGTTCATTGCGTGAAAAACGGCAAGCACTGCAAAAATAATACCTGCACCAGCCAATAGTCTTTGCCAAACACGCAGTTTTATATCTGAAGTTTTATCTATTTGTTTCAGCATTTGCATCTGATGATCTTCAGACTCGTGTAATAGCTTTTTATCTGACGGTGGTATATAATGGTCATCTGGAGGTATCTGTCCGCCGCAGGCTAAAATAACATCTTCGGCTGTAACAGCACCTGCAATCATATTTTTTGCCATCCTACAAGCCGATGTAGTATAAAAACTGTTATTGCTGAAAAACGCCCGAGGTGTATTCTCGGCAACAACAGTTCCGTTAAAAAACAAAACGCACTGATTTGCATAACGAGCACAGAATTCTACATCATGGCTAACCATAACAATTGTGACATCCTGTTGCAATAACTTTTGTAAAATTCCAGCAAACCGATATTTAAAGCTAATATCCATTCCTTTAGTCGGTTCATCTAACAGCAAAATCGAAGGCTCTAGCAATAGTATTTTTGCTAGAGCTGCCCGTTGTTGCTCTCCGCCAGACAAATCGTATGGATGATATCTCGAAAGTTTTTCTAAGTCACACAATTTCAGCGCCGCTTCTACCTTTTTCTGTTGTTGTTCTTTTGGCATCTTTTTATCTTCCAAAACCTCCAATAAATCCTCCCATACTGTCTTTTGGGTAAATAAGGATTGGGGATTTTGTGGCAGTACTCCTAATAGCCCATTAAAAAGCGCCGGAATTTTTTCTATTGGCCGACCATTGATACGCAAACTTCCACGATAGGGTCGATTGGCGCCTGTTACCAAAGACAGCATAGTACTTTTACCTGTCCCATTTCCGCCCAAAACTGCCAACAGCTCACCCGGATATGCACGCATTGAAACTCCTTTCAACACATCAGGCGATTGCTTTTCATAGCGAAACCACACCTGTTCTATCTCAAGCGACGGCGCAATATCGGACGCTCTCGTTTCTTCCTTCAATAACGGGCATAAGGTATGTGTTTGTGCATAATTCTCCAGCCATATACGACCATCACCAACCGTCCACGGGTATCTTTCTCCGCTATCGGGAACTGCTGACCATATCCTCATAGGAGTCGGCATGGCAAAAAACATATCGTTTCCACATTCACGCAGCAACAAACCAACTTTGTCTGGCGTATCGTCTGCAACAATACACCCCGACTCCATAACAAGCATACGGTTGCTGTAAGGCAGCACCTCTTCGAGACGATGTTCGGTCATCAACACCGTTATCCCCAACTCGCGGTTGATACGCCCAACAGCTAACAAAAACTCTCCTGCTGCAATGGGATCCAGTTGGCTAGTTGGTTCATCAAGAAGTAAAACTTGTGGTTCCATCACCATAACCGATGCAAGATTTAGCAACTGTTTTTGTCCGCCAGATAACTCGGCTACACTTTTCTCAAACCATGTCTGTATACCAAAAAAACTAGCAGTTTCAGCCACACGACTCCGTATAGACATGGAATCCAACCCCAAACTTTCCAATCCGAAAGCCAACTCATGCCAAACCTTATCAGTGACAATCTGATTATCTGGCGATTGCCCTACAAAGCCAATTTCCGCACTTTGTGTTCGTTCATCTATTTCTCTAAAAGGTTTTCCTGCAAACAGAATTTCACCGCTACTGACTCCCTGAGATGCAAATACACCTTTCAGTTGTCGGAGCAGAGTACTTTTTCCGCAGCCGGACGGACCGCAAAGGGTTACAAATTCGCCTGAAGACAGAGAAAAAGTCAAATTTCGCAAAACATCTGTTTCCGTTTTTGGATAGCGGAAGCTTAAAGCCTTAACTGTAATAATTTCCATCTTCTCTCCTCCCCTATATGCAAGGTCACTGGAATAAAACATAAGCAACAATAAGCAATGTATATGGTAATAGCATATACATTTTCTATTTGCCCATCTATCATAGGAAAATATTCAAACGTTACTCCCCCCAAAATACTGCCTGTCATAATATAAATAATAAGTATAAAAATAACAACCAGAAGCCAACCATCTCTTTTTTCAAAGCAATATACAGAAAAAGCTGTTCTACCCGGCAACCCGTATCCTCGTCCTTTCATTGAATCAGAAGTTTCAATTGCATTTTCCATAGACCATGATATCATAACAGATACAATTTTCATACCATGTCTGATACGCTGTAAAATCGTCCCATTTGTAATGTCCCGACCTATACACCTCTGCGCCTCCCGTACAATTTTAAACTGTGCCTGAAATTTCGGTACAAAGCGCAGCGTCATGGACAAAACAAGGCTAAGAGATGGAATAATTCTTCCAAACAGATATACAAATTTATCAGATGTCATTACCGAAGTATAGCAATAAAACCACTGCAATACAGCCGCCATAAGACAAGCTGCAGCCACACCGTAAACAATTGATTCAAGTGTAAGAGGATTGCCCCATGGCAAATAAGCTAAAATTGTCATTCCCGCATGCTGAAACATTGGCTGAATTAGAAGAACAAGTACCAGCATAGGAATCATATAACGCAGACTAAACCGTACTCCTCTTATCCCCTTCAGACAAATGGCATAAGCAATAGATGCGGCAAGAGAAATTCCCAGGCACACTGGATGCATAAAAAACATAGAAAACAGAATCACCGATATAAAATAAATAAAATTTACAATTGGATGATAATCCGAAAATGCATCGCGCATATCATGTTCTCCTTTTCATCTCTATCAATCTAGCACATTTCTTCCGCCTATATCGTCTCCGTAGGAACAGGTATATTGCAGAGCTACCACATCACCGTTCTTTAAAGAATAAGAAGAACAGCTGTAATTTGGAAATACCCCGTTGACATTATACATCCAACCGGAAAGACTCCCGCAATCAAATTCATATAAATTATAAATTCCTTCAATATACGCTGAGTTATATATAGGAGTATATGAAAATTCCAAATGAATTCCATTCTCTTGGCAAACACGTTTCAAAACATCAAACACAGATTCACCTTCCTGAAAAGCAACCATTATCGGTCGCTGAATCCATCCATCCGGCGGTATAATACCTACTTTATTCGGCTTTAACTTATCCATATTGTTTTGAATAGTCTCACATGAAATGGAAAAAACACAAGCTAATTGCTGGTTATTTGAAACCTGTCCCGCATTCTCCAATTCATCTTGCGGCGGCACTTCCCATTGAACCTCTGTATGCCTGCTTGGCTCGGCAGAAGATGCATGTTGTAAAGCAGACGATGTGTCTACTATAGTTTTTGAAGATGACTCTGACAATGAATCCTCTACAATATTTGACGATATATATTCACTGACTGTCGTATTGACAGATTCCGTATCCTCCAATGGATTCCATTCTGTCATATCATCCTGCAACAGCGATTCTACAGCAGAATTTTCACTTTGCATAGGTGAATCATCTAAATAACCCGTACTAAAAAACGCAACAATCAGTACGACCACGATAAAAAAAACTGCAATAATAACGTATTGGTATTTTTTTAAAAATTCACGCATAACACCAGCTTCTTTCCCATTAATTTTCAAAGAACTGCTCCGTAAAACAGCGTAGCAGTTCTTTATTATGAAAAAACTTATTTAGTTGTATTTCTTTTTCCTAATGCAATTGCTGCCGCCGCTAATGAAAGTATAAACAATGTAATAATTATATTATAATTGTTTGTGTCATTAGCTGTCTGTGGAGAAGCAAGTCTATTAGTTGTCTCTGTCTGATTTACAAACTCACTCGCTTGTGTATCCTGCAAGAACTGTATATCACGCATATTATACAAAGAATTTTGATTACCCAATAGACGATAATAAGAAGCCAGTGCACAATACCCTTGTTCTGTAGAAATTCTGGAAATTTCACCTGTAGTAGTATGCCGAAAGCCGCCGCCATTAACATAGAATGAAAGTAAAGCATCTAGCACAGAATTACCATTTTTAATAAATCTTGCGTCTGTATCTGGATTGATACCTAAGCTAGTCAATGCAGTTATTACTTGAGCGCTGCTTTCACTGGACGACTCCCCAAAGGAAGTAAATCCGCCATCACTACTCTGCAATCCGGACAATGCAAAAAGCGCTTTATCCACCGCTGCCTGAACGGTTGCATTTGTTGGATAATACGGCGCTAATGCCTGAATCGCCATAGCCGTAGTGTCTATATCAATATCATTAGAACCAAGCGACCAACCTCCTTGTACCTTTTGTGCTGTAAGAATTGTCTCGATTAATGCTTCACGAGTGGTCTGGTTACCACCGTTTGCAACAGTCGGAATGTTATAGTTAGCTGTATCAAAAGCAATCAACGCCCAAATAGGACCATTGACGCCTTGATTATTCACATAATCCAAATCTGCTAACGGCAACAACAAATTTTGTCCGTCTATCTCGGCAGCATTATAACCTAAGGAGGTTAAAGCAATAGCTACACGGGAGTTTTCTGTAGATCTGGAGCGATGTAGCTGTACTGAATCTGCATGTGCAATCGCTTGTAAAACATTTTTATAATATCCACTGCGAAACTTTTCACTGATACGTCCGGCACGAGCCAAACCGAGTACCGTCCAATCTCCACCCACAGAAGCCACTACCGGGATCGCACCACTCAATAAATAATTGCCGGTTGCTTCAAAAATTTGATCTATCTGCTTCGATTTGGCGGCAAATAGTGCTTCCAATGCCTGTTCCGCAGCGATTAAATCGGCAATATTTGTAACTAATATTTTTTGTTCGGCCGTTAAATCATTATAAGCTTCTCTTGCCCTTTGAATGACATTGCGACTGCCCAGGGTTACCGTACCAATCGCATCAATCATTTGTTGTACAGCCGTTGCTGCTTTGTTATTTGTCAGGTCGCCTGCCAAAAGCTGTGCATATATATTTTCTGCCGCTTCAAGCGCTGTCACAGTCATACTCGTATCCATTTCGGCGTTAACAATCATCTTTTGTAAATCAGTTAATAAATCATATGCATTTCTGGCAGACTCAATCGCCGCTCCACTGTCTAGCGTTACATTACCAATTGCACCGATCAACTGTTTCACATTTAAAACATCAGTATCTGATGAGCCATAAATAATATTATAATCATCCACATAGAAGAAAATCATACTGTCACCATCTTGCAGCTTCATAGCATCCATAGAAACCGAAGGAATCTGATTATTAACACCATACATCCATGCGCTATTACCCGATGCCGACAAAGTCTGTCCGTCAGAATTGGTAACAGCATATACATAACTACCGCTAGCCTGATAAGTAAGATTATGATCACCCATCATTTGTTGAAACAGATCGTAGGCTGTTGCACCATCAGACATAGTATAGCTTGTATTCTGAATCCAGTTACTATAGTTTGCAGATGTTTCCGGCGTACCGTCAGCCGTGTATCTTCGTAATGTAAAGTGAACTGTAATACTTTGGGAATTATCCGCATTGATTGCTTTCGCATTATCGGTTACTTGAGAAGTACCATCGGACACCTGCACTTCAGACATATCTGCGGCAAATACTATACTTGGCAAAATACCAATTAACACCATAACCGCCAGAAACATAGATAAAAGTTTTTTAGGTTGTTTCATAAACGTATTCTCCTTTTTAACATTAATAATTTTTATCATCAAACAATCAGTACAAACCTATTTATCCGAGCAAGTCTTCTCATTGTATTGATTTTTCTACTACGCTTTTATATGTACATACTTAAGCTTATTTTTCTAATCATCTTTGACAGGATAAAAGGTTGTCTTATTCTGTATTACATTGAGGCTTCCACTCTAATTACGTATAAAAAATGCTTTCTTCGCTAATTAAGCAAAGAAAGCACAACTGACTTAATACATAACTAATCGGCAATACTCGTGAAAAAGCACAGCACGAGTAATTGCAGACAAGCCCGCAAAATCGGTTGTACCACTCCAACGTCAAAGATCGCCATACCGTAAAAATGCGGGAGTATTCTGACTTATGACACAAAAAGAGCATAAAATTTTATCTTTTTTATCAAACACAGTAATGACGGTTGTTCCGGATTCGAACCGGATTCCCTATTATTTACTCAGCAAACAACTTTTCAAACCGCATTTTCATTTTTATATACAATTTTCTTGATTGTATCATAGCAAAATATGAAAGTCAATATAGCGATTTTCAATTAAATTCCATCTGTTACAATATATCAATCATTTTTTCAAAAGCATAGTAGTGCTATTGCAGTATTTACAAATGCGTTATTCTCTGTATTAGTTATGTCTGTCTACCTATATATGTAGATGGAATATAAAAGAGGCTTTACTATTCAGGGGTATATGGAATAAGGATATCACTCCAAAAACTTTTAATGAGATTTGGGGCAAAGAAAAAATAAATTGTGACAAAACCAACATGCAACTAACCTAATTACCACAATAGGTATTCTGAATGCGATTCTATAGTTATACTATAAAATTTGTTTAACTCTAAAAGAGGTATCATGTTGAATTGTTTCTACAAACATAACCTATTTCCCTTTTCCGTATTCTATACACTTTTGTGGTTTTTATGGAATGTTTTGTAAATTATATTGTTTTTTTCTTTATTTGTATTATAATGTAATTATCTTATAGAAAAGGAGTAAGTGCAATGAAAAAATTTAATCAAATGACAGAAGTTCAAATGAGTAAAACCAAGGGCGGGTTTATCCCATTCAGCTTGGTTGCAACAGCATTGGCAAGCGTTTTAGGCACAATCGGTTTTGTTAAGTAATGAATTTTGAGTAAATAAAAGTTTTATGCAATACGCGTGGTATTATTTCTACCAAACTATATTTTGCAATATCTCTTAAGCATATTTTTGTTTCAACTCAGTATAACCTTTTATAATGCCTTGACTAATATCGATTTTCCTGTCGACTAATTAAACTCTACTCGGATCATTCTAAATATTTGATTATCCTTGATTCAAATGTAACTAAGAGTTATTGTGCTTTGAAACAAAAAATCGTAATCCCCTTTCTTTCCAATTGAAATTCTTTGCATAATCACAAACAACTAATTGATTGGTCTATTAGCTTTAGCTGGATTCTTATCAACACTAAAATACTACAATGGCTAGAAAATTCTATAACAAAACAATAACAGCTAAACAAAAAACGCTAGTCAATACCTAGCGTTTTTTGTTTGCATTTTAGTTTCTACGTAAATTATAACATAAGTAACATAGACTAGAAAGATTACAAACATTTAGGGATACCTTTTTAGATGCCAATTTGTATATAAAACAAAATCACCGGAGCATTTAACTACTCCAGTGATAAGCGCACTATTACTTTAGCTGAAATCAATAGCATTGAAGTGAATCATTCAATGCCCACATGTGCGTGCTATGGTGGGCCATCAGGGACTCGAACCCCGGACCAACCGGTTATGAGCCGGTTGCTCTAACCAACTGAGCTAATGGCCCCAAATAAAATTGAGTCATAATGAAGTTGGACTAGTACACAAAGTTTTAAACTCAATGCTATTAATCATACCACATTAACTATAAATTGTCAATCAAATTTATGGATAAAATAATGATATTTTGATAAAGCTTTTATAATTTATTTATCTATATTCAAATACCATACGTTAAAATCAGTGGGGTTTTTACTGATAAGAAGGCTGTTTCTTCATAGATGTTAAGTTTTGAGAAGTAAATACACGTGATTTTTAGAAAAAAATTTATTTAAAATGTTTATACAACTATCTCTTATAGTAGCTCTCATTCTATCACAGGAGATAGTTTTTATTATCCATTTTTACTTGACTTGTTCCTATACGCTGCTCTTTTATACATTGGGTATAACTTCAAAATAATAAGCAAAAATATGCCATGTCGTCCTTGTTGGTTTTTTATATTTATATAGTAACTGTTTCAATTGAAATGTAAGCAGAAAGACAGTTTTAAAAAAAACAATATGCAGCAAGCAAGAACAACTGGAGCATAGACAATAAAATAAATAGAAAAAAGAAAATTTAGGAGAAATTTTGGAAGAAGAAAAGTTCTTTCTGGTCAGGAAAAAGCATGTTGTTAAAAGAATGAGGACAAAAACGATTATAAAAGCCTTCAATATAATTGAAATCGTATTCGTAATAGAGAATAAAACGCCGCCTTTGCGTCTCTGGTAGAGTAGCAATTACACAGCGGAGCAGTTCAGAGCGTTCCTGCCCCATAATCAGCTCGTCAACATCTTTCGGCGTAACCTTTACCCTCTTGTTAAGGGCTTCATCAGATAGCGGTAAAACCGTCTGGCTGTGTTAAAATCCACTCTGTTATAGATACGGATTTTCTCAATGGTATCCTCGTCAACACCACACTTTCGTAAAATCGTTTCTTCTGTTTCTTTCCAGATACATCATTTGCGTTCTCCCGCCCATGGTTATATGCCATTTCTTTTCCTCTAATCAGAATTTTTAGAAATTCCAGAGCAGTAACAAAGTCCCTTGATTTTCAAAAGCAAAAATCAAAGGGGGGCTTTGCATTTTAAATTCTACTTTCATTATTTTTCTGAGCTTTGCCATAATTTTTAGCTTGTGTCTGTTTACCGTACTCTGGTCTACATTTTCCATCCTTGAAATCTCTTTGGTGAATATATTGTCAAAGACGATTGCCCGAATCAACGCCTGCTCATAGTCCGACAGTAGATGCAGAGCAGCATCCAGCCTGTCCAACATCATGGTATGCATAACCGTTTCCTCAACTCCCGTCGTTTCATCGGCGATAAAGTCCAGAGCGTTTCCCTCACCATCAACAAAGCTGTCCAATGGAAGCAGGCTATTCTTTGTATCCAGTTTCTGAAGATAACGCTACCGCTCTTTTCCCGATAGAAGTCCGTGTACTGCTCCCACACAACCCCAATCAGACAGTCCTGCACAGGAATAAAGAGCTTGTTGGAATATGTACGGTCTTCTTTACGGCGGCAAAATTTGTAATAGGATAACTCCACATAGCCTCCGTTCTATTTAATATATACTTTTCTCGGTTCGTATTTCACCGTAGACACTTTCAATCTGAATTTTGAAAATCACTAAAATCCAGATTCAAATGCGGAGAACAGCATCCCACGCCATAAACGAGCTTATCCTGTATTCCTGCAAAAACGACAAAAGAAAAACCGCAAAGGCTGTCACCACATAGGGAGATAATTTGAAAACATTATTGGAATACAGCTTATGGGGAATAGCAAAGGCAAAGCCGGCATAAGAAGCGTTTCTGCTTCTTATGCCGGCTTTCTTTATGCCAAAAATAAAATCTCACATTCGCAAAGTGGAAAACCCTTTGCTACACTTTAGGCGAAGGAGGTCGAGAAATGTGTGATGTGAAAAATATTACATAGCGATTGACGAAAATAAACGGCGAATTATTATCAACAGCTTAAATAATCTAAGAAACAAACTGATTGAGAACAGCAGATACACCGATGCGGTTGATGAAATTCTAATCAAAAGCGTAAACGCACCAATCAAAAAATTCAAAATTACGGAGGTTGAAGACGATGAAAAAGACAATTTTTGAAGAAATTGGCGGCACTTATACACAGATTGGAGATTATTTTCTTCCCGATTTAAAGCTACCCGAAGAAGAAACAAAACCCATCGGCGTATGGGGACAGCGACACAGACGCTATCTAAAAGAGCGATTTACGCTACTCTGCTCACAAGCGGTAAATTGAACAGCTACCTTGCTGATATTGATGAGCAGGCAGAAAAAATGTTTTTTCTGCTGGTAAAACAGATGGCAAAGCGTGAAAGCGTGACGGAACAACTCAAAGCAGCCGACCAAATGGCATGGGTTGGGACTATGAACAATATTCGGAGCAGAGCAACGGAGATGGTGAACGCTGAATTGATTTATGTGTAAAACTCTATAATACTTGTGATATTTCAAAATAAGAATTTTGAAACGCTACTTTTCTGAGCATCGCTAAGATTTTCGATACTTTCATTAAAGATGATTTCTTCCTGATCTATACTGTCTACACAAAGTTTTAGCCATTCAATTTCCTCAAAAGATAACCCATATCGAAGCATCCATATCTCGATTAAATCTTCTGTTCCGTATTTAATCAACTTTGCCAGCCTCTCAGCACGCTCATCTTGGTATGCAATAAAATGCTGATGGAAAATTGCATAAAACAGATCACTCAGCTTAAATCCAATTAGTTTATCAAGGAAATCGTATGTCAAGTGCTTTTTCAAGTAGAAATTCGGTCTGATTTTCTGTTTCTATCGTCTGCGGAAAGCCCTGGTTGATAATAAGCATTTTCTTGATAAGTCCCGCCGCAATAACTTCTTCTTCGAGAATTTCAATGACTTCCGCCTTTGTTATACCTTTCGGGGTGGCGGAACAGCGGATAATTTTGTCCGTATGAAAATACTGTATAATTTCATCCGCTTTTATCGTGTTGTTCTGGTGGCTCTCATCAACAACGATTACAAATCGTAACCCATCATTTAAGGCATGCCGAATATGCTCTAAAAAATTCGTGCGTTCGCTGTCTTTCAGAGCATTGTTGCCTTTTTTCGTCAGCTTTTCCCAGTTGATAAAACAGCTGTCATTTTCCTCAAAACCCGCCGTCATTACATCGGACAAGAGTTTTGTCTGCGAAGCGTGGATGTATTTATCCATTTTCGCCTTGCTTTGTTCTTCAAGGTTGCCTTTGCCCGGTGTGAGCCACACGAAGACAGTTTTGGGAAAGATTGTATGTATTGATGCATAAAATAGGTTAGAATAATGGTTTTACCGCTTCCCGTCGGACTTTTGAGGATAATATCACGAGCAGGAGTTTCTATAGTTTCAAACAACTTTTTTACGGCTTCTAACTGAAATTCTTTTAACTGCATAATCAACCCTCCTGCAAGTCACGGTAATAATAATCGGGTATAATGCTGATTTCGATACCGTAGGATTTTATAATCTCTTCCTGTTCCTACGTCGGTAAGAGATCGTGCCTCATATAGAGCTTCTTGTATTTTGCAAAATTGTCCGCCTTTACAGCAAAATTGTCAAGCTCTTCTTCGGTCAACACAATAGCAATTTCGGCATTGCCCGTGAAATTGACACCATTTTCAAGTTCAACAAGCTCACGGATATGTAACAGCAACTCATCCGCATATTCGTAATACATACGCTCGTTTATAGGAATATAGTCCACTTTACAGTATTAAGGCTTGCTTCATAATTTTCTTTATCAATTACCCTCTTAATGCGTTCATAAGTAACATCTCGACAGATATTGTTTTCATTATTTGTGCAAAGAATAAAAGCAAGCGGGTTATCAATAGTTTTATTAAATTCCATAACTGCTTTCCCCGTAGTTCCGCTTCCTGCAAAAAAATCAAGTACAATCCCATTTAATAACTTTGGTGAAACAATTAGCTTCAATAATTCTACATATTATTTCGTTGGTTTAGGTGTATCGAATATCTTTTCAGCTGGAACATCCGATAATATATTTAACAACTCTTTTTTTCCATTTGTAGAAGTATCAAATACATCTGCGTCAAACCAACTTGTTGCGATCTGACCTTTGATTTGTGCTTCACTATAAAATACTTCCAATTGAGGCTTTGTTCGCCCCGATTTCCCAAAAATAATTCTATTATCAGCTAATAATGATTCATAATTTGATTTCTCATTTCTCCAATGTCTTCCTTTAGGCGGAAGAAAAGATTCCCCTGTATTTGGATTTACTATTTCGTATGTTAAATTCTCACGGATTGCAGGAGCATCAAAAGGGTCGGCTTTCCATGCTCCACGAGGGTCATTGTCGGGATTGCTGTATTTTGAAGTATCAGTTTTTTTAGGCTGAAAAACAAAATCGTCAAGTGCATACCATTTATCAGCATTTGAAGGCTTCAATCTTTTGTTTGTCAATCTTCTATTTTTAGCATAGGCGAAAATATATTCGGGATTGATTCTTATATCTGTATCATTCTGTACAAATGTGCGATTGTGCCATGGAAAACAAGCAATATAATTTTCTTCACCAAAAATACTATCACATAATATTTTTAACTATGCAAATTCGTTGTCATCAATATTTATAAATATACAACCATTTTTGCTGCTATTAGACGCTTCTTCATAAATGATAAATATTTGCTGTGCTTAAATGTATCAGTATTAACAATATAATTATCATCATATATAAAATCATTAAGTCCACGATGATATGGAGGATCTATGAAAATAACATCTATCCCGTTTTTCTTTACTTTTTTTAGCAGATCCATAGAGGCGAGGTTAACCCCCCTCAATAAGAAAATTTATTTGACCACCATTATTGATAAAAAGATCTTTGTCCTCGGTCAGTACTGGAGTATGTGTGCCCAGCACATCTTCAATTTCTTCATGGTGTTCCTCAAATATAAGACCGTATTTCTTTCCATTCACATCTTTAATTCGAGCCACAAGAGAAACTCCAATACCGACGTACTTCTTTGCAACGGCGATAGGGACAATATCCTTAATCTCAAAAGTCACAAAATCATTGCCTGTGGGCGCGGATATGATTGTCTCTATCATAGTTTGTAACTGTTCAGGAGTATTGGGAACTTTCCGAAGAAGAAAGTCAACATTTACCGTCACACGACTGTCAAAATCGGTAACGGAATAAATGAACAATCCACCTTTCAGCACAAGATTTTCCGCATATTGTGATTTTTCCAAACGGCGCAGGAATTCCTCTTGACAGAAAAGTTGCAGACAAAGCTGATAGCTTCGTCCACTTTCCTTTGCCTTAATTTTTCAATCTTACAAGCACGGATTCAGCAATATCAGCCATTCAGCAGTACCTCCATTACATTCATAACTCTTGTATACAGTTTCATTTCCTTTGCATATTTAGACAGGTTTGCAAGGTTCTTTTTTTCATCAATAGCGTAAGCATTGACAGCTTTATTGAAAATTTCATTATCAAGTTTTGTGCGGTACTTAAAGCAATCGCATATTGTCCTCTCACGGTCATATACAGGCAATAATATGCCGTTGAAATTATCCATAGATTTTCCGATTGTTAGAGAATTTTTTTGAATATAGTATGCCTTCATCGGAAATTCTACAATATTCTTTACGACACGGGACGCTGTTCTTGGTACGGCAATCGACCATTCACGTGGAGAAAAATCACTATATCCATAGTGGAACAAAGCCGATTCCACGCAAATAATCCCCTGAGGAAGAAGCTCGTGTATTAACCGTTCCTCCGTGGTATCATTGCTCTGCGGGAGCTGATAAAGTCCTCTTCGAATCCTTTCAATAACCCCTTCTTTACAAAAAGCTGCCACCTCGTATTTATTTATTCCTTTATCGGCAAAATCCGAAGTTTTTGCAATACCACCGTTATTTTTAATTACATTTTGAATGATTTCCTTTTTATTCAAGCAGACACCAACTCTCCACACACACAGCAAATAATGTATGTTTTTATTATAGCATACAATTAGTAGAATTACAACAACTAAATACAGACACCATTCTAAATATGCATGTTAATAGTATGTGGCATATCAATTTATTTTCTGAGTTTTATCTTAAACTAAATAGTATTCCCACCAGCCGAAAAAATATGCAAAACCTTTTCGGAAAGTATTGACAAACACTTGTTTCATCCAGTATAATGAAACACTCTCTCAGGAGAGCCACAATCAAATACATATCTTCACAGAATATT
>CAJTNL010000010.1 GCA_910577755.1 uncultured Eubacteriales bacterium | reverse complement strand
CATCGTTTTCGTCCTCACTCTTTTAACAACATGCTCTCTCCTGACCAGAAGGAACTTCTCTTCTTTCAATATCTCTCCTAATTTCACTTTTTTCTGTCTACTTTATTGACTATGAGCCAAGGTTTTTCACACTTCCCAAACATAAAAATCATATAAAGTTTTTTCAATATTTTCTAAAGTCACTTTATTGAATATATGATAAACTTTCTTTTCACCCTCATTCCTCTGAATTTTCTTTTTACTATCCGCTTTATAAACTATGAACCAATATAGTATAATAGCAGATACAAGTATTTTTATTTTTAATATAAAATTTAAAATAGTAAAGGAGTTTTTATGCAAATCATTATTTCTCCAGCAAAAAAGATGAACTGTGACATCGATAGTTTTCCCTGCCGCGGGTTACCACCATTATTATCTCAAACCGAACAGCTTTTTACACAGCTGCGTACTATGTCCTATGCTAATTTAAAGGAACTTTGGCATTGCAACGACCAAATTGCAGCGCTCAATTTTGAGCGGTTACATACTCTAGATTTGCACAAACAGCTTACACCAGCTATTTTGTCCTATGATGGTATTCAGTACCGCTACATGGCTCCCAGTGTTTTCACGGATAAGCAACTTACCTATGTGAGTGAGCATCTTCGTATCCTATCTGGTTTCTACGGCATTTTACATCCTTTTAACGGTGTAATTCCGTACCGTTTGGAAATGCAAGCTAAGTTGGAAGGAGATAATTTCCGTAACCTCTATGAATTCTGGGGTAATACGATTGCCAAATATTTATTGGCTGAAACAAAGATCATTGTTAATTTGGCCTCCAAAGAATATAGCAGATGCATTTCTAATTATCTTCCTGAAAATATTATATTTCTTACCTGCATCTTTGGCAAGCTAAAAGACGGCAAGATAATTGAAAAAGGTACTCAATGCAAGATGGCCCGCGGAGAAATGGTACGTTACATGGCTGAAAAAGAAATTGAAGAAATCTCAGATTTAAAGAATTTTGATCGATTAGGCTACTTTTTTTCTCCAGAGCAATCAGATAAATCAACATATGTATTTTTGACCAATCATCCATAAATTATCGTACTGATCTTTCTATCATACATATCGCACCAATTGCTACCATTCACTAACTTCCTGTTATGCATGATAATAACGATTCAATGATTATTTCGTGAAAACAAATTATACTATAAAAATATATAATTTATAAAAAATAAATGAGCAATTTATCATGGAACATATCATTGTTGCAGTGTTTTCCGTTGAAAGCGAGACATTTCAGGCATTTTCAAAATGTAAAGAGCATTTAGGCTCCTCCGGATATCTTGTTTCTCAAATGTTTATCATTAAGAAAATTGATAATACTTTGAAAATACAAGAATCTTTTATACAGAAATTGAAACACAAAACGATACTATTGTCGGTGGATTGATTGGCGCACTAGTTGGTATTTTAGGCACTCCTCTGGACGTATTGTTAGGCGGGAGTATTGGTTCTTTAATTGGTAGCTCATTTGATATTAGTGATGTCAAAACAAACGCTTCCATGATTGAAAACATATCTCACTCTCTAGCCGACCGCAAGGTCACTTTCATTGCACTAGTACAGGAAGATGAAACGCTATCCTTTGATAACATCTTAAAAGGATTCCAAAATGTTTCCATTACGATATGGGATGCTGTCGTTCTCCAACAGAAAATAGAAACTGCTCGTATACTGAAAAAGAATTATAGAAAAAAGCCCGCAACGAGTTACGTGAAAAAAGCTAAAGAACATAAACAAAAGATTAAAGAATACAGAGCAAAAGTAAAAAAGATTTTTCTGATTTAAAAAAGAAAATGAAAAATAGTAATTAATTTAAGCCATTGTTATAGTAAAAGGACACCAATTAAAAATTGGTGTCCTTTTACTATAACTCGCTTCTGCCCTCCAATGCACGGGACAAAGTCACTTCATCTGCATACTCTAAATCTCCGCCAACCGGAATACCATAGGCCAAACGTGTCACTTTGATCCCCAAAGGTTTTAACAGACGAGAGATATACATTGCCGTTGCTTCACCTTCTACGGTAGGGTTTGTCGCCATAATAACTTCCCGTATCTCTGGATTTTTCACACGCTCCAAAAGCTCTTTAATATATAGTTGATCGGGACCAGTACCTGCCAGCGGAGAAATCACACCATGCAGCACATGATATGTTGCATGAAATTCATTGGTTCTCTCTAATGCGAAAACATCTCTGGGATCTTCCACCACACAGATAATGCTATGATCCCGTTCATTATTTCTGCAAACCGGACAAAGCTCCTGATCAGTCAAGTTACAGCAAACTTTACAATAATGAATGGTATTATGTGCATCAATAATTGCATTGGCAAAGTCTTTTGCTTGTTCTTGTGGAAGACCCAATACATAATAGGCTAAACGCTGTGCTGATTTATGACCGATTCCCGGCAAACTCTCAAACTGTTCAACTAAACGAGCAAGCGGTGCAACATGATACGATGCCATTAATTAAAATAGCCCCGGCATATTCAAACCGCCGGATAATTTTTCCATCGTTTCTGCTTTTTCTGTAGACGCTGTACGAATCGCTTCATTCACAGCCGCAATAATCAATTCCGAAAGCATTTCAATATCTTCCGGATCAACTACCTCTGGTTTAATATCAAGAGATTTGATTTCCAACTTACCTGTAACTACAGCAGTAACCGCATTACCGCCGACAGTTGCAGAATATTCTTTCATTTCCAATTCAGTATTGGCGGCATCCATTTCCTCTTGTAGCTTTTGCGCTTGACGTGCCAACTGTTGTAAATTTGCTCCTCCGCCATTGTTAAATCCTTGTGGTAATCTTGCTTTCATCCTGTACTCCTCCAAATTATGATTTACCTTTTATATTAACATCAATACCTGCCTGCAGCGCCTGCTGTGCTAACTGCTGTAAAGGATCATTGTGATGAACTTTCTCAATTCTACGATACGGTCCTAATTTATAAACCCTGCCTGTTACCTGACGAATAGCTTCCCGCATTTGTTCTCTTTGAGAAGATTTTCTCAATAACTCAAACGCCATCGAATCTGCCTCCGCATCTATCAGTACATAATCTCCACTGATATAAGCGCAGGTATTTGAAAATGCAGTTGCAATTGTCTTAGAATATCCGCTTAAAATTTGTAATATTTCCGGCCATTGATCCAATATATATGCCTGTCCACCCTCCTGTGGTCGGACAATGACGTTTTCCTCCATCTGCTGCTCCTGTGATTTAGAAAACGGAACAGAAGCAGGTGTCTCTTTAACCTGTTTCTGCTCTGCAGAATGGCATGATAAAGACTCCGATTGTTCTACCGCCGGATTCAAATCGCTTTGCATAGCGACAGTCTGTTTAATTGCTGTTGATACCTCTTTTACACTAGGTATAACCGACTGTACTGTTGTCGTATCTTTTAATTGTCCCTCTGCTTTCTCTGGCTGTACTCCAGAATCACAATCAACAGATTGTAGTACCGGCAAAGAAGAAATATCTGCTTTACGCTCCAATGCCTCTATTCTTCTCAGTAGTGCTTCTGCATTGCTATCAAGCTGTGGAGAGCAAAGCTGAATCATTGCCATCTCAAATGTAATTCTTGGGTTTGCACCGCGATACATTTTTTCTAAAGCCTTTTGCATCGTATCAAGACCATGCAAAATTATAGTAAGAGGAATCGGTAATGTTTGTTTTATCAGCATTTCGTATTCCTGTGCAGGTAAAGAAATCATGGCGCTTGCATCTTTTACAGTTTTAATTAGCATCATATTGCGTAAATGCGCACAAAGCTCTTCACATAAACGCGCCATGTCTTTAGAATGTTGATATAACTGATCAATCAATTCTATTACCTGTGCACTATCCTGTTTAGAAATAGCTTGTGTTAATTGATACAGATATTCTCTGCCTACAATGCCAACAGTTTTACAAACAATTTCAGCGGTCACATGATTATCTGCGCTAATACACTGATCCAGTATCGAAAGAGCATCACGCAAAGCGCCGTCTGCTAAACCTGCAATTAACAAAGCCGCTTCTTCATCCAATTGTGCACCTTCTTGATTTGCAATATAAATTAAACGATTGACACTGTCTGCAGACGCAATTCTTCTAAATTCAAAACGCTGACAACGGGATAAAATGGTAGCAGGTATTTTATGCGCTTCGGTTGTTGCTAATATAAATACCACATGAGACGGCGGCTCCTCTAATGTTTTCAGCAGGGCATTAAACGCACCGATGGAAAGCATATGCACTTCATCAATAATATATACGCGATATTTTGCTAAAACCGGCGTAAAACCCGCTTCTTCACGAAGCATACGAATATGATCGACTCCGTTGTTACTGGCTGCGTCTATTTCTACAACATCCGTTACCGTTCCTTCATCAATACCTGTGCAAATATCGCAGCGACCACATGGTTCACCATCATCCGGTTGCAAACAATTGATTGCTTTTGCCAGTATTTTCGCACAAGTAGTTTTTCCTGTACCCCGAGAGCCGGTAAATAAATATGCATGTGCAATTCTTCCAGTTAGTAGTTCTTGTTTCAAGGTAACCGTTACCTGCCGCTGTCCTGTAACATCTATAAATTTTTGAGGACGCCATTTGCGATAAAGAACGCGATACAAACTGTCACCGCCTTTCATACCAGCCTTTGAATACAATAAAAGCAAGGAGAATCGTCTATGCAATAGGATATACGAACGAACAGACCACCTGCATCGCACAGAGATCCTCGCTTAATGCTGCTCGGTTCCCCGCCTGACATGGTTCACGATGCTCCGTCGCGCAGAGCCCACTCGCCCGCATATCCTATTGCACGCATTTCTGCCTTGCTTTTTAAAAATAAAATAAGCTAACTTGTATATTATATCGTATTATATACAAAAAAGCAATAGGAATCCATTAATAAAATATTTCCACAAATGCAGAAATTCGTCAATAGAAAATTATAATAAAACCGATTTGGTAGTAAAAACCTTACATAATTACCACTAAAGCGGTAATTATCTTTACAGAATAATTTCCCCTTCTATTGAACCGTTTAATCCTGCTGCATTGGCTTCATCGGTATCAATATGTACTGCCAAACCCGCTGTCGAACTGACACGTGCTACAACATCACCAAAAACCAAAGAACGCTCGTTATCACCAACTTTTAGTGAAAGAATTTGTCCGTCTTTAATGCCCCATTCCTCAGCAGTAGCCGGCGGAATATGTGCATGACGTTTTGCAACCATTACACCTTCGGTCAAATCAATCTCTCCTGCAGGTCCAATCAACTTACAACCCGGCGTACCATCCAAATCACCGGAATAACGAATTGGAGCGTCAATACCAATTTTTCTTGCATCTGTACGAGCAAGCTCAATCTGTGTTCTTCCGCGTACTGGTCCCAAAATTGAAACGTTTGCCATTTCGCCTTTCGGTCCTACAACGGTTACACGCTCAACTGCCGCAAATTGCCCCGGCTGAGATAAGTCTTTTTTTCTGGTTAATTCAGCGCCTTCACCAAACAAAGCGACCAAATGCTCTTCAGTTAGATGTACATGTCTTGCCGATGTTTCTACAATAATATTCAAATTCATACACTCCTATTTACTGTTATTTATATAATATTATTTTACACGATTTTGGTAGATAATGCAACATAAAATTATCCATCAGTACCTAAACTTCTACTACTGTATATTTGCAAAAAAAAAAAGGGAAAATTGCAATAAAACCGCTTGTATGCTATACTAAAAAACAGAATTTCACCATAATAATATGTATTAAGAGAAAGGCAAAATGATAAATGTATACAAATTGGACAGAGCTTGAACAAGCCTGTAAAAGCTGTGAAAAATGTAATCTTTGTCACACCAGAACCAACGTCGTCTTTGGCATGGGCAACCCCAAAGCAGATATTTTATTTATTGGAGAAGGCCCCGGTGAAAATGAGGATTTAGAAGGTTTGCCCTTTGTAGGAAGAAGCGGAAAGCTGCTGGATAAAATGCTTGCGGCAGTAGACCTGAACCGGGAAGAAAATATATATATTGCTAATATTGTAAAATGCCGTCCGCCTCAAAACCGTGACCCTTTTCCAGAAGAACAGGAAGCGTGTATCAATTGGCTGCGCAATCAAGTCATGATTATGAAACCGAAAATTATTGTCTGTTTAGGTCGTATTGCCGCCACAAAACTCATTAAGCCGGATATGAAAATTACAAAAGAACACGGAATTTTTTTTGAAAAAAACGGCGTACTGATGATGGCAACCCTTCATCCCGCCGCTTTATTACGCAACCCCAATAACAAACCAGCAGCCTTTGATGACTTTTTAAAGCTGCGTGCAAAACTGGAAGAGCTACACTTAACCACATAAAAAACATCAAAGCAGATTCAATTTGCTTACTCGTTTGGAGCAAGCGCTTTAGAACTATCATTTATTTCGAATAGGACAATAAAAATTTACTCTTAAGGTTTCGTAAGCAAAACATAAAACTTATAATAAACATAGAAGTTTTACTCAATTTTTTTTCAAAAAATTGAGCATGACAAAGGTAGCGCTCTTGGGCGCTCGTCGCAACGAGCGAAACACTTCATGCACAATAAAAATCGGGAAAGTAGGTAAGAAAAAAACAGATATGCCTTTTTAGGCATATCTGTTTTTATTGTTTGTTCTCATACGGAACAGGATTGTCTGTAAGCCCAACCAAATAATCTATACTTGTTTTATAAAATACGGCTAATTGAATTATGACATCAAGAGGATAATTTAAAACACCAATTTCGTACTGAGAATAAGTATTCTGCTTTACATTTAGAATCTTTGCCACCTCTTGTTGTGTTAAACCTTTGTCAATTCGCAAATTTCTAATTCTTTCATACTTGAGTATTTCTGTTCTCATAGTATCACCAATATCATTATAAAAATCTGAAAATAAGATATTGCACTTTATCTTATTTTCAGATTTAGTATAAGGTAAGGCGATAAAAATGGAATTATTCCGTGCTCTGGAAGAAATTTTCCCCCAGATTGAAAAGTCTTTTGATCCAATCTATGTTTTTAGCATTGCACAACGTCCCTATTCCATGTTAAATCATTACCAAAAAAGTTTTGGCGCATGGATTGAAAGGCCTTATCTTACACCCACAGTGATCTCCTCAAGCTATTTGTAGAAAGAAATGTCGTGTGTATAAAAGACATGAGCCCTATGCGCTTCGCTCTTTCTATATTTATATACATGAAAAGTACAAAAGATATACTGTTTCTACCTACTTTCACTTATAAAAAAGGAAGCCTTAAATAGGCTTCCTTTTTTGCTCTTTTCTATTATTTCTGTTTTTCAAAATCCCGATACATTAAGCTAGGCTGAATTCCTGTATTATTCTGATATTTACCACTGTTGTACAAGTCATAATCCCCTTGAATCGTATGGTAATAAATCTGGCAAATTTCAATATCCGGATAAATCATCAACGGATGAATACAATAAATCTCCAATGTCCAGTAACCCGCAAAACCAATATCTCCAAAACCTGCCGTTACATGTATACAAAGTCCCAAACGTCCTGTAGAAGAACGCCCCTCCAACATTGGAACATATTTGCTCGTTGTAGTATATTCTTTCGTTCTACCCAAATAAAGCTTATTGGGTTCCAATAACAAACCTTCCTCAGGTATCACCAATTTTTTTGTCGGGTTTGGTCTCTTCATGTCCAGTACATCATGTTCGTATATCAAAAGTTCGTTATGCAGTGTTAAATTATAGCTGTTTGGGTTGATTTTGCTGCTGTCAAAAGGTTCTATGATAATGTCAGTACCAATGGCTCGCTCTATTTCTCTGCCCGATAAAATCATAAGCTATTCTCCTTCTATCTTGGTTTTGCTGCCAAGGCTATCCAGCCTTTTTCCTCTCTGCGCTCCAGCAATTCAAATTTACGCCCAATTACCTCTAACACATCTTGCTCTCTGGTGTCAATAATACCGCTCATAATATAAACTGAATCCGGATATAAATACGGTTCAATATCTTCCGTTAAAACCATAATGGTATCTGCCACAATATTGGCAAGCACAATATGAAATTTACCACTAATACGCTCTGTTAAACTGCCTGCTATAGACGTAAATTGACATGCTACACCGTTAATTTCAGCATTTTCCGCAGCTGTTTTTACTGCAAGCTCATCAATATCTACTCCTGTTGCGGATTGTGCTCCCAACAACAACGCTGCCACAGACAAAATCCCGCTTCCACAACCTACATCTAAAACGTCCATACCCGGTTTCATATACCGCTCTAATAGTTCCATGCACAAACGAGTGGTCTCATGAGTACCTGTGCCAAATGCCAGTCCCGGTTCTAAATGAAGCACCTTACGGTTGCCCGCCTCATATTCATCTTCCCACGCAGGGCGAATGAGTAAGGATTGCCCTACCGGAATCGGCTTAAAATATCTTTTCCAATGATTCAGCCAGTCTTCCAACGCACAATCCGATGTAGAAATGGTAAACGGAATTTCCTCTGCTTGATAACGCTCCTGCAAAAAAGAAATTGCTTCAGCCGGATTTTCCTCCGGACTGATATAAATATGAATAATTCCTTTGGTACGGTCTTTTTTCAGCAGTTCTTCAGATATCAAATTAATATGAGCAACTTCCCAAGCTTCTTGCTCCAGGTTAGAATAATCCTCAATATAGATACCATATGGCACCACCATATGCGCAATATTACCTGCACGGTCTATATCTTCTGACTGTACTGTAACGGCAATTTCGGTCCAATCCATACTATCCTCCATATTTATTGAATATAATAGTTTATTATACAATAATCTTCTCAATAATACAACAACATGAGAATTTTCCGTGCATTTACAATGCACATATTCATAAAATTCACAAATTCATACAAACAAAAAAGTAGAAAAAGATGAGGTATAGCTCCAGTTTTACCTTAATTAAAACTTAACAAAATGGACTGTATTCGGTTCTATCCAAAATACAGTCATTTAAATTATTTTTTACGCTGTCTAATAATGAAACTTTTATTTTCTTTACTCTTTTTTAAATAACATAAAAATCACTTCCATCAATCTCCTCTGCCAAATCGGCAATTGTTACACTTTCTATATATTCATCAATCAGTTTATACATCTCCTTCCAAATGCGTAATGTCTTACAATCAGGAGAATGCTGGTAACGATTTACTTCTTCAAAACACGTCGTAGGATCAAGCGATTTTTCGGTTGCCTTAAGCACATGTCCCACAGTAATATCAACTGGATTCAGTGCCAGCTGATACCCCCCTCCTTTTCCCCGCATTCCTTTTATAATGCCCGTTTTACCCATGGTAACCATAATACTTTCTAAGTATTTTTCAGAAATCTCTTGTCTTTTTGCAATATCTTTTAATGGAATATATAATCCGTTATTATGTTCGGCTAGATCAATCATGACTCTCAAAGCATATCTTCCTCTTGTTGAAATCCACATAATACGTTCCTCCCCAGTTGATATAAGCTTATTATGCAATAAATTTTGTGTTTTGTATAGCCTTAAAAATGCGATATTTTCAACAAATTTTAAAATATAATGCGATGTAAAACCTTGAAAAAATACAGTAATTAGTAACAAATCAATAACAAATACCCATTATTTCATTCCCTCTATCATTCTCATATTGTTCTAAAGATTACCGCTACTAACTTATTTCTGTTTTGTATTGAATACCACAAGGAAACACAGTTCTCATAAGAACAAAAAAGCCCTCTCTTACGATCGTAAGAGAGGGCTTTTTAATTTGTATTATTGCTACTCTGTATCCGTACTATCAGCTTTATCTTTGTTCATAAACTGCTTAAAAATCTGATTAGCGTATACACTTACACCGCTTACCAGTATACCTTGTGTCAAGGCTGTAAAGATTGCCATGAAAACAGTCTGCACACTGTTGAAAGGAGACGTTGACATCACATAAATAATTGACAGTACAATGCCGCACCCTCCAAGTATCAAAGGTATCCACTTATTTGCTATGAAGCTTGCCTTTTTGATTCCCATACCAATGATATATAGAACAGGTATTAAAATCAGCAGTTCAGGCTTGATATATTCTAAAATATCCATGATTCCACTCCCTCATTATTTTAATATTTGTGTTAAAATTGCCGCTATAATACCCGATGCACACGCACCGATAGCGGCGGCTATCAGTTTGTCCCACCATTTCGCAGGACGGGCAGTAACTTGCTTTAAGTCTGTTTTGATTTCACTGACATCTAACTTAATGTCTTTTGTTTCTAATTGCAGCGTTGCTACAGCCGTTGTAAGCGTTGTGAGATTATCAACCTTTTGGCTAACACTGTCAATTTTGCTATTTAATCGTTTATCTAACTCATCAATACGTTTATGAGCAGATTTTACGGAATCATCTACCCTGCCTAATGTTACATCATTCTCACCCATACCATCACCCCTTACGGCAGCCGCAAGACTTGATTAGGGTAAATCGTATCAGATGACAATCCATTCAGACTTTTAATTTCACCGTATCTTGAGCCATCACCTAACTGCGCCTGTGCAATTCCCCATAAGGTATCGCCTGATTGTACCGTATAAGTGCGGTTAGATACTGCATTGCCTGTTAATCTAAGAATTTGTCCTACATGAATGATATTTGGATTTTCTATTCCGTTGATTGCCGCTAATTCCTGATAGGTTGTACCAAACTTAGCCGCAATGCCGCTTAACGTATCCCCTGGCATAACAGTATATGTATCGTAGTGTGGTTGTGGTTCTTGCGGCGTAGGCTCTGGCGTTGGTTCTGGGATTGTTCCGTTTGTATACTCCTTGTAGCACCAGTTCATATCGACCGTATTTGCCGTAATGCCGTCTACCACGCCTTTTGACGTATACTGCCACATCGCATAATGACCTGTATAGTCGCACTGCGTGTTGTACTGTGCCATCCATACATCTATCCCTGCCGCATCTATTTTCGCCATGTCTATGTAATTGCGTGACCAATTCAAATTGGTATACAGCATTGGCCGATACCCTGCGGCACGAATTTTATTGCAGAAAGCAATCGCAATATCAGCGCATACCGATTTACCCAATGCCGCTTGTCTGCTTTCTTCCATATCAAAGGCTACCGGAAATTGTGGGTTAGAACCTGCAATGATCTCCAGACAGAAATCCGCTTCACTCTCTGCTTCCGCTGCATTCATAGCGTAGGAATAGTGGTAGAAGCCATAGGGCATACCTACCGCTTTACACCCTGCTAAGTTATTGTGAAATTGCTTATCAATCTGGTTTGGATTTTTCACTCCATAACCACTGCGAATCATTGCCCCTGCAATCCCCGCATTTTTTACTTTGTTCCAATCAATATTTCCCTGATGTTCGCTGACATCTATTACTGATAATTGCATATGTATTCCTCCATTTTTCTTTATGCTATTCGTTTCCACAAACAAACAGGCACTTTTACTTTTTTATCGTTTTTATCATTGTAGAAGTACGGTATTGGTTCTCTATTTGCAACTTTTTCACTAACTTCTGTATCACCTTCCCAAAAAAGTTCCCATACACCGCCATATTCATTTGGATTCTTATTTTTAGAAAAGTATGCAAAACTTTCAATGGGATAGCAAGCTTTAAATAATTCAGTATCAAACATATATCTTTCCTTCTACGCTGTTCTTCTCCACATGTAACATGTGATATATGGTTGTAAGTTGTTGTGCGCTTGTTCGTTGCCCGTTACAGTTGTATGAGGACGGTTAGCTTCACCTTGATACATTTTCGGGTTACTATTATCAAGACCTTGTGTAAGTGCTCTTTCTCCCTCAGTAGAGCCAGTTCCCCAATATAGAGGAATTGTATGGTCATGTAGCGGTAACTCCGCCACTGTTAGCGTATGTGTTTTCTCACCGCCTGTTTTTTCTACTGCATTAAAGTCTGTATCGGCAGTATTCACACCTACCGGCACACGACCACTGCCCCACGCAACCCACGTACCCCCAAACAGTGTACCCGGATTTGTCCCCACCGTTGTCATATAAATAGAACCTACCGGGTACACAGCTAAAAATAGATTACCTACACCTATATCATTCACTGACAAAGTAATATCGCTTGATAACGCTTTACCATTCACCGTACGCGTAGTGGGAACCGCTCCTACATCGGCAGCGTTTGGCATATTGGATAATTTACCGTTACTGTTCAGTCCTGCCACTCCGTTAAGTTTTCCTATATCTGTTTTAGCTACTGCACCTATAGCTTCCAGTGTTTGGGTAGGGGTAGTCCAATAAGGTGCACCGCTAGTATTTTGTCGCAAAAAAGAGCCTGCGATGGTTGGAAAACTTAATTGCGCAAGAGTTGTACTTGATGATGGATAAATTAGCTGATAGGCTGTCCAAGATGTTTTCCCTGTACCGCCCCGATTTACAGGGGTTGTACCAATTAAATCTGCGGCGTTAGGTTTAGCCTGCCCAATAGCAACCCAATAGCTCCCGTCATACTGAATTAGCAGTGGTTTATTTGCAGCAATCCAATTGGACGAGCATCCAACACTTCCTGCGGTAGTGGTTGTACTGGTTCGTCTGGAAATCGTTCTTGCCCCTAAATTGTTAATAGTTAAAGTCGGTGATGTGCTTGTGCTAGCCACATGAGGAATTATCACCAAAAGCATACCTGTTTTTAAAGTAGTTACGCCATCTACCGTTGCAGTGTACATAGTTCCAGAACCCGAAGTATTCACAATAGGTACTACATTTACAGGAATTTGAGATGGGTCAATTTTCCCATCTACAAGATCGACCTTGTTTTCAATCTGCTTTTGTAAATCCTGAATATCTCCAATTGTAGCAACTGCCGCCTGATCCACTTCAAGAGAAACATTTTCAGCGTTTCCAACTGTGGTTACAAGTTGTACATAAGCACCGGAAACAGTTATCCCGTTATATGCAGGCATATAGCAATTACCAGAAGTTTCCCTTGTTATGGCATAAAGAATTTCTCCCACATCAGGATCAACGGCATATAAGCCTAAAGCCTTCATGTAATACCCCTCTGTCAATTCAGTGTTGGTGAAGGAGGTTTCAACCTTGATTGCAACCTCGTTTGTACGGGTAACTTTGGAAATCAGACTTGTTTGTTTCACATTGGAAAGGGAAGCCAGCCCTTCAAGCTGTGCATCCGTGTATGCGGTGCTGGAAGCTGATACTTTGGTAAATTCAATGTCGCCGCTTCCTGCAATCATTTTTGCAAGCAACGCTTGCCCTTTGCTGGTGATAACCAACTTTGAAAATTCTGCCATGTATTTCAACCCTTTCTTATTGTTTGATCTCAATGATTTCACAAGAAATTACACCCGAACCAACTGAATGTTTACCGCTAATTATGCAATTTGTCGTTTCATCATTAGTAATAAAGAAGTGTTCTACCGCACATACTCCCCCAGTAATAAATGCAAAGCCATCCGCATGACAAGGAATTTCATTTTCAGAGCTTACAATTATGTTACATGGTATTATGCTTTTAATGATATGTTCTAGTTCTTCCACTTGTCCGAATAGTTCAAGGTTTGTCAGGATTTCAACTTTGTAATTCTGATATTCCTTTGTAACCTTAAAATCAGAGTCCCCACACAAGGCAATCAGCTTTGCAAGGAAAGATTTCATTGTATAGGGGATAGAATTAAACCACCGGGCTTGAACTCTTACACGACGGCTTTCAAGGGTATCTTCATTTGAAGGTAAAATGTCCAAAATTTTTTCAAACCTTGAAATTCCGTATTCGTCAGCCGTTTCAATGAATTCATTTTTCAGAACCCTTTCAGCGGCGTTCCATACAAGCACAAATTCAGGGTTTTCCGCTTCCAAAGTAACGGCAATTTCTTTGAACTCTGCCATGAACGGAGGCAAGTATGAAACAAGGTCAACTTCTCTTGTCATGCACTCGCACCCCCAAACACCGGAATTTCATATTTTCCCAAAGTCAGGTTATCAGAAGCCCCGTTTATTTTGGTGTTGCCAATATCCACAATGCCCTTGATACCTAAAAGGCGGGTTTCAATTTGACTGATACGAACCACCAAATAAGGGCTGTCAGCCCACGATTTACGAAGTTCAAGTAAATAATTTGAAATTACATCATTGATTGAACTTTGAAGGTTCGACCAACCATAACCCATATCAAAGGTAATGTTGGTTTTCACAATCACATTCTGGGTTTTCGCACTTTCAACCTTCACAATATGCCCGATAGGTGCTACACCGTAACCTTCCCCGGCGTATTCGTCAGGATCAATAGTTTGCTGCACCGTCTGAATCAGGGTATCAGAAGCAACCCCAAAATCAGAATTTAGGATTGTTAAAAGCACCGTTCCCCCGGTTGTCAGCTTCTTATCAGCCGCCGCATTGAACACAGTTTCAAACCATGTTGCGGGTTCGCCGCTTAAAGTAGACTTGATCGTGTTATACCACGCTTTGACCGATGCGGAAGGTATCATTTCAGCGGGGCGAAGGTTATCATTCCAAGCTCTTGTTACTTTGGTACTTCCAACGCCCGGAATGGCGTTTGTTTTTTCAAGGTAATCACGAACATTGCCCCCGAAAGCTTTTTCATTGAAGCTTTTAAAATAGCGGGTTCGCAAATCTTCCGTTTCTTCTTCATCCTCGCCGGGAATCAGAATTTCCGTAAGTTCAGCCGTTTCAAGCCCTTCAATATATTCTATCGGAATCATAGTTCCCAACTGCTGGTTGCCGACAATACCGGGGGTTTCACATTGCACCTGATATTCACCATCTGCGATTTTTTCAGTCACAATAAAATTCATTGAACCTATATTGAACCTCCGCCCGGAAACATCAATGTTCGTCGGAGTGAACTCACCTTTCAAAACAGCGTGGGTTGCTTCATACGGTGTAATTCCTCTGTCCTTGCAATGCCTAATAAGAAATTCCCTTGAAGCTGTATCACCGTAGGCTTCCCGTAGAATAACATCAAGTTCAATATATAAAATTTGAAATTCAATAGCTGTTGGGGAATGAGTATCAAAGATAATCGAACCTTCCCTCTTATCAAACTTATCTGATACTCGGTTCAACATACGTTCAAGGATAACTTCATAGGTTACATCTTCATACATTAAAAATTCACCACCTTTTCAACAACCACATCACCGAAAACGGTATGTGCAATAAAAGTTACATGGATTTCACCCTTTTTTGAAATGTTAAATTCAAAATTATCCACGCTTTGAATTCTATCATCCCATGTAAGGGCTTCTGTGATCCGGCGTTCTAATTCAGGACAAACATAAGAAACGGGTTCACCGTACAAATCAAGCAATTCAATCCCGTAATTCCACGAATACATGATATATTGGTATCGTTCCGTAGAAAGGATTTTATATATTGCTTGAATCATTGCTTCCTGTCCGTCTGTATAACCCCGGATCAGATTGCTTTCAAGATTCATTTTGTAGGTATGGGTTGGCTGTTCCTCAATCTCAAAATCCTGTTCAAGAAAGGCTGTGGTTGAAGGTATCATCCGATTCTATCCACCACAATATATTTTTGCCCGCCCTGCTGCCTTAAAAGGATAACTTCATCACCGACAACCAACCCATTATGAACGGTGACTTGAATTTTACCCATAGCGTGAACACGGGAAGGGGAAACGGGGGCTTTTCCTAAATCCGTTGTTGATCCCGTATAGTAATAATTGTGAATATTGCCCCCGGTAATTGAAGTTTTATAGTTTGTGACATTCCGGCAAAGAATAAGCTGTGCTTCTCCTAATGTCATTTTCTGTTCCACAAGGATTTTCAAGGGGGAAGCACTTGTTACCTTTCCGAAACAGACTTCAACCGGCTTTGAAGCATTTACAGCATCCAACGCTGCCCGCTTAATTGTTTTCACTAATTCTACTGCATCAGGCAATAAATTCACCCCCTCGAAGTGTTAAATCCATAAAATGTGCATCCAGCTTAAAAGTGTGTTTCACCTTTTCAACCAGCATAAAATTTTTTACATTCACATCACCCAAAGCAAGATTTATCACGACCATGCTTCCGGCTCTTACCCGTGTATCTCCCAAAACGTTCATGATTTTCAGATTTCTTGTTTTGCTGTTGTATAGCTTCAACAGGGCATCCTCTTTTGCTTGCCCGTTTTCACCCTTTTGCAGCGTGTCAAAATACTGCAATACACCCCATGCGTTCATGTGGCTTGAATCCTGTGCAATGTAAACTTCCCGCTTTCCTGTTCCCTCATTGTCATAGGTCAATTTCACTTTGTTGTAGGTGTCGCTGTCAATACTGGAAGTATATTCAAAATTTTCCCCGGCTTCTTCATCAATCATCAGGTATGCCCCCAGTTCACCAACATACATTGAAGAAATATTTTTTAATGTCAGCTTGCCGAAATCGTCATATAAAACAAACATTTCCTTGCTGTTCTGCAAAGTTAAATCAAGGGCATTTTCTATCATGTCAAATAGAGAAGTGTTATCTTCCACCCGTGAAGTAATCACATATCCGGTATCCTCCAGCGTTCCGGTGTTCAAAGAAAAATCCGCTGCAATCATCTGAATAAACTGTGAAGCCGTTTTGTTCTCGTAAACATAGGTATCTTTGTTGTTCAAGTATCGTAATTGATCGTAAGCGGTTACTTCTATAATCTGATTTTTATCCCGCTTTTTAGTGAACACAAATCCAAAGAAAACGGGTTTCCCGTCCACTTTCAAGCGAACCGCCGCACCTTCCTGAAAATTGATAATGGAATCTTTTACAAGTTTGAAAGTCAGCTTGCCGGGAGTGCTTCTTCTTTCTGTACTCCATTCAATCCCTTCTTCCACAATCGGGATATATGCCTTTGTACTGGAAGGATCAGAAATCAAAAGTTCAACATTCATTAAAACACCCTCTTTAAGCAGTTGGAATCGTCAACACTTGACCGGGATATATCAAGTTTGGATTTCCACCAATTATCCCTCTGTTAGCGTTGTAGATAATTGTGTATTTTGCCCCATTCCCGTAAAATCGTTTGGCAATGTTCCAAAGACAGTCTCCCCGAACGACTGTATAGGTTTGGGTTGTGTGCGGAATGGGGTTTGTTTCCGCTGCCCGTGGTTTTTCAACTGTTACTTTCGGTTTGGAAGCGGCAATTTTTATACTTACGGTTTTTGTTCCGTAATCCCGATATTGCTTCAACTTGATTTTCACTTTTAAATCAAAGCCGTCTTTCGCCTGTTCCGTAATTTTGTAATCTTCCAATGATACCTTCATATTAGTTGAAAACAGAACCTTCCCATTCGGCATTGTCCGGGAAACGATAAATTGAAAGGGTTTCTTGTCTACTTTCAATCTTTCAAAGTAATCAAGGAAATAAGAAGCCCCCTTAAACCCGGATTTATAGGTTGCAAACGGATATTTCACTTGTGGAATTCTACACTCAAATTCAACATCTGTTAGTTCAGAGGTTTTTAGAATGTTTATTTCCCCTTCATTTATCAGGGTAAGCGTACTGTTTGCGTTGTTAATTTTTAATTCCAACTTTTCTGGGGCGATTGGTAACAAGCATTTTTTTAAGTAGAAATCATATCCGGCTTTACTCATCATTCATGCACCCCTTCCGCTATAATATCAGCCGCTTCATTTGTAGCATCGGTAAGCCCTGAAATCACACCATCCAAATCCATTTTGCTAGAAACATTGTTGTGGTTCGTCTGTTGAATGGTAATTTCTGCGGTTGTGTATCTGTTGATAGCTTCCTGTTCGGCAATATCACGCAAATACTTCAATTCTTCTTCTGTAATAGCCATACTGTCAGCGATTTTTCCAGTATTTCCAGCAATATCGTCAACACTACCCCCTATTCCATCAAGTCCTGCTCCGTAATTACTCAAATCAGCGTAATCACCCAGATTAGGAACATTGGTGCTAAACAGGCTGGAAGGATCGAAGTTTGCAACGCTTTCATCTATCCATTGACCAAAAGAATATCCTGCATTCCAAGCTTCACCATAGTCAAAACGATCAAGCTTCATATCATCAGCGTTCATTTTTGCCATGACTTCATCACCCTTGCCAAAGGTATCATCTACCCAACCGCCAAGAGAATCACGCCAACCCTGAACTGCGCCAGCAAGGTTTGAGCCGAAAATCCAGTCGATAGCTGAAGCCAACGCTTGAAGAATACCTAAAACAAAATCAGCCATGCTAGAGAAAAGTCGACAAACTGATCCAATCGGATCAACAAACACATTACCTATGAAATTTGCAACTTCCGCTACAAGGTTATAAATCAGTACAAATACATCTACAGCCAAGTTCCACAAGGCAATGAAGATATTGCCGATAAAGGCAAGGGCAACCATAAACGCATCGCAAATTACACCCGTTGCGGAAACGGAAGTTCCGGCAAAGTGATTTACCGCTGCAACCGCTGCATAGAAAAGAGCGATCAGGGCGATTATAAGAATGATTATCCACACAAGAGGACAAGCGTACATTGCTGTGTTTAGTCCATATTGTGCCGCTGTAGCCGCTGCTGTTGCGCTTACTTCTGCACCCGTAGCCGCTGCGTGCGCATAAGAAGCTATACACAAGGCAATCTTAATTCCTTTGCTGATTGCACTAATTGTATTTACTGCAAGCTGCCAGCCATAATAAACTGCTAAAGCCCCGACTACACCGTAGATGATAGGGGATAACCACGACCAGTTATCAGCAACAGCACTCGCAACACTCACAAGCAAATCAAAGATTTCAAGGGTAATTCCCGCCACCATTGAAAGGGTTTCAATCGCACCATTCACAAAACTTTGGAAAGCTTCACTGTTGGCAATTTCATTCATTCTTTGAAGAACGGGCTGAAACGCCATCAAATACGTATAAGAAAGTTTTTTAATATTTTTCAAAATTCTTTCGTAAACGCATTGACTTTAGCGAAAGTGTACAGTAAAATTTACATTGAGGGAGGTGGTAGTCCTGAATTTCGGTAATAAGCTCAAGAATCGACGCAAAGAATTAAAACTTACGCTAATAGAAGTAGCAACCCGTGTTGGTGTTACAGAAGCCACTGTGCAGAGATGGGAAAGCGGAAATATTAAAACCATCAGAGGTGACAAACTTTACAAGTTAGCATCCACATTGCAAGTTTCAGTTGAAGAATTAGGATATTGGCTGTCTGGAAGCGAAAAAGCAACGGAAGAAGATATTGTTGGTTGGGATAAAAAACTTACAAAGAGTGAATCGGAAGAAGAAATTGCTAAACTAATTGAACAAAAATACGGAAATGATACATTCCAATTATTTTCCCAACTTTTATCTGTTAAACCAAAAGAACGGAAAGAAATAACGCATCTTCTTTCCCAATATTCAAAGCTGGATGAGCCGGATCGCGCTGGTATTCGCGGGGCAATTTATAATATGGTTGAATCTTTACTTGAACAAGAAAAATATTCCATTCAAAAAGAATCATCAGGCGGAAAGGCAATGTGATCTATGTAGATTTCAAAACTACAACTTAAATTCAAGATACATTCAAGTTGTAGTTGTGTAAGTTGAATGGCGAAAAACCTTGATATTATGCGGTTTTTCGTGTTTTCATTCAACTTCTTCAAGTTGATTTTAAGTTCTTTATAAATAGGATTTTTGCAACGCTAATTTACAGTGTTTCTCTAAAAATAATTATAAAGAAAATAACAAGTTGAAGTTGAATAAGTTGAATGTTTGAAATTAACCTTTCAAACAAGAAGGAAGTTTACTATGAAGAAAAAGGTTGGTTTAATTATAGGTGTGATCCTGATCGGTGCTTTAGGGTTTGGAATATACCGAATTATTCAAAATCCCGAACAGTACCAAAAACAAGAAAATATTTCAGTGGTGTTTGATTGTTCAAAACTCAGTCGTATTTCAACAGATGAACTAAAAAATGAATTAGGCGAACCCACGAATATAGAAAATTGGAATAATCAAACATCTAAAGGTGAATTTCAAATGCAGATTTATACCTATAATTTTGAAGGTTTTTATGGGGAATTTATTCTTTATGAAGATACAGTTATAAAGCTTCGTTTGTTTTCTAATACACACTGGAAAGTTGAAGGATCAAATTCGGATAATATCTTTGCTATGTTTGGGATTGTTCCCGGTGAAAACGCAAAGAAAACTGTTGATACTGGAACAACATATAAATTTTCCCCGGTGTCAGATAATGTAGCGGAAGTTGAATTCTATAATTACGACAAGGAGAACAAAACTTTTAATACCATATATGTTACTTATAATTTGAATTATTTTGATTAAAAAAATTCCCCCGTCAGTGCTGCAACACCAACAGGGGGAAGCGACCAAAAATCAGGATGAAGTGATTTTCAGCGGTCAACTGATATTATAGCACTTCACGCCTGATTTCACAAGTAAATAGGCGGTGAAGTTATGAAAAATCTAATAGGAAAAACTTATGGTAGATTGACGGTTATATCTTATAGCGAAAAAAATAAATATAATCGTTCAATGTGGCTTTACAAATGTGAATGTGGAAATTCTAAAATTATTTCCAGTAACTCATTACAACAAGGGCATACAAAATCATGTGGTTGCCTTGACAAAGAAAAACACATTTCAAGTCCAAACAGAACTACACATGGGGAATGTGGCACAAGATTATATCGTATTTGGCAAGCAATGAAAAACCGCTGTAGTAACCCCAATTCGCCAGATTACAAAAGATATTATGGCGGTAAAGGCGTAACAATATGTGATAATTGGAAGTACAACTATTGGACTTTTAGAAATTGGGCGGTTCTACACGGATATAAAGAGAATTTGAGTATTGATAGAATTGATCCTAACGGGAAATATGAACCTTCAAATTGTAGATGGGCTACAGCTAAGGAACAGCGGCATAATCAAACCCGTTGTAAGAAAGAAGGTGTTCCCTATTAAGAATCCAAACAGATATGGAACAGTTACTAAGCTGTCAGGCAATAGAAGAAAACCGTGGATTGTTAAGGAAGGTGTATCAGGAAAGCAAAAGCCCATAGGTTACGCTGCAACACGGGAAGAAGGTTTGATAATGCTTGCCAATTACAACAATGATCCGTGGGATATTGAAACGGATAAAATCACCTTTCAAGAACTCTATGAACTATGGCTTGAAAAGCGAGCTGCTAAATTGGGAAAAGCAAATCAAACTTCCTTGAAAGCAGCATACAAGCATTGTTCCAAATTAAAAAATCTGAAATATAAACAAATCAAATCATATCAAATGCAAGATTGCATTGATAGCTGCGGTTGCGGTTATTCTACACAAGGGGCGATTAAAAACCTTTTTGGACATCTTGACCGTTTCGCAATGGAACTTGATATAGTTTCAAAATGCTATTCTGATCTGCTTACCTCTGAACCCATACCAGAAACAAGCAAGGAAATTTTCACAAATGAAGAAGTTTCACGACTTTGGGAAAATGAAAAATTGGAATGGGTTGATTCCGTTTTGTTCTTCCTTTACACGGGGTTTAGGATTTCAGAAATGATTGACTTAAAAACTTCTAGCGTTGACCTTAAAATCCAAACTATAATTGGGGGAACGAAAACAGCAGCAGGAAAGAACAGAGTTATACCCATTCATTCAAAAATTCAACACATATTTCAAAAACGGGTTAAACAGTCCAAAAGCGGTTATTTGTTTGAGCACAATGGAAAGAAGTTGAACCAAAACCAATATAGACTTACTTTTTGGGCTAAAATCATGGAAAGATTGGAAATGCAGCACACCCCTCACGAATGCCGCCACACATTCAGAAGCCGCCTTGATTCTGCCGGGGCAAACAAGGTTTGTATTGATAGGATCATGGGGCATAAATCGAAAGGTACGGGTGAACGGATTTATACCCATAAAAATATGGAGGAACTAAAAATGAATATTGAACTAATAACAAATTAGTAACAAAAAAAGCGGGAAATCCTGATTTTTCAGGGTTTCCCGCCTTAAATGTTAATATTATGCAATAATGTTTCCCACATTGCAAGTTATGTTCTATACTAAAAATTTTGTTTTTTAGCAAACTTTCATAGAAATATACCAGCTTGTTTCATGTTCTGGCTATCACAGGCATATATTAAAAAGATTTCAATTCTAAATGGGGCTATACTATGAAAAAGCGGATATTTTTCTTTAATGCAATCATATTAACGGCATCTTCACTGGTAATGCGTACCGGCAGTATCGGATACCGCATGTATTTATCCTCAAAAATCGGTACTGCCGGTATGGGATTATATCAGTTAGTGATGTCTGTATTTATATTGGCTATTACGGTTTCCACCTCAGGAATAAGCTTAGCTGTCACACGTATTGTAACGGACACCATTGCAAAAGGAGCGCCATCACAAGCAAAACGTGCTGTACGAAAATGCATCGTGTTTGCGCTCTGTATCAGCCTCAGTGCAATGACTATACTGTACTTTACTTCAAACTACATTGCAGTCGCATGGCTTGGTGACGGACGTGTTGCTCTCTCATTAAAAATTTTGGCACCTGGTCTGCCTCTTATGGCGACCTGTTCTTGCATAAAGGGATATTTTATCGCCATGCGCGGTATTACAAAAACTGCTTCAGCAGAATTATTAGAACAATTTGTAACAATTATAGCGGTCATAGCATTATTTTCTCTAGCTGCACCCGAAGGACTGGAATATGCCTGCGCTTCTGTTATGTTTGGCTCTACATTAGGAGAAGCCGCCTCTTGCTTTTACACCTTTCTCTTCTTCACAAAAGACAAAATAAAAACAAAAGACAGAACAGACAATACCTTTCAATACACGTTCCGCAAAGCCTTACAAGATATGCTACATATAGAACTACCTATTATGTTGGGCTCCACACTACGCAACGGACTTGTTACCTTAGAAAATATGTTAATTCCCATTGGCTTTAAAAAACACGGCGCCAGCACAGAACGCTCCCTAAGTAATTATGGAATGATTCATGGTATGGTGTTCCCCCTTATTTATTTTCCCTCCGCCTTTTTAATAGCCTTTTCTTCATTGCTTGTACCTGAAATGGCCGAAGCATATGCAGCAGGTCACAAAAGAACAATCAGTAGAATCACTGCACGCTCTATGCAGTTGACCCTACTGTTTTCATTTTTTATTTCTGCCTGTTTAATTGCCTTTGCCAGCGACTTTGGGCATGTCTTTTACCAAAGCGAAGAAGCCAGCCGCCTGATTCGTTTTTTAGCACCGCTGGTTCCACTAATGTATTTAGATAGTGTGGTAGACGGCATATTAAAAGGCTTAGACCAACAAATTGCTTCTATGCAATATAATTTTGCCGATTCCGGCTTACGTGTTGTTTTGGTATATTTTCTTGTACCCCTCACCGGCACTAACGGCTATTTAGCCATTATATTTTTTAGTACTATTTTCAATGCAACCCTTAGCATTCAACGTCTATTAAAGGTTTCCTGTGTGGAGGTTAACGTAACAGAGTGGATCATAAAGCCTATTTTATGCGGCAGCGTCTCAGTACTGTTCGTCTTATTTTGCAGACAGTTACCGTTTATGAGCATATGCCCCGCCTGGAGTTGTATGATATTAGAGTTTATGACTTCAACAATTGGATACTACGTTTTATTGCGTTTAACCGGCAGCTTACAAAAAGAAGACGTAATGTGTATAAAAGAAATTTTTCGCTCTAAACCTGCCGTGTAATTCGATGTTGCTCCATCCAATTCACTACCTCTGCACTTAACTCTTTCACACAACCATCTTTAAAAGGAGAATTTAAGTGCGAATCTTCAATCAGTTCCACAAAACTTTTCGTGCCCGCAGCACTAACAAATTTCAAATACGATTCAAATGCTTTTTGCCAATCCTTATTTGATTGGCTCCAGAACTCCAATGCAACTGTTTGCGCGAGGCAATAATCGATATAGTAAAACGGATAACAGTAAATATGAAGCTGTTTCTGATAGCCTCCGCCATCTTTGAAAAACGGCAAATGATCAAACTCCAGCCATGGCCGATATTTTTTTTCTAATTTCAGCCACAATTTTTTTCGTTCCTGTGGTGTTAATTTTGGATTTTCATATACACCATGCTGAAATTCGTCTACCAAACAACCATATGGGATAAAATTAAGTGCAGATTCCAACTGAAATACACGAAATTTTGCCGCATCATCACCAAAAAACAACTCTGCCCACGGGCGTGCCATAAACTCCATTGTCATAGAGTGCACTTCGGCGGTTTCCATGGTAGTACTTGCGTTTTCTCTAATCTCCATATTGCGTGCCTGATATGCAGCAAAAGCGTGTCCTGCCTCATGTGTCAGAACATCTACATCACCCGAGGTTCCATTGAAATTAGAAAAAATAAACGGCGATTGATAATCCGGAAGCTCAGTGCAATAACCGCCCCCTGCTTTACCAGCTTTACTCTCCAAATCAAACAGTTCATTTTCACGCATAAACGTAAAAAATTCAGCTGTATCAGCGCTCATTTCATCATACATTTTTTGTGCAGCGTTAACCAGCTCCTGTGTACCTCCTTTTGGAATTGGATTACCATCTGCAAACGAAACTGCCGTATCATGAAATTTAACGGTATCAATACCTATACGCTCTGCCTGCATTTTACGAATGGTAACAGTAATTGGAACTAAATCACGTATAATTTGGTCGCGAAACACCTTTACATCTTCAGCACGGTAACAATTTCTTCCCAAGCGATCATATCCCAGCTGTATATAATTGGAATATCCCAATTTGCGTGCCTGTTCATCTCTATTTTTAATGAGCTTATCATAAATCTCATCAAGCTTTTCCGCATTTTCTTCAAAAAAAGCTGCGCTTTTCTCCCACGCCTGCTTTCTAACGCTTCTGTCAAGGTCTTGTAAATACGGTGTAATGCTAGAAAGGTTCAGAACCTTGCCGTCAAAATGAATTTCAGCAGCCGCCAATAGCTTCTGATAAGTAGTAGTCAACTCATTCTCCTCCTGTAAAAGCGGGATAATATCCGGAGAAAAAGAGCGTAAAGCAACCTTGATATTTTCAAAAAATAGGCGACCCAACTGTTTTTCCAACTCGCTTCTAAATTTAGAGTCGTACACCACCTGTAGAAAAGCTTGCTCATACTCCTGTATTTCCGGAGATTTTTCGTTATAAAATGCTTTTTCTTTTTCAAAGAATGTATCCGCCGTGTTAACGCTGTTATAAATATGCGCAAGGGTACTCATGGTTTGATAAGATTTCATCAAAGATTCATGCTCCAAAATGCACTGCATTTGCTCCTTTGCACTTTTACAATTGGGAAATTGCTCCGTTATATGCTTATATTTTTCGATCATTTCGTCTATATTAGGACGTTTATATTCCATTTGAGAAAACTTCATAAATCTGTCACTCCTAATGTTCTAATAAATTTATTCCATATTGTAGCATAAATCTTTATAGTATTTGCAAACAAATCGTAAAAAACCAAAATGTAAAAGAAAAAACACAAAAAACTGCCGACAAATCTACCCAATCATACAAATAAAATGAGAGCTATACTCAATATTTTATAACAAAATATTGAGTATAGCTCTCAATCACTAACCTTCCATTTACTTTATAATTACGTCTATTCTTCCTTGTGTTCTCTATCCATATTCATCGCAAACTTGTAATAGCGGTAAATACCTTAATACTATTATCAATGGCTTTCTCATAGCATTCATAAATTACAAACATCCTATTTGCACCTATTTATATAAGTCCTGCAAGCATAGAAAACATGCATTTACTGGTACAGTTTTAATAACAACGAAAATAGAGAAATACATTTTCTTGTATCTTTCAAGTAAGGCAGACTGTAAAGTATTGCCATTTTCGTATAGGTACAAATATATGCATGCTTTCACAATAGATTATTGATGCTATATAAATTACAAATTATTGACTAATAGCTACATACCAATATTCTCATCTATCACATTATTTTGGAAATTATAGATTTAAACATCAAAATCGGATTCCCTTTAAACCAATAGAACAAACATAGCCGCTTTCCTTACGATGGATATCCAAAAGCTTTTTGCTTCCTGTTACTTAAATCTATTTATCAAACTGTTTTCTACGCTCAGTAGATTGGATAAATAATTGCTTAATACCATCCTCGTCTTCGTCCTCAATTTTTTGTTTTAAATTTTCAAGCTCTGCAATTAAATCATCAATCTCTCTGACTAGGTTTTGTTTATTTAAAAAGAACAACTCACACCACAATGTTTCATTAATTTTAGCAATTCGAGTTAAATCCCGAAAGGAATCTCCTGTGTATTCCTTTAAATATGCATTATCATTGGCATTCATCAGACTAACCGCTACAGCATGAGTTAATTGAGATACATACCCAATCATTTCGTCGTGTTGCTGTGGGGTAAGCACTGCAATGTGACGAAAACCCAAAAGGTTTGCCAGGTCACGAATAAAGGAAATGCCCCGCTCAGTATTGTACTTTGTGGGCGTAATGATAAAATTAGCCGAATGAAAGATTGCATCATCACTGTGCTCAACACCACTTACCTCTTTACCCGCCATAGGATGGGAACCAATCAACTCCACATCTTTACGCAGTTTCTCTTGCACCACATCAATCACACCGCATTTTACACCGCAAACATCTGTTATTACAGCCCCCGGTTTAAAATACTGTTGGTTACGAAAAATCCAGTCTATCATGGTGTGAGGATAAAGGCCAAAAATAATAAAATCTGCCTGGCCAATTAACTCCGTATCTTCTTGGATAGAACCTTGATCAATGATACCGTTCTCCAGCGCATAATCAATGGTTTTCTGCCCCCTGCTAATGGCATAAACCATATAACCGTGTTTTTTTAACCCTTTTGCGTAGCTGCCTCCAATCAGACCCAATCCGATAATTAATATAACTTTGTCTTTATCTATCATGATTCCAACACCTCTATTCTGGCGCCTATAGACTGCATATCTTTAAAAAAGTCCGGGTAAGATTTATCAATACACTGAGCGCCATTTATTACAACAGGTTTTGAACTGCATAATGCCGCAACAGTCATACTCATCACAATACGGTGATCGGTATGTCCCGCTATTTCTTCCGTACAACTATAAGAATCCTGTCCTATTATAACAATCTCATCTTCTTTTGTGGTAATATCCACATTAAATTTCTGCAATTCTTCCTTCATCGCAGCAATTCGGTCCGACTCTTTATAGCGCAGACGCGCCGCATGATAAATACGTGTTTTACCTTTTGCATACATGCCCAAAACATTTAAAATAGGTCCCAAATCAGGGCAATCTGCTAAATCAATTTCGATACCACGTAAAGCGCTTTTATAAATCATATAACCATCTTTTTGAGGTTCAATCTTACAATTACATGCTTTTAAGATCGAAAGAATTGCTTGATCGCCCTGTTTTGACTGGTGACTAATGCCCTTACAATACAAATCATTTTGAACCGCCGCAAGTACTGCGTAAAATGCCATTTGAGAGTAATCACCCTCAACCGTATAATTACAGGCCTGATAAGTTTGGTTGCCACGAACCAATAAAGTATAATCATCCTGAAAACTCACAGTTATACCAAAAGTCTGTAAAACTTGTATGGTCAGTTCTATATACGAGCGTGATTCAAAGGGCGGACGAATAATAATTACAGAATCCCCTTGCAAAAGAGGCAGTGCGAATAAAAGACCGGAAATAAACTGAGAGCTAATACTTCCGTCAATGCAATAAGTGCCGGCTGTCAGAGCGCCTTGTATCAAAAGCTGGTGATCCTGTTGCTCAAAACAGCATCCACGCTCTTGAAACAAAGTTCGATACACCGTTTGGGGGCGGTTAAATAACCGGTTTTTCCCCAAAAAAATAACCGATTGATTGGAAAGTGTGAATAGCGGTACAAAAAAACGCAGGGTTGAACCGGATTCATTACAATCTACCTTTATGGGATGCTGTGGAAAAGAATGAATACCTTCGATAATTACATTATTCTGCTCCATAATGATAGTTGCACCTAGCTGCTGCATACCGTAAATAGTAGCTAAAATATCATCGGAATATGCAATATTAGAAATTACACTTTTACCCTTTGCCAAAGAAGCGCATATAATAGCACGATGCGCTATACTTTTTGAAGGTGGGATTTGAATTTCACCACTGCAAACAGACGGATATACTTTTACTTTCATAATTACACACTCACTTCGTTAAAAAAGCTCATTTCAGCAAAAGGAAATGAGCTTTACCCTGATTTCTAAAATTACATTTCTCTGCCAATAACATTTGCAATTTTTCTGCCCTTTTCAATTAAGGTTTTCAATGCAGCCGGCGTTATAGTTTGAGCGCCGTCCGACCATGCACATTCTGGATTTTCATGCACTTCCAGCATTAATCCGTCAGCCCCTGCTGCAATGGCAGCCAACGCCATAGATTCAACCAAATCTCTTTTACCCGTAGCATGCGACGGATCAATCACAATCGGCAAGTGTGTTTTTGATTTAATAATGGGTATTACACTTAAATCTAATGTATTTCTGGTATATGTTTCAAAAGTGCGTATACCGCGCTCACACATAATTACGTTTTCATTGCCGCCTGCCATAATATATTCCGCCGCCATAATCCACTCTTCCATAGTATTAGAAAGTCCCCGTTTAAGCAAAATCGGTTTTGAGCATTTGCCTAAAGCTTTGAGTAGATCAAAATTTTGCATATTACGTGCGCCCACTTGAATCAAATCTACATATTCTTCAAACTCATCCACCTTATTTTCACTCATCAGCTCGCTTACAATAGGCATATTATAAGCGAGCTTGGCTTTATAAAGACATTTTAGGCCCTCTATACCCATCCCTTGGAAAGAATACGGTGAAGTTCTCGGCTTATAAGCGCCTCCGCGTAGCATCATTGCACCAGCTTCCTTTACTTCCTTGGCAATTTGCATCGTGGATTCCTCGCCCTCTACAGAACATGGTCCGCCTATTATAACTATTTTTTCATTACCGCCTACTTTCACCCCGTCTACATCTATAACAGAATCCAATGGATGAAACAATCGGTTTGCCTTTTTATATGGTGCGGCAATGCGTTTTACATTATCTACATAAGGATTTGCTGTAATTAGTCTGTCGTCAACGACAGTGGTATCTCCCACAATCCCAAAAACATTATAATTAGCGCCTTGAATCATGGTAACTTTAACGCCTTTATCCTCAATAGACTGTACTAAATTTTGAATCTCCTGTTCAGGAGCATTTTTTTTCATTGTAATAATCATTATACAGAACCCTTTCCAGCTCAATATTTCTATAATCGTTTAACCGAGCAACTTTTGTTTTAATATTTTTATGGCAGTACGATAACCTTCAATACCCTGTCCCATTACGGTGTGAAAGCAAGCCTGCCCTGCATATGAGATTTGACGGAATGACTCCCGCTCATTTAGGTTGGAAATATGCACCTCCACTGCAGGCAAAGCTACTGCTTTCAACGCATCTAAAATAGCAATACTAGTATGGGTATAGGCGGCAGGATTAATGATAATGCCGTCAGCTTTATCATAAGCACGTTGAATTTCATCGACAAGCATACCTTCATGATTACTTTGTAATATCTCCACCTGTACTTCTTCTTCCTTTGCCGCCTGGTGAATCAGCGCTACCAAATCAGCATACGTAGTATTACCATAAATAGCAGGCTCGCGAATCCCCAACATATTTAAATTAGGCCCATTGATGATAGAGAATTTCATGATAGCCCTCCAAAATTGTATTGACTAGCTCCTTAGTCTCTTGCTGTGATATTTCCATTGGATAATGATTAGAAATACGCAAATCTCCAAACTTTGTGTAAAGAGGATAACGCTCCTGATACAGCTTTGCAATTGCATCAACATCTTTAGAAAGAGGGCGGTCATCTGTCGCCATAAGCATCTCTAATTCTCTGTCGATAAACAATACAATACCATTTTGTTTTAAATGTTGTATATTCTCTTCATTTTTCACCGCTCCTCCGCCTGTTGCAATAATTAAGCCGTTCTGCTTAGACAACTCTGTAATAACATCATATTCCAATTGACGAAAATAATCTTCTCCATGCCGAGCAAAAATTTCTTTAATATGCATACCAGTACGTTCTTCAATCACTGCATCCGTATCTACACAGTTTTTATCAATGTATCTGCTTAAAGCCTGTCCCGTTAAGGTTTTACCACAGCTTGGCATACCAATCAACACAATATTCGTAAGCTGTTCAAGTAATTCTAATGTAATTTCACCAATTTTATCGTCTGAAAATTCAACTGACAAAAAATGCTCGACTGCAAACTTAGCTTGTGCCACTAGCATTCCCAACCCGTTTACCGCTTTCATACCCAGAGCTTCCGCCTGCTGCAACAATTTTGTTTTCAGTGGATTATAAATCACATCTACCACTGCGGTACATACCGGAAATGCTGTTAAATTAAGAGGCGCTCCATCAGTATCCGGATACATACCTTTCGGAGACGCATTGACAATTACATTTACATCTTTATGATGCAAGCATTCTTCATACGTAACAGTGTGAGTTTGTTTTGTACGGCTTACTACTACAATTTCTTTCGCACCCATATGCTGCGCCGCCGCCATTACGGTTTTACATGTACCTCCACTACCGCATATCATCAATTTTTTATCTTTCAGATCAATTCCATGAGATTTTAAATTATATAGAAACCCTGCCAAATCTGTGTTATAACCCCAAAGCTTTCCATTTCTGTTTACAATCGTATTTACAACCCCAATACACTTCGCCGCTTCATCCAATTCATCGCAATAAGGAAGGACAGTCTGTTTATATGGAATCGTCACATTGATGGCTTTAAACCGCTTTTCTTGCATAAAAATATCCAATTGATCTTTTGCCAACGGACAAAGCTCATAGGTATAATCTGCTAGTTTTTCGTGCATAATTTTGGAAAAGCTATGTCCCAACTTTTCTCCTATCAATCCATATTCCATATATTCAAACCATTCCTTTCTTTTGGTAAGTATTACGGTTCCATCCATATATAACCGTAACGATCTGCAAATAAATCTACCAATCCGATAGCAACCATGCTGTCCACTACGACTCTTGCACGGTGAATAATGGCAGGATCATGACGTCCATGAATTTGTAACTGTGCATTTTCCAGTTTCTCAATATCAACTGTTTGCTGTACCTGATAAATAGATGGTGTTGGTTTCACCACTGTTTTTATGATAATAGGCATTCCGTTGCTAATGCCTCCGTTAATACCACCATTATGATTGGTTACCGTGCGTACCTTATCTTTCATAACAAACGGATCATTAGCCTGACTACCAAAGCAATCGGCAAAATTAAATCCTAGACCAAATTCTACACCTTTTATACCCGGTACACTGAACAACAATTGTGCTAACACACTCTCAACAGAGCCGAAAAACGGCTCTCCGATGCCTGACGGCATATGAATGACAGCTGTCTCCAACACACCTCCTACAGAGTCTCCGTTGCTATGTGCCTGTTCAATCACCTGAACCATTTTCCGGCCTGCCGTGTCGCTGATAACCGGAAAATAACTGCTATTAATTATTTCAGCTTGCTCTAATAATTCTGTCTCTGTGTTACCAAACGGTACATCCTTTACACCTTTACAGGACGCAATATGGGTGGTTACAACAATGCCTTTTTGCTTTAAAATTTGCAGACAAATAGCGCCTGCCGCAACAATCGGCGTTGTAATTCTCCCGGAAAAATGTCCGCCGCCACGATAATCATGAAAACCTTTATATTTTTCAAAAGCTGTAAAATCAGCGTGAGACGGACGCATTAAATATTTCGTCGCTTCATAATCTTTGCTATGCTGGCTCTGATTACGGATCAAAATACATAACGGCGTGCCCGTTGTATAGCCGTTAAAAAAACCGCTTACTATTTCAAATTCGTCCGCTTCTCTACGCTGAGTAGAAATTTTGCCTTGTGGCTTGCGTTTATTTAGTTGCTCTTGTATAAAATTCAAGTCCAACGGAATTCCAGATGCTAAACCATTGATATTCACACCAATCGCCGCACCGTGAGATTCTCCAAATAAACTGATTTGAATATGTTCTCCAAATGTGCTTTTCATTGACAGTTTACCTCGTTCCTATTTAGGATTGTGGTTTTATTTCCGTTAAAAATTGATACAGACTTTCCATAGAGATGTTTTCAAGTCTTGCCATACCTGCTTCTTTTACTTTCACAACGGTAATGGTATCTCCCTGCGCCTTTTTATCTTTCTTCATTACAGCAAATACTTCGTCTGCGTTATAGTCAACATCACTCTTTAAATGTAATTTATCGTAAATGCGTAAAACGCGCTCCTTTAAGTCTGCATTCTCCAACATAGGAATCATACCAATGGCTACACATTCACCGTGCAGCAACTCTGAAAGTCCATATACACTTTCAATACCATGCCCCAATGTATGACCGAAGTTTAAAATTTTACGCAAATTCTGTTCTTTTTCATCCTGCTCCACTACTGCTTTTTTTACCAGTAAAGAACGATAAATAATTTCCTCTATCTGCTCTATTGGGTCAAATGTTTCAAACAGCTCCAAAATTGAACTGTCATAAATTAAACCTGCTTTGACCGCCTCGACTAAACCGTTCATAAAATGACGTTTTGGCAGAGTTTGTAATGTATCTGGATCAATCAGCACAACAGAAGGATGATGAAATCCTCCAATGATATTTTTCACATCTTCCAGATTGATGGCAACCTTACCTCCAATACTGCTGTCGATTTGAGAAAGAGTTGTAGTAGGAATACCAATAAACTCTATGCCGCGTAAATAGGTAGCAGCCACAAAACCGCATAAATCCCCGATAACGCCGCCGCCTAAAGCAATAATGCAATCTGTTCTGGTAAAACCAAGCTCCAGCAGTTTACGGCATAACACTTTATATACCGGAAAAGATTTTGCGCCCTCTCCTTGCTGTACAATATGGTACGCTCCCTGCGGACATTGTGCCATAACTGTATCTACATATCGCTTTGGCACACCAGCGTCACTAATAATCAATATTTTACGGTTAAGGTTCGCATATGTAGCAATACGATTTAAAATCCCCCGCTCTATGATAATATCGTAACTTTTTTGCTGTAGATTTACACTTAACTGCACAATGATTCCTCCCTGCCGCCGTACCTATTTTTCGCATCTATACGGTTCAAATTTACTTTATTATACTTCTTTATAAGCGAAAAATCAAATAGAACGGCAAAATAATTATAAATAACAAAGTAAATGAAAATGCATTCAGTAAAGCAATAAATAATGATAAAATATTTAATACTTTTGTTGTAAAATATGATATGATAAATAAAAACTAAATTATCGAAAATCATTGATAAGTATCGGAGGAAACAGATGAAAGGCTTAATACATATTTATTGTGGAGAGGGAAAAGGAAAAACCACAGCTGCCATGGGATTGGCAATACGCGCCATCGGCAATGGAAAACGAGTTTTTATTATACAATTTATCAAAGGCGGTCCTACTGGTGAACTAAAAGTACTGCTGCAACAGCCTAACGTAACGATTCTTCGCAGTAAAGAAGGAACACCTTTTATTTTTCACATGACCGAGGAACAAAAGCGAGAAATCACCGTTTACCAAAACCGCCAGCTTGAGCAAGCAATTCATCATGCCGCAAACGGTCATTGTGATTTATTAATTTTAGATGAAATTATGGCAGTATATAATAACAATCTAATTAACAAGGAAAAGCTAAAACAGTTTATAGCTAACAAACCGGAAAAATTAGAATTAGTACTGACCGGTCGCGATCCTGACGAATATATGATACAAGCTGCTGATTACGTTACCGAAATGAAAAAAATCAAACATCCTTTTGACAGAGGGATTCCCGCACGCCTCGGTGTAGAATGGTAATACGTACAAATCTGATATTTAACAGCATGGCACAATGAAAGCAATTCAATAAAAACTATTTTATTGTTTATAAATACAATGAAAAGATGCCGCATAAAATATTAATATTTTATGCGGCATCTTTTCATAACCAGACTTACGAATTGGAGTGTATATAGTATTTGTATAAATCAAATTATGATATTGACCCCTAAAAATATTATACATAGTTTAATATCTGTCCTATAACTGTAACAAAAACAATTCTCTCATATATCACTTTTATGTTTCTCATTATGCCTGACAGATATCATAAAGGCACTTTTAATCTTTTAAAACTCGTACAATATAACGCCTATTTATAATTGGTAAAAATAAACTTATTATAAAATCTCAAACTAACAATTGTTCCACCTTTACACTCAACACTTTAGCTCTTTCAATATAATCGGCAGTTTTAACAAGCGTTCTTTTACTTGATCAACACTCAACTGTATAGTATTATTAGAGTTAAATTCCTCAATTACAGCTGTCCCTTCTCCTCTTTCCTCCATTTGGTATCGACTGTAATTTAACTTACGCTTATCCATAGGTACACGGTAAAAATGCCCCATATCAATCGCACGGACACATTCTTCTTTTGTTAGCAAAGTTTCGTATAATTTTTCACCATGACGCACACCAATGATATCCACCTTTTGTTCCGTACCAAACAGTTCCTGTAATGCCCTTACTAAAATTCCAATGGTACATGCCGGAGCTTTTTGCACGATAATATCACCAGATTGTGCATGTGCAAAAGCAAAAAGCACCAAATCTACCGCCTCCTCCAAACTCATCATAAAACGGGTCATCCGCTCATTGGTTACGGTCAAGGCTTTTCCGGTTTTTATTTGCTCTATAAATAATGGAATCACTGAGCCTCTGGAGCCTATCACATTTCCATAACGAGTACCACAAATCAATGTACGCTCAGGAGAAACTGTTCGCGCTCTAGCTACAAATACTTTTTCCATCAGCGCTTTAGACGCTCCCATGGCATTTACCGGATAAGCCGCTTTATCGGTAGACAGGCAAATCACTTTTTTTACACCTGCATCTATTGCGGCAGTTAATACGTGATCGGTGCCTATTACATTAGTTTTTACTGCTTCCAACGGAAAAAATTCACAGTTTGGCACTTGTTTCAATGCCGCAGCATGAAACACATAATCTACATCATACATGGCCTGCCTGATACTATTTAAATCCCGCACATCTCCTATGTAATATTGTATTTTATTATTTTGGTAAATACGGCGCATATCATCCTGCTTTTTTTCATCTCTGGAAAAAACACGAATTTCTTCTATATCCGTGTTTAAAAAACGATTTAGAACAGCATTGCCGAAAGAACCTGTACCACCGGTAATCAATAATTTTTTCCCTTTTAGCATTTGTACATCGATTCTCCTTTTTTACGATTCCATGTACTTATTATATGTTATGTGACAATTAATTGTAAATAAGAACGTTATATTTTCCAATACGTGCTGTACCAATTTCAGACTTTTACACAATACAAAAAGCAAACCTTTCACTTAAAAAAACGGTTTGCCTATCTTCTGTAACAAATAATATATTAAATTGTCGTTAAACTTTAAACCCGCATTTATCGCTTCTACTCGGTTTAAGTTTTCTTAATAAACTCATATTTGCACCTTGTACAGGTAATTTGAATTTTACCGCGTCCTTTGGGAACACGCAAAACAGCTTTGCACTTCGGACATTTATAATACTTATGAGTTTTATCCCTTAAGTTTCTATTTGCATATTGCATTCTACCCTTAACAGGACGAATAAATTTTAAAAACACTGCATTTTCTTTCCTTCTTGCCTCAATATGCCTTGAAAACATCCTCCAAATAGCAACACCTAACAAAATATAACTAAGATACCCCAAATACCAAACTGGTGTAAACCGGAGTATAATAGATATAAGTAATGATAAAAGAATAATTGCAATATTGAGCTGATCCGTACCATACCTGCCATACATAAATTTTGCGATTCGATTCATCATAATAAACTTTACCCTCATTTTATTTAATATAATACTATTATAATAAAACTCAAGCAGAAGAATATGAAATTTTTTAGAACAGATGAAAAAAAATTACGCAAAAATAGTAAAATTTATACTAATTTAAGTGCTTTGAGCAAAGAAGGAATTTCTTGCTCAAAATTCACACCAAAACGAACATCTGTACCAGCAGTTTTTGACCGTGCGATAGCCGCAGCCGTAAAATCTACAGCAATTTGAGTTGCCCGCAGTAATGTAAACCCGTTGAATATACCAGCGGTCACCGTACTTGCAAATACATCTCCAGTACCATGATAATAACCGTCAATCTTCTGTGTAAAGGCATATTGGGTTTCTGCGCTCCTTTTATCATAAATAGCAGCTCCAATTCTACCTGTCTCAAAGGAAACCCCAGTCAGCACAACATTACCCTGACATAGCGTAGCCAAACGCTGCAATAAACGCTCAATGTCCTCTGGTTTATAGGTACCCTCCTGCATAAACGGTTCATCTACCAACAAAGAGGCTTCCGTTAAATTTGGAATCAATAAATCTGCTTTTTGACACAGCCTTTTCATTTCCTTCGGAAACTCTTTTGAAAAAATGGCGTAAAGTTCTCCATTATCGGCCATAACAGGATCAATCACTACCAAAGTTTTATTCATTTTTAGCTTTTCAATCACATTTTCAATCAAATGCACTTGCTCAAACGAACCTAAAAATCCGGTGTAAATACCATCAAACACAATCTCCAATGTATTCCAATGATCTGCAATTGCCATGATATCTTCTGTTAAATCTTTGTATGTAAAACCTGTAAATCCGCCTGTATGGGTTGACAAGACTGCCGTGGGAATTACACTAGTCTCAATGCCGGCAGACGAAAGAATTGGAAGCGCAACTGTCAACGAACATTTTCCAAATCCAGAAAGATCATGAATAGCCGCAATTCTTTTTAATTCCATACCTATTCTCCTCTCTATCTATTCATATTTTCGAGGTAAATCATAAAGTATTCTCAATAAAAAGTCAAGCCGAATCTCTAAAAAAATCATTTGTATAGTCTATTTGCAACAACTGCGTATACCTTTATCCTATTAACAGAAAAATCAGGTATTCTGATTAAGAAATACCTGATTTTTTTATTTTGCCATTTTATCCAAAAGCTCCATAATTTCAACAATTTTTTCTTCTTCGTTCCCTCTTTGAAAAGCTTCCCGCACACAGTCGCCTAAGTGTGCCTGCACCACTTCTTTATTAACTTTTTTTAAAATGGCCTGCGTTGCCAGTAACTGATTTGAAATATCCATACAATAACGGTCGTCTTCTACCATTCTTAATAAACCGTCTAATTGTCCTCTGGCTGTTTTTAGCAGACGAATAACCTTTTCCTGATCCGCTTTCATCTCTCAACCGCCTATTCTATTGAGATTGCCTGAAAACCAGCTTCATTCACAGCATCCATCATTGCCTGTTCATCTATAGAACCGCTTATTTCCAACACTGCGCATTTTTCCGCTAAATCTACCGTTGCATATACGCCTTCAAAACCATTCAGCGTTTTTTCTACAGTCGCTTTACAGTGACCGCAGCTCATACCTTCAATTTTCATTATTTTTTTCATCTTTGTTGGTCCTCCTTGACCCATTATTTCATTGTTTTTTTCTTCTAAAACAGAAGGTGCTGCAACCGTCTGTTTCGTTGGAAGTGGTTTAAAAAATTTAAGTCTAAGAGCATTTAATACTACACATACAGAACTTAAACTCATAGCGGCAGCGCCAAACATTGGATTTAACTTCCATCCAAGCAAGGGGAAAAATATACCCGCTGCCAACGGTATGCCTATCGTGTTATAAAAAAACGCCCAAAATAAATTTTCCTTAATGTTACGAAGCACAGATTTGCTTAAGCGAATGGCTGTTACCACATCTAATAAACTGCTTTTCATCAGTACAATATCTGCAGATTCAATTGCTATATCAGTACCTGCTCCAATAGCAATACCCACGTCTGCCCTTGCCAAAGCGGGGGCGTCATTGATGCCATCGCCTACCATACACACTTTTTGTCCACTTTCCTGCAATAAACGAATTTCCCTCTCTTTATCCTGTGGTAAAACTTCAGCTACCACACGGTCAATGCCCAATTGATTTTGAATAGCAGCAGCAGTTTTTTTATGATCACCGGTGAGCATTACCACATCAATTTGCATATTTTTTAGTTGGGTGATTGCTTCTGCACTTGTTGGTTTTACAATATCCGCCACCGCAATAACGCCTATTATACATTGATTACTTGCAAAGAAAAGCGGTGTTTTTCCCTGCTCTGCAAAAGTATCACCCATAGCAGCAAATTCCTTAGTAGAAATTTGCTGCTCCTCCATAAAAGCAATGTTACCTGCATAGTAAGCCGTACCATCGATAGACGCTTTTACACCTCTGCCTGAAATTGCGGAAAATTGCTCCGCTGTCAGCAAAGAAATACCTTTCTCTGCTGCATACGTTACGATAGATTCAGCTAAAGGATGCTCTGATGGTTTTTCAATAGATGCCGCCACAGACAACAATTGTTGTTCGCTAATACCGTCGGCTGTAATAACATCGGTTACCGCAGGTTTCCCCTCCGTAATCGTGCCTGTTTTATCAAGCACTACGGTTTTCACGCTATGCGCAACCTCCAGCGCTTCTGCCGATTTAATCAAAATACCATTTTCAGCGCCTTTGCCTGTACCTACCATAATAGCCACCGGCGTTGCTAATCCGAGGGCACAGGGACAAGAAATCACTAGCACTGCAATACCAATTGATAGCGCAAAGGCAAAGGAATATCCCAAAGCCAGCCATACTACAGTTGCAATTACGGCAATTCCGATAACAATAGGTACAAATACACCGCTAATTTTATCAGCAAGTTTGGCAATCGGCGCTTTAGAAGCGCTCGCATCCTCAACCAAACTGATGATCTGCGCTAAAGTGGTATCATCGCCAACTTTCTGCGCCCGCATTTGAAAAGAACCTGTTTTGTTAACCGAGGCCGCAATTACCTGATCGCCTGGCTGTTTCTCTACAGGAATACTTTCACCTGTCAACGCAGACTGATCAACAGAAGAACTGCCTTCCATAATCACGCCGTCTACCGGAATACTTTGCCCAGGCCGAATAACAATACAATCGCCAACCACAATCTCTTCAACAGGAATCTCCTGTTCTATTCCACTGCGTATGACCGTAGCTGTTTTAGGCGCTAAATTCAACAGCTTTGTAATAGCTTCAGATGTTTTTCCTTTAGATTTGGTTTCCAAAAACTTACCTAGCGTAATAAGCGCTAAAATCATAGCGGCAGACTCAAAATATAAGTCCATGGTATAGTGATGCACCATTTCCATATTCTGATGCCCTAAACCAACACCAATTTGAAAAATAGAAAATACACCATAAACCAGTGCGGCCGAAGACCCAAGCGCAATTAAAGAGTCCATGTTAGGGTGCATCTTAACAAGATTTTTAAAACCTACCTGAAAATATTTACGGTTGACATAAACCACTGGTAAAGTGAGCAAAAATTGCATCATGGAAAATGACAACGCATTTTCATTACCCGTAAAAAAACTGGGTATTGGCACACCAAACATATGTCCCATAGAAATATACATCAGTGGAACTAGACAAACAAAAGAAACAATTAACCGCATCTTCATATTTTTCATATCTTGCTCAATGGGAGTTGTTTCTGCTGATGCACTTACTCTTTTCTGCTTTTCTTTTTGAATCAACGCTGCTTGATAACCGGCTTTTACAACAGTATTTATAATTTTTTGATCATCCACTTGTGTTTCATCATAAGAAACCGTCATAGTATTAGATAACAGATTAACTGTTACATCCTGTACGCCGTCCATTTTTTTCACATGTCTTTCAACTGTAGAAGAACATGACGAACAAGTCATACCGGTTACTTGAAACTTCTTTTGATCCACAATATCACCTCCTACCCCGGGTGGGGTGTATATATAATATATACTATTTTTGTCTTTTTGTCAACCATTACAATTCGCATAAATAAAAATTTTTATATAAAACAGGCACATAATCCTAAATCAATACGTAACCCTAAGTTTGCAATACAAAAGTTTATTATGATACATCACATCGTCTCCAAACATATATTTAGAAAAAGCATCTGATACACTAGGGGATACATCTGGAGACATCACTAAAGTCGTTAACAAAAATAATGACCAACAAACATATGAAATGCATCTGTAAAACATAACCATATAAAAAATACTAAAATTAGTACTGCAATCAATTGCGAATTGCGATTTCCTTTGTCCTTTACACTAACTATTGTTTAACATGATTTTTCTCAAAATAATGATATTATTAAATTTATTTGTTTTCATGATTTAAAATTGAATCAGTTAATTAAAAAAAACCGCTTGTCATTAAAACAAACGGTTTTTTAATATAGAAATTATAGAGCAGCTTGGAAAATAGCCACAATTTCTTCATGTGTGGCCTGCTTTGGATTTGTTGCGCCACAAGCGTCTTTTAACGCATTTTTTGTCAGTTCATCAAAAGAATCTGGAGAAACGTTCAGTTCTTTTAGACCCGATGGAATACCTACATCCTTAGAAAGTTCCTTAATTAAATCAATCGCTTTTTGCGCACCGTCTTGATCACTTAAACCTGAAACATCTGCGCCCATATATTTTGCAATTTCTTTTAATCTCTTTGCCGCTACCTGTGCATTATATGCTTGTACATGTGGAAGTAAAATTGCATTACAAACACCATGAGGTAAATCAAACATACCACCCAATTGGTGTGCCATTGCATGCACATAACCCAAAGAAGCATTATTAAATGCCATACCCGCTAAATATTCAGCATAAGCCATATTCTCTCTTGCTTCCACATTTTTGCCGTCATCTACAGCAGTTCTCAAATATTTTACAATGAGCTCAATTGCCTTTTGTGCACAGGCGTCTGTTACAGGTGTCGCAGCAGTAGATACATAAGCTTCTATCGCATGGGTCAAAGCATCCATACCAGTTGCAGCTGTCAAACTTTTTGGCATATCCAGCATCAGGTTTGCATCATTCACTGCAATAAGAGGCGTCATATTTTTATCTACTAACGCCATTTTAACATGACGTTCTTCATCGGTAATAATACAAAAGATTGTCATTTCACTGGCTGTACCTGCTGTGGTGTTAATTGCAATCATTGGTAATTGTGGCTTTTTAGAGCGATTGACACCTTCATAATCACCAATTTCTCCCCCATTGGTTGCAAGCAACGCAATACCTTTACAACAATCATGAGAAGAACCGCCGCCAAAAGAAACAATAAAATCACAGCTTTCTTTTTTAAGCATTGCCAAACCTCTGTTTACATTTGTCACCGTCGGGTTTGGTTGCACTTCATCGTAAATCGCATATTCAATATTCTCTTTCTCCAAAAGACTAGTTAAATTTTTTACCAGACCGCTTTGATTTAAAAATTTATCTGTAACAATCAAACCTTTTTTTAATCCCAACTCTTTTATTTCACTAGGAACTTCTTCAATGCAGCCCGCTCCCATTAAACTCATTGATGGCATAAAAAATCTCTCTGACATAATCAATTCCTCCTGATTCTGCTTGACTTATTCAGTACAGTATTTGCATAATGTTTCTGTATATTCAGTATAGCATAACCATCCCCGTTGTCAATAATAGATAAAATTTAGACAAACTTTGTTATTTTTTATACAACTGTGCCAATAAAATACACGTGACTACATACAAGCTACATCAAATCAATAAGTCAAGACTCCTCATTCTGAATCATAATATATTTACCTATATTCTGACATATAAAGAGTTGATACATTATGCACTCTATGAATTTTCAACTACTTGTACAGCAGCAATCAATTCAACTTCTACCAACGCATTTTTCGGCAATTGCTTCACAGCGACACAGGAACGCGCCGGTTTTTCAGTAAAATACTGTTCGTACACTTTATTAAAAGCTGTAAAATCATTCATATCTGCTAAAAAGCATGTAGTTTTTATAACATGGGCATAAGTTGTACCTGCTGCCTCCAGAACGGCACCAAGGTTTTTCATCACCTGTTCTGCCTGCGCTGTAATATCACCCTGTATTATTTCACCGGTTGCCGGATCTAATGGAATCTGACCGCTGGTATATAACAAATTACCTGTAATCACCGCTTGAGAATATGGTCCGATTGCTGCAGGGGCCTTTTCTGTATTTACTTTTTTTAACATACACATGTCCTCTCTCTTCCTACAATTTTATAACCTTGATCCATTAAAGCCTTCTCAATTTCTAAAATATGCGCATGGTTCTTTGTTTCCATCACCAAGTGTAAATAACACCCATTTACATTTGTATTTTCACCACTGCGATCATGATGTACCGCTACTACATTACCGCCTAATTGCGCTATAATCCGTGAAACATCCCTTAACTCACCTGGTTTGTCTACCAGTTCAAGCGTAATGTCGGCAGAGCGACCCGTTTTCAGCAAACCGCGAGAAATGACACGAGATAGAATAGTCACGTCTATATTGCCGCCGGAAACAATACACGCTGTCTTCTTCCCTTTAATATCTACTTTATTAAATAAAGCGGCGGCAACCGCAACGGCCCCCGCACCTTCTGCAATCAGCTTTTGCTGTTCAATCAGCATTAAAATTGCGGTGGAAATTTCGTCGTCCGTTACTGTTACAATTTTATCCACATATTTTTCACATAAATCGTATGTAAGATTTCCAGGCTGTTTAACAGCAATACCGTCTGCAATAGTTGAAACATAATCCAAGGCTTCTACATGATGATGCTTAACCGAATTATACATGGAGGGCGCTCCTACCGCTTGTACACCATATACTTTACATTGGGGACGCAAGGATTTAATAGCAAACGCAATACCGCTAATCAAACCTCCGCCTCCTACTGGTACAATAACTGCATCCAATTCCGGTAATTGATCGAGCAACTCTAGCCCAATACTGCCTTGACCGGCAATCACATCTACATCATCAAATGGATGAATAAAGGTTCTACCGCTCTCTCTTTGAATTTCGCAAGCTCTTTGAAAAGCATCATCATATACACCATTGACCAGCTCAATCTCTGCATTGTAACGCTTGGTTGCTTCAACTTTTGAAATTGGCGCATTATTTGGAATACAAATGAGAGATGCAATCTTGTTTTTGGCGGCAGCCAGGGCAACGCCTTGCGCATGATTCCCTGCAGAACAAGCAATTACCCCCTTTGCCTTTTCTTCTTCTGAAAGCTGCGAAATTTTATAATAGGCGCCCCGTACTTTAAAAGAACCGGTTATTTGCAAATTTTCAGTTTTTAAATACACTTCACTTTCTTGATTAATATGAGGTGCAAGTGTCAAATTTGTTTTACGCACTACATCTCGCAGCGCATAAGACGCATGATAGATTTTATCTAATGTAAGCATATTATAATTCTTCCTTTGCAATATTCAAGTAACTTAAAAGTTATTATTTTTCCATTGCCATTGTGCCTGTACGTAAGCTTTTTAATATGTGATACGGTTTGTAACATTCAATAAAAGAATTGAGAGTAGACGGCGTACCCGTCAGTTCTACAATCATATCATCGGCGGAAACATTTAAAACATTGGCATGGAACACATTCGCAATAGCCATCAATTGATTTGATGTTTCGTCACTACGCATGACCTTGAGTAATAAATGCTCTCTAACTACAGCCTCATGATCGTTCAATACCGTTACCTGCTCTACCTCAATCAATTTATTCAATTGTTTATCTACCTGTCGTACAATACGGTCGTCTCCCTGCACCACAATTAAAATTTGCGATCTGTTTACGTCTTCGGTTTGTGCAGCTACAATGCTTTTAATATTATAACAACGCCGACTAAACAAACCGGAAATACGCAGCAGTACTCCGGTATGATTTTGCGCCAGCACCGATAAAATATATTCTTTTTCTTCATTCTGATGATTCATAACAGCAACCTCACTTTATTTACATTTCAAGAATCGGCTCTTCAGCAGACGCACCGGCAGGCACCATCGGCAACACGTTAAAATCACGGTTTATATGGCAAGCCACCAAAACAGGTTCATTCAAACTAAACGCCTGTTTCAGTACCGGCATTACATCGTCCTTGCTGCGGATATCAAAGGATTTAACCCCAAAAGCTTCTCCCAATTTCACAAAATCCGTTTTCTTATCTTGATCGGTATGAGAAAAACGATATTCATAGAACAATTTCTGCCATTGCCGCACCATACCTAACACAGAGTTATCCAATACTAGCTCCACAATAGGAATCTGATATTTTGCCAAAGTAGAAAGTTCATTACAATTCATATGAAAACTGCCGTCGCCCGTGATATTGATAACTTTTTTATCCGGATTGGCAAGCTTAGCGCCCATAGCAGCCCCAAGACCAAAACCCATGGTTCCTAAACCGCCGGATGTAATAAACTGGCGAGGATGGCGGAACTGATAAAATTGCGCCGCCCACATTTGATGTTGACCCACATCGGTTGTTAGTATCGCTTCTGATTGTGTCAGCTCATTGAGCGTCTGAAAGAGCATTTGAGGCGTAATATCCTGTGAGTCTATAGATTTTTGCACCAACGGATATTCCTGCTTCCACTGTCTGATTTGTGCAAGCCATTGTGCATGGTCATCTTGATGCAAACGTGCATTTAAAATAGATAAAATTTCGTTTGCATCTCCGCAAAGCTTTAAAGTTACATCAATATTCTTGTTAAATTCAGCAGGATCAATGTCAATTTGAATCACAGGACAATGCCGTGCAAATGATTTGGCGTTACAAATAATGCGGTCAGAAAAACGTGTACCAACCGCTAAAAACAAATCGCAATTTTTTAGTGCCTGTGCAGACGTTTTTGTACCGTGCATACCCAGCATACCCATATAACGGTCGTCTGCCTGATCAAAACCACCCTGACACATTAAAGAACAGGCAACGGGAGCATCTATTTTCTCGACCAGTTTTTTCAGTTGAGCAGAAGCTTCTGCAGCAAGCACGCCTCCTCCTGCATAAATAAACGGACGTTTGCTGTTTGCAATTAGCTCCAGCGCATACTCAAGTTTAGAAGCTTGCAGTTGTACCGGTTTTTTACTGATAGGCAATTGCATAGCCGCCTGCTGCTCTTCATTTAGCGATTGTGTTGCTGGTATAAACTCATACATTTGCGCTGTAATATCCTTTGGCACATCTACCAATACAGGACCCTTTCTGCCTTCCTGCGCAATTCGAAACGCCTGTCGAATAGTATCGGCCAAATATTCAATTTTTTTTACAATAAAATTGTGTTTTGTAACAGGCATGGTCACACCAGTAATATCAACCTCTTGAAAGCTATCTAAACCCAACAGATTTAAATTTACATTACCGGTTATGGCTACCATAGGAATTGAATCCATATATGCTGTAGCAATACCGGTTACAAGATTAGTAGCACCAGGACCAGATGTTGCGATACAAACACCGGTTCTTCCGCTTGAACGCGCATAGCCGTCAGCCGCATGGGAAGCCCCCTGTTCATGAGCAGTACATATATGACGGATACGATCTTTATACTCATAAAGCGCATCATATATGTTTAAAACAGCGCCGCCAGGATAACCGAATACGGTATCTACCTGCTGCTCCAATAAACATTCCATTATAATTTGTGCACCTGTTAATTTCATGGTAATTCTCCTTCAATCTATTTATTCTATCTATCGTTTCATAATCTACAAACAAATTTTAGGTATAAAAAAGTCTCCGTCTCTATTACAAACAGAGACGAAGACTTATGCTCCGCGGTACCACTCATTTTATCGTCGTAAGACAATCACTCACTGTATCTAACAATACATGCTTTCGTAACGGTAAGAAACCGGGCTGCGCTTACTTGCAAAAAGGTTCAGCTGCCTGCTCAAGGGTGATTCCAAACAGAATCTGTACTGCCTTGCACCCACCGGCAACTCTCTGAAACAGTTTTTCTGCATGATGTCCCTGTCAACGCATTTATTATATAGTATCAATAATATGCTGTTTCGATAATTTTGTCAAGGGAAAACCGTTTTTTCATGCCCAGTTATTTTTAATCTTCTCATGTACATCGCTATTCATTGACAGCAGGAACTTTATCATATAGTAGTGGACGAAATTTAAAATATATTGTACAATATATTTTAAATCATTATTTAAATAAACATTTGGGTTGCTGTCATAAAGGAAGAAAAAGGAGCGCATATAAATATTTCTTTCAAAGACATATTTTTGGGCTTATATTAAATTTTGCTCATTATTTGAGGAAATTCTCTATCACACGATAAAAATCTGAACAGGATATGAATTTAAATTTTATTTGATTCTCTATCCTAATATAATATTTTCAATATCGTATCATAAAAACGTTGATTTAACCCTAAAAGGCACCAAAACCATTGACTTGTATACTATGAAGAAAACCAAATATAGCTGCAACAACTTCCTGCAATCTATCAGAAATGATACATACACAGGGTGCTACTATATTTTCTTAAGGAGAATATGAATTGTATGAATATCAATCGCAAAGAAATTTTACGCTATTTAGGCTATCGCGGCAAAGCGGCAGATGAAGTAGTAACAAACACCATAGAAGATTGTCTTAATGAACTGCTCAGAACCATTTCGCCAAAATGTATTTATCAAATTTTTCCTGTTACATTCGGAGATAGCAACACTGTTACGATCGGTACCATTACTATTAAAAGCAAAAATTTGTCTCAGCATATCAACGGTTGTCGGCAAGCAGCAATTTTTGCGGCAACACTAGGTCCACGAGCCGACTTATTGATTCAAAAATATAACAAACTTGATATGAGCAAAGCTGTAATTCTGCAATCCTGTGCTGCAACTGTAATTGAAGCCTACTGCGATGAACAACAAGACGCGATTCAAGCACAAGCTGAAAATCAGAATCTTTATTTGCGTCCTCGTTTCAGTCCCGGCTATGGTGACTTCCCACTAACCTATCAAAAAGAATTGCTTGCCGTTCTAGACTGTCAAAAACGTATTGGACTAACAGTTATGGACAGCCTTATTTTAGCGCCCAGCAAATCTGTCACAGCTGTCATCGGATTGACAGAGGAAGCCACTACCTGCCATATCAACAGATGTATGACTTGTCAGGCAAAAAATTGTCCGTTTAGAAAGGAAGAGTAATTATGAATATATTGGACCAACTGGGAAAACGTATCATTTTTTTTGAAGGCGGTATGGGTTCTATTTTACAGCAAAACGGACTTCCACCCGGGGGTTCTCCTGAAGTATGGAACATTGAAAACCGGGATTTTATTTTAAACGTCCACCGAGCATATTTAAACGCAGGGTGTGATATTATAAAAACCAATACCTTTGGTGCCAATTCTATTAAAATGCATGGTGAACATTATACTGCCAAAGAATTGATTGAAAGCGCCGTCACCATCGCAAAACAAGCTGTAACCGAAAACGGTCATGGTCTTATAGCCATAGACATCGGTCCTACCGGTAAGTTGCTGCGCCCGCTTGGTGACCTTTCATTTAAAGACGCCTACGAAGCTTTTAAGGAAATGGCCGTTACCGGGCAGCAAGCAGGGGCTGATGTAGCTTTAATCGAAACCATGAGCGATACTCACGAAGTAAAGGCCGCCGTACTTGCGATAAAAGAAAACACAACGCTTCCAGTATTTGTAACCATGACTTTTGATGAAAAGGCCAAGTTGCTTACAGGAGGCGATATTCCTGCAGCAGTTGCATTACTGGAGGGATTAGGCGTCGACGGTCTTGGCTTCAACTGCGGTCTTGGACCCACTCAAATGAAAGCCTTTATGAAAGAACTGACCGCATGTTGTTCTATTCCCATTGTGGTAAATCCCAATGCGGGACTACCCAAAAACGTTAACGGACAGACTATTTACGATGTGGAACCAGAGGAGTTTGCAAAAGAAATGCTGGACATCGTTATGGAGGGCGCTTGGATCATTGGCGGCTGCTGCGGTACAACTCCCGCTCACTTAGCAGAAACAGTAAAAGTCTGCCATGGCATTATACCAGTACCTATTGAACAAAAACATCTGACCGTAATTTCATCTTATACTCAGGCCGTTCAATTTGGTAAACATCCGATTATTATCGGCGAGCGTATCAATCCTACTGGTAAATCACGCTTCAAGCAAGCACTTCGGGAACACGACATGGATTATATTTTGCGAGAGGGTATTACACAGCAACAAAACGGAGCCCATGTTTTAGACGTTAACGTTGGTTTACCTGAAATCGACGAAGTACAATTGATGCAAGACGCTATCATGGAAATTCAAAGCGTGATTGATTTACCCTTGCAAATTGATACCTCAGATACCGTAGCCATGGAAAAAGCCATGCGCATTTACAACGGAAAACCGCTGATTAACTCGGTAAACGGTAAAGAGCATTGTATGCACGAAATATTCCCGCTGGTTAAAAAGTACGGCGGTGTTGTTATCGCTTTAACATTAGATGAAAATGGAATTCCTGAGACAGCTGAAGGAAGATTGGAAATCGCCAAAAAGATTATTGATGTTGCTAAAACCTATGGCATTCCAAAAACAGATCTCATTTTCGACGTACTGGCTATGACCATTAGCGCGGATCAAAAAGCTGCTTCCGTTACATTAAAAGCATTAGAACTGATACGCGATCAATTAGGGGCCTATACCTCTTTGGGTGTATCTAATATTTCATTTGGCTTACCGCAACGTGAAAATATAACCTCTGCTTTCTTTACTATGGCTATGCAGAACGGTTTAAGCGCGGCTATTATCAATCCCGGCTCCAAAAGTATGATGAATGCCTATTATGCTTATTGTGCACTGAGCGGTATTGACAAACAATGTATGGAGTATATCTCTGTATATTCAGGTCAAACAGTAGAAACTGTAGCTGCCGGTGCTGATGTTCCTCTGGATGAAGCTGTTATCAAAGGCTTAAAGGAAAGCGCACATGCAGCAACACAAAAGCTAATACAAACCACAGAACCGCTGGATATTATTAATCAAATGTTGGTTCCTGCTCTGGATGTTGTAGGGAAAGAATTTGAACAGGGCACTTTGTTTTTGCCACAGCTACTAATGAGCGCCGAAGCAGCCAAAGCTGCGTTCGAAGTTATTAAGGTTCATTTTGAAAAAAAAGGACAAACACAAGAAAAGGGTGAAAAAATTATACTAGCTACAGTGAAAGGAGATATCCACGATATCGGCAAAAACATTGTAAAGGTTTTACTAGAAAACTATAGCTATGACGTAATTGATTTAGGTAAAGATGTAGACCCTAACTTAATTTTAGAAACTGCACTGAAACAAAACGTGCAATTGGTAGGACTAAGCGCTTTAATGACTACCACTGTTGTAAATATGGAAAAGACTATTCGCTTATTAAAAGAAAAAGCGCCTGGTGTTACCATAATGGTTGGCGGAGCTGTACTAACACAAGAATATGCCGATATGATAGATGCTGATTTTTACGCCAAAGACGCCATGCGCTCTGTATATTTTGCTCAAACCTTTTTTGGAAAAGAATAAAAGCTTAAAAACGGAGACGTATATACGTCTCCGTTTTTAGTTTAACTAAACAAAGGTCACTTTTCAATCATTTGTTTCCATCAAAGTAGCAACGCAACAAAAACAGATTATTACAAATTTTCAATCTTTCCCTCTCATTTTTAATAATCCGTTTTACTTTATCAGATTTACAAATTAAAGCATGCTGCTAGAATCCTTTTTATAAACATCCTATTGAAAATGGGATTAATCAAAAATTCTCTAGTCAATTTTAAAATTTATCATGATCTATTAAAAAGAAAAAATTGCGGCAATAATAACGGTAGCTAACATCAGTAACGCACACCCCAGCGCTGTGAATCGAATCAACCATATCCGTTTATCCCATCTGCTTCTCTTTTTCTGAGCCATATTGCTGTTTCCTCTTTTCGTAATTCGTCATATAAAATAATAACCATTAAAATTGCTATAAAATGAAGATTGCGTCTGCCTGAATAGTTGACATAAGTATTATAATACAATAAAATAAAATAGATTATATTATGATATGCATATAGATAAATTTTAATAGTAATGTACAGCAATCCTAAAGGAGAAAACTATGGCAGACAATCATCACAGACGTTCTCCTAATAACGATAGAGATATTTACTCTTCCACTTCAAGAGAACGACAGCGCAATTTACGCAGACCCCCTCATTCTAACTCCAACCATACAGATGCCAATAGCGGTATACCCCCTAACCGAAAATCCGCTGTAAAACATACAACTAATACCTCTCCTCAGAATAAACGATCCACAGCTTATCATCCAAAAATAGAGGAAATTGACCGTTACAACTATGTCGACCGTGATCTTTACAGTTCCTCCCGTAAATCTAAGGCAAACCGTGGCAGGAGTATTGTACCTCCTTCAAAAAAGAAACATAAAGGTAAAAAAATTATATTGGCAATTGTGTGTCTCATATTCACTATTCTCGTTGCAATTGCAATTTTTATTGCCGTTATGATTTCCCGTATCAATTATCAGCCTGTAGATACTGCAAGCTACGTACAGCAACCTGCCGACGCACCAACATGGGATGTAATATCGGATCAAGATATTACCAATATTCTGTTACTCGGTGTAGACCGCAGCGAAGACGGTACCGTGCGTAGATCAGACACAATGATGCTTTTATCTATAGACCATAAGTCCAAAAATCTGCGTATGACCTCTTTCCTTCGTGATTTGTTTGTAGAAGTGCCGACTATTGGAAAAACAAAGCTAAATGCTGCTTATGGTCAAGGCGGAGCAGGATTAACCATGCAAACCATTGAAAATAATTTTCGTGTAAACATAGATCATTATATAGAAATTGATTTTGAGAATTTTACGAACTTAATTGATGCAATGGGTGGTATTGAAATTGAAATGACACAAGCTGAGGCAAATTATATGAGTCTCTGGTATCGGGGTGAGTACGGTGAAAATATCAACCTGCGGGAAGGCATGAACCATATGAATGGTAAAGCGGCTTTAACTTTTGCTCGTATACGTAAACTGGACAGTGATTTTGGTAGAACAGGTCGTCAAAGACAGGTTATGATTGCAATTTTTGATAAATTCAAAACACTGAATCCAATACACATGGCCTCTGTATTTTACGGCTATGGACAATACATCACCACTGATTTATCTAGTGGAAATATTTTATCACTTTCCACACAAGCCTCTAAGATTCTTGGATACCAGGTTCATACATTTCATATTCCTATAGAGGGTCTATATACCGAAATCGACTATAACCTTATCCCGGATTTACCCGCAACATCAGCAAAACTGCGAGAATTTATATATGGTACAAACAATACTGCCAATTAAATATACTTGCTAAAAATTTATATGGAAGATAGATGTGAGAATTATGGAAAACAAAAAAACATTTTATATTACAACACCAATTTATTATCCATCCGGTAACGCACACATCGGTCACAGCTATTGCACCGTTGGCAGCGACGCCATTGCCCGTTATAAGAGAATGCAAGGTTTTGAGGTAATGTTTTTAACCGGTACAGACGAACACGGACAAAAAATTGAGCTCAATGCGGCAAAAGAAGGCGTTACTCCACAAGAGTATGTAGATAAGATTGTGCATAACTTTCAAAAGCTATGGAAGCTACTAAATATTTCAAATGATAAATTTATTCGAACCACCGATGAGATACACGTAAAATGCGTACAAAAAATTTTTAAAGCACTTTATAACAAAGGTGAAATTTACAAAGGCGCTTATAAAGGCTGGTACTGCACCCCTTGTGAATCCTTTTGGACCGAAACACAACTTAAGAACGGCAAATGTCCTGACTGTGCCCGTGAAGTAAAATGGGAGGAAGAAGAAGCCTACTTTTTTCGACTTTCAAACTATGGTGATAAACTATTAAAGCTATATGAAGCTCATCCTGAATTTATTCAGCCTGAAAGCCGTAAAAATGAAATGATTAACTTTATTAAAAATGGTCTCGATGACCTTTGTGTCTCCCGTACCAGTTTTTCATGGGGAATTCCTGTGGATTTTGACCCAAAACATGTTGTCTACGTTTGGCTGGATGCGTTAACCAATTATATTACCGCTTTAGGCTATGATTCTCCTAATGATTCCAACTATCAAAAATACTGGCCGGCAGACGTTCATTTTGTGGGTAAAGAAATTGTACGCTTTCACACCATCATATGGCCGGCCATGCTTATGGCGCTTGATTTACCTTTGCCAAAACAAGTGTACGGTCACGGTTGGCTGCTATTCGGTGATGGAACAAAAATGTCTAAATCAAAAGGCAACGTGGTTGATCCTATGATTCTTTGTGAGCGTTATGGCGTAGATGCAATTCGCTATTTTCTGCTGCGTGAAATTCCCTTTGGCGCAGACGGCACATTTACAAACGAAGCGTTGATCAATCGAATTAACTCTGATCTTGCAAATGACCTGGGGAATCTGCTCTCTCGTACAACAGCTATGGCGCAAAAGTATTTTGGGGGAGTAATACCCATAGAACGCGAGTCCGATTTAATAGATGAAGAATTGATACAATCCGCAGCAAAACTGCGGGCTAAATGTGACAATCATATTGCCGGCTATCAATTTTCCAATGCATTGGCAGAAATTTGGAAGTTAATTGCACGTACAAACAAATACATTGACGAAACTATGCCATGGACGCTTGGTAAAGACGAAACAAAACAAGCAAGACTCGCCGCTGTTATTTATAATTTATGCGAGATATTACGCATTATCTCTATTTTACTTACACCGTTCATGCCGTCTACCTCTCCTAAAATTCAAGAGCAGATTGGCGCATTTGGCTATGCCGTTTCTTATGAATCAGCCGACAAATGGGGTATTCTTCCTGAAAACACTACTATTATAAAGGGCGAAACACTATTCCCTCGTATTGATGTTGATGCTGAAATTGAAGAACTGAACAAATTGATTCCGAACCCCGTTGCTCAAAAACAAGAGAAACCAAAAAATAAAATGATTCCCGGCATAGCCAAATACGACGAAATCACTTTTGAGGATTTTGCAAAAATAGAGTTACGTGTTGGTGAAATACTCGCCTGTGAACCCATTAAAAAGTCAAAAAAGCTGTTACAATTAACCATCAACGATGGTCTTGGACAACGTACCGTTGTTTCCGGTATTTCTCAATGGTATAAACCGCAGGATTTAATTGGCCGCCATATCATATTAGTCGCTAACTTAAAACCGGCAAAGCTTTGCGGTGTCGAAAGTCAAGGTATGATTTTGGCAGCCGACTGCGACGAAAATACCGTAAAAGTCATATTTATTGACGGTATACCTGCAGGCAGCAGTATACACTGATTGATTTGATACAGGCTACGGGAAAAGAAATTTTTCTGTCAGTCTGTTTTTATTCGGAGGAACTTTCATGCTAAATCATATATTTGACTCTCATGCACATTATGACGATGAAGCATTTACACAGGATCGTCATGAGATTATTAAACAAATGCACAAACAGGGCGTATGCAGACTAATCAACGTAGGCGCAAATATTGTGCGTTCTAAAGAATCCATTGCACTAGCAGCGCAGTATCCGTTTATTTACGCATCAGTCGGTATTCATCCATGCGACGTAAAAGATGCCCCCTGTGACTATATTCAACAACTGGAATTGTTAGTAAAACAGCCAAAAGTTGTAGCTGTTGGAGAAATTGGACTTGACTATCATTATGAAGACAACGCGCCTCGAGAAGTACAAATGACTTTTTTTGAAGCACAATTGCAGCTTGCCAAACAATATAAGCTGCCTGTAATTATTCACGATCGCGAAGCTCACGGTGATACATTAGACTTGCTAAAAAAGCATAAACCCACAGGGGTTGTACATTGTTTTTCAGGTAGTGTTGAAATGGCAAATGAAATCATTAAGCTAGGTATGTACATCGGTCTAGGTGGTGCAGTTACCTTTAAAAACGCCAGAACACCCATAGCAGTGGCCACTGCTATTCCAGTAGAATACATGGTATTAGAAACCGACGCACCCTATATGACTCCTGTCCCCTTCCGTGGTAAACGCTGTAACTCTGCTATGATTATACACACCGCAGAACACATTGCCAACGCACGCAGCGAACAAGGCAATCATATTAATACGCAGGAACTGTTAGATATTACCCGCAACAACGCCACCAAATTATTTAAAGTACCATTGGAGGATTCATATGACAATAACGTACGTGTACGGTAAAAACTTATATATCAATATAACCAATCGTTGTCCCAATGCCTGTGAATTTTGTCTGCGCTCTACCGGTGATCGAGTAGGTGATTCCAGTAGTCTATGGCTGGAACGTGAACCAGCAAAAGAGGAGATTGTAGAAGAACTAAAAAAACGGAATTTATCCTGTTATGAGCAACTGGTATTCTGCGGTTATGGCGAACCTACCTACCGACTGGAAGATATTAAATGGATTTCTGAAAAAGTACGTAATATAAGTAAAATTCCAATGCGTATCAATACAAACGGATTGTCCGACTTAATATTTGGCAGAGACACTGCGCCCGATTTTGCCGGCGTTGTAGACATCATTTCTATTAGCCTCAACGCCTCCACACCTGAGAAATATGACTCAATCTGTCATTCGCAATTTGGTCTGCAAGCATTGCCTTCCCTTTTAAATTTTGCCGTTCATGTGAAAAATTATGTACCGAAAGTGATTATGACCGTGGTAGATACCATGTCCTCCGAAGAATTAGAAGCTTGCTGTAAATTATGTAAATCTGTGGGAGCTGAATTCCTCGTTAGAACATACAGTGAAAATTGGACAAACGAAAACTAATGGCTGAAAATTTGTATATTTTCGCAAAAACCAATCTTTGAGCTACATGCATAGTCATAAATTGTACTATAATGGCGTTTATGAATATCTCGGTTTTGCTAAAAACACAAAAGAGCAGAGAAATAATTTCTCTGCTCTTTCCATATTTTTACAAAAGGACACTATCACAAACCTATAAACTAAATTTGTACAATTTATCTCTGTTATTCTGTTGTTATATATCTATGCTAGGTAACCGTAACTGCACTGCCACTACCGTAGTATCGTCATCATGATGATCCGTACGATGAGCCTGTGCTTTTTCTACAATGGCTTCCGCCAAGCTCTGTGGAGAATTTTCATTCCAACTTTCTATACATTCCATAATCCATGTATCTCCAGCTGAAATTACGCCATCAGACAACATAATCAGCCAATCATTTTCTTCCAAGGCACTTTTAGTATAAGTAAATTTTGCTTCATCCAAAATGCCTATGGGAACAGACACACCGTCAAGACGTTCGACTTTTCTCCCTCTTTTGATAAAACTCAGTGGCGCACCTGCTTTCATAACAGTCAAACAACCGTCAAACATATCCAACACTGCAACGTCTAATGTGGCTAAAGATTCTTCTCCTGATTTTACCTGCATGGCAGAATTTACAATTTTGAGTGCGCAGTCAAATCCAAGACCAGCCTTAATCAAATTCGCCATAATACTTGATGCCATCGCTCCGTCTACCGCGGCACGTCCGCCTGTTCCCATACCATCGCTGATAATTGAAATAAAGCGCCCCTTTCCATCCGTAAAACAATCATAGCTATCTCCGCAAAGCTGTGCATTGCCGCAAACATGCTGAGCAACTCCAAATTGCACACGGTACACAGGTTTCTCCGTCATTTGTATCCTGTACCGATCCCCTACCATCGTTATCATGGGTGCTTCAAAATTTCTACCACATACCTTTGAAATTTCTTTCACCAATTTTGTTTTACCTATTTTCTTTTGATCTAGCTTTGGTACTTCAATCTCCACCGACATACGTTGATAACGATCTATACGACAGCTGATATCAATTGGTACAACAGCTGCTTCGTGCAGTACTTGACTAATTCGGCGGGTTGCATCATAATCAAAGCGTTCATACAGCTCTAGCTCTTGTGCAAGGTTTCTCATCATTTCACCTGTGGTTTCAAATTGATGGAGTACCATAGAACGCACTTGTGCAACACGCTGTTCAGCTGCTTCTCTCATTTTTAATTCTCTAAACTTACGGTTCATATGCTGTGCCAACTCTGGTACTCTACTACATCGATTTACAAAAAAACCTGGAAAATCCTCTATGCCGATACTACTTTTCTTGGGTAGATTACTTGCAGCTTCATGAAACGCTTTCTGTGTTTCTACTTGATTTTTGTCCCAGCAATAAATACGCATACCACAGTTTTCACAGCATGCTTCCACCGCATGAGCATATACGTTATCCGAGCCTTCTTCACAAACCGATGCCAACCGTTTGGAAACCTCCTCTACTGAATGTGATACATCATCGAGTGCTTTGGCCGCAAATCCCAAACGCATAATCATGGTACGCCGCAATCCATCAGTATGCAGTAAATTTACCGGCTGCCGGAATACTGCAACCAATTTTCCTCCTATTTTTGTAGGCCATATTACATAGATTAAGGTAGCCGCTAATACTTCATACAGACCGTTTATCATATACATCTGATTACCAATTTGCAACGAACCTATAGCATTACTTAAAATAAATACCAAAATCATTGCAACCTTACCAAGTGGAGTAAACAAACCTGCCATTAAACCCGCAAACGCATAAGCCCCTGAAATGTAGTTTAACCCTGATGTAGTAAGCCCCAACATAACGCCTGTTGCAATACCAGCAATAGAGCCACCCATAACACCACCGTGTTGCGCTGCAAACAAAATGACGATAACCGCCGCAATTCTTCCCAAAGAAATATCGTAAATACCAACCTGATTCAACGAAAGAATTACAACCCCTAAGGACAGCACCACACAAGCAAGTTCGCCTGTGTTTAGGGTACCTACGCCGCGTTTACTGGTAAGCAGAGAAGATGTACGCTGGAAAAAGTACGCACCACCTCCGGAAAGTACCGCCTCTGCGCTATACATGGTAATACTGTTAATCGTGACACCATTGATAACCGCCATGGCAATACCTGTTACAAGCATAGGAACAAAACATACCAAAGGAGTAAACAAAGGATGAGAACGTATTTTTATTAGGTCGTTTAAAATATAACGAATCAGGACTATGGCAACCATAGCTGCTATGTACCGAATTGGGTGCATAGCAGCCGACGGCCAAATATACCCTATTATACTGCCTGCAATTACTACCCACATACTTCTAACAGGTACGGCCGCTACCGCCGCTGCGCCAAAAGGCGCATACCGCACAAACACAATACCGCGAGCACTTAATAGACCTGTTAAAAAGTACAGTCCATAAAGCGCAATGCGCTTTATTCGCGGAGAAGTTAGCATTCTTTTAAGAGATAGTCTCTTGTTTTGCCCATTCTCCATGGTTTTTTCTTTCATCGATACAACCTCCGTCATTTGACTTCCATTAAATTTATCATTCTGATTCTGATACTGCTATGATTATACAAGGAGGTCCGTGTATTCTCTGTCACAATACGCTGTTTTTTCTTGACGAGAAATGAAAAATCTCTGTTGGAAAGAGTAAAAAAATAAATGATTTCCCTGTCTTTTCTCCCTCTCTTTGATTGATTGTTAGATAAATTTGTGATAAAATTATAAATTATAGATAAACCTTGCAACATTCTAAAATTTTTAGATATTTTATTCCGAAAGGTGCGTATATTTGATGATGAACTATCAATTTGCAGACCGCGTTTCAGAACTTAAACCTTCAATTATAAGAGAAATATTAAAAAACTCTTCCGAGCCGGGCGTAATCCCCTTTTCGGCAGGCAATCCAGCGCCTGAAGCATTTCCAGCAAAGGAAATCTTAGAAATTTCTCAAAAAATTTTGCGTGAGCAACCCATTCAAGCTTTACAATACAGCATTACAGAAGGGTATACGCCTTTGCGGAACACGATTACAAATCACATGCAAACGCATCATCAAATTGGCAAAGATTTTGACGACACTATTATCACCTCAGGAGCACAGCAGGTTATGAATTTAGCCAGTAAGGTACTATGCAATGAAGACGATGTGATTATCTGTGAATCTCCCAGTTTTATTGGTTCTTTAAATACTTTCCGCTCGATAAAAACAAAACTGCACGGTATTTCTATGGAACACGATGGTATGAATCTTTTAGAATTAGAGAAAACTTTAAAACAAAATACAAAAGTGCGGATGATATACACGATACCAAATTTCCAAAATCCATCGGGCATTACTATGAGCCTTGAAAAACGCAAACAGTTGTACCAATTGGCAAAACAATATCATGTAATCATTTTAGAGGATAATCCCTACGGCGATTTACGTATAAACGGTGATACAATTCCTTCTATTAAATCCTTTGATAAAGACGGCATTGTAATTTATGCCGGCTCATTTTCAAAAGTCATTTCTCCCGGAATGCGTATAGGATTTTCTATTGCACCTAAGCCAATTTCTCAAAAAATGGTTGTGTGTAAACAAGCTGACGATGTACACAGTAATATTTTGGCACAAATGATCTGCCATATCTTAATTACAGAGTACCACTATGAAAACCACCTCCAACACTTACGTTCCATTTACCGCAAAAAACTGGAACTTACCATTAGCCTGATTGAAGAGCATTTAGTACCGCACGGTATCTCCTACCACAAAGCAAACGGCGGTCTGTTTGTATGGTGTACGCTGCCGGCTAATATCAATATGCTTGAGTTTTGTAAAAAAAGCGCAAACCAAAAAGTATGCGTTGTACCCGGCAACGCCTTTTTAGTAGACGAAAATGCCTCTTGCCAATCTTTTCGTATCAATTTTTCTACACCAACCGATGAGCAAATTGTAAAAGGTATTGCCACGTTGGGCAAAATTGCAAAACAAATGAGCAATTAACTCTATTATCAACGATTAAGGAGAATTAGCGCATGTCTGTAACCAACGAAGCTGAGAAAAAAAAAGTAATATTCAGCGCCATTCAACCTAGCGGCACAATTACATTAGGAAACTATTTGGGCGCACTGCGTAACTGGACCGCTTTACAGGACGATTATCAATGTATATTTGCACTAGCAGATTTACATACAATTACCGTTCGCCAGGAACCTACTAAATTCCGCCACAACGCTTTAGAAGCCTATGCCCTATTGTTGGCATGTGGCATTAACGTTGAAAAAAGCCTATTTTTTATTCAAAGCCATGTGCATACTCATGCTGAACTAGCGTGGATTTTAAATTGCTATACACAATTTGGAGAGCTTTCCAGAATGACGCAGTTTAAGGATAAATCTACAAAACATGCAGATAATATCAATGTAGGTCTGTTCACCTATCCAAGCTTAATGGCTGCTGATATTTTACTGTATCAAGCAGATCTGATTCCAGTTGGTGCAGACCAAAAACAACATTTAGAGCTTGCAAGGGATATTGCAGAAAGATTTAACAGAATTTACAGTCCGACTTTTGTAGTACCACAGCCTTATATTTCTAAAACAGGCGCAAGAGTTATGTCATTGCAAGACCCTACCAAAAAAATGTCTAAATCCGATGAAAATGCAAATAGCTGCGTGGCGGTATTAGATAAACCAGAAGATATTATGCGGAAATTTAAACGCGCCATAACCGACAGCGACGGCCTCATAGCCTACGGTGAAGAAAAAGATGGTATCAATAATTTGATGGGGATTTACGCTTGCGTTACAGGTAAAACCAATGAGCAAATTGAAACAGAGTTCAGCGGCAAAGGCTACGGGGATTTTAAAACTGCCGTTGCCGACGCAGTCATCGCACATTTACAACCTATACAAGAAAAATTTTCTCATTATATGACAGATAAAGCGTATTTGGAAAAATGCTATATAGAAAGCGCTGAAAAAGCACTTTCTATATCCAATCGAACCTTACGCAAAGTTATGAAAAAGATTGGATTCATTCCAAAAACATATTAAGAGTATTACAGACAGTGGGTAGGCGCAGCATCAATTGAGCTGACTTATTCACTTTTTATTTCAATATTTAAGAGGTTTTCATGAAACAAGTCAATCTATTTACAGATTCTCCACGTCGATTATTTTTTCACTATTTAGGACCATCTATTGGTTCATCTCTTGTTACGTCCATATATGTGCTAGTAGATACCATTATGATAGGTCAAGGTGTTGGAGATACAGGTCTCTCTGCAATTAATATTTTTATGCCAATCATCGCATCCTTTTTTGCCATAGGGTTATTGCTTGGTGTTGGAGGTGGTGTTTTAATGTCTGTTGCAAAGGGCAGCGGTAACCAGCAATTAGCTCATAAATATTTTTCCACCGTTATGATGGTTGCAGCCGCAGTCAGCATATGTCTCTCCGCTTTTTGCATCATATTTTTCGATCCTATTATGTACACATTGGGAGCTAACGAAACAAATATTGAGTTAGTCCGTAGTTATGGCATTTGTTATACACTCATTGCTCCTGCATTTATTTTTTCTGCTAGTCTTCAATGTTTTTTGCGTAACGATAAAGCTCCCAAACTGGCAATGATTGGTGTTTTAGTAGGCTCGGCCATCAATATTGGACTGGATTATTTATTTATTTTTCCGCTGGACATGGGTATGTTTGGCGGTGCTTTAGCAACTGTTATTGGAACTATTATCACCATAGGTATTCTGGTGCTTCACTTTTTCTCTAAAAAAAATACCATGCACTTTTCTTTCCGCTGCTTTTCCTTTAAGACCTTATGGGAAATTATAAAATGCGGTTTTTCCAGCTTCTTAATAGAGTGCGCCAATGCTGTACTTGTATTTGTCTTTAATATTACATTATTAAAATACATCGGTAGTATTGGATTAAGCGTATACAGTATGATTGCAAACATTTCTATTGTATGTATGTCTTTATTTAACGGTGTGGCACAGACAGCACAACCTATTATAGCTACCAACCACGGTGCTGGTCATCATAAGCGAGTATTACAGGTACGCCATATTGGTACAATTACCTCCAGTATTATTGCCTTAGTGCTATTCATTTTCGGCTTCTTTTTCCCCAATATATTAACCTATGCCTTTATGAACCACCCATCAGACGAAATTTTGGCTCTGGCTTCCAGTGCTCTGCGTATTTACTTCTTTTCTTATCTGTTTATGAACTTTAATATTTTTTTCAGTGGATATTTTCAATCCACTCTTCGTCCGGTTGCAGCAATCGTCGTTTGTTTGCTAAGAGGTCTTGTATTAAGCTCCATACTGGTAGCTACGTTCCCTCTTATGTTTGGTACAGACGCAATTTGGTATGCAGTTCCTGTTGCTGAACTTCTCACATTTCTGGTTGCTATGGCATTTTTATACTTTCACAAAATTAAAAAATCTAAAGCTTTTACAACAACATAATTAAAACAGCACCTTTTTCGAATTATGCAATACACTTAAACCAAAAGGGTGCTGTTTTTATAACAAAAAACACAATTGGTTTAAAAAAGTTAATCAACGTACAGCAAAAACCATATATAAAGAAAAGTTAAATTTTAAAACATTTAAAAGTTTCAAATAGGACATATCATATATCCAGAGTAAAAATATATTTACTCAAAAAATGAAAACACCCATACTTAAGCACGACATAGCAAAACATAATCCGTCCATAACCATACAAAAAATCTTTTGCTATATGTGCGATAATCGGTAAAAAAAAGGTATAGTCAAATGCCAACGCCGCATAAGGCAGTAATTTGAAAAACACATCAAAACAAAACTTTATGGGCGTTGCAAAGGCGAAAAGACAGCGTAGAAGGCAGAAATGCTTTTTACGCTGTCTTTCTCTATGTTCAAAAAAAAATCGCACATTCGCAAAGGAAGAATTTCTTTGTTACACTTTAGGCAAAGGAGGTCAAGAAATATGCGATGTCAAAATACTACATAGCGATTGATGATTATGAGTACAGCATTATTATCGAGAGTCTGAACAATTTGAAAAATAAACTCATTGCAGACGGAGGATATACAGATGCAGTTGATGAACTCATTATCAAATTTGCTCACGCAACGATTAAGAAATTTAGAATTAAGATAATGGATGTTTAAGTTTATGGAAAAGACAATATTTGAACAGATGGGCTGTACATACGAACAGCAAGGTGATTATCTTATTCCCTGCTTTACCTTACTATCCGAAAAAGAAAATAAGCCTGTCAGTTTATGGGGACAACGACACCGCCACTACCTAAAGCAAAATCATAGAGTGTTGTATATGAATTTGCTCACAAGCGGTAAACTCAACAGTTATCTTGCTGATATTAACGAGCAAGCAGAAGGTATGTTTATCAGACTGATAAATCAGATGGCAGAGCGTGAAAGTGTGACTAAACGACTCAAATCGGATAATCAAATGAAGTGGGTTGTGCAAATGAATAACATCCAAAGCAGAGCAACAGAAATCGTGAATCACAATATAATTTACAACTAACTTAGAACGGCGGCAGGAAGAAATCCTTGCCGCCGTTGTGTTAAATTCAAATACACATTGTGAGAATTTCTCAAAACTTATGTAATTTTAAAAAATAAATTTTAAAATACTACTTTTCTGAGCATCGCTGAGATTTTCAATTTTTTCGTTAAATTTAATTTCCATTTGATCAATGCTTTCAACACAAGGCTTTAACCATTCAATTTCCTCAAAAGAAAACCCATATCGTAACATCCATATCTCAGTTGAGTCTTCCGTTCCATATTTGATGTACTTTGCCAACCTCTCAGCACGATCGTCTTGATACGCAAGATAATACTGATGGAAAATCGCATAGAACAAATCACTCAGCTTAAATCCTATAAGTTTATCGAGAAAATCATATGTATCATAGACAACACGGTCGTAATCGACATCTTTACCTTTTGTTTCAGCGGGGAATAAGGGGAAAGTACGCAATTCTTTATCCGGAATATCACTATAACCTGCAATGTATCGAACTGTCAGGCTATCAGCACGATCTCGTTGACCTGCTCGTGACAATAATCGCCGTTGGGCAACATTGGAAACATAAGCATATCTCTCTTGACAAATCTTACTAAATGTTTTACCGTGCACTTTCCAGATCATTATTTTAATGGCGGAATCAAAAACAAATTTTTCTGCTGCGGTTAGTTCTCGGCCTAAGTACTGCTTGTATAAGCACTGGAAGTCCTCATACACCTCTTTTGCTACTGCATTAGGCAACACAAAGCCTGCATCAGTAAACATCATATCCAACAATGTAGGAACTACCGTAGTAACACTATCTGACTTTAATTTCTCAAGATCTTTATTTGTAAGATTATACTCGTCAGAGAATTCCCCTGTTTTGATTGCTTCTTTGTACTCCTCATATTTCTCATCCATTTTATCATCTGTCGTATCTAATCGAGATTTTGACGAAAGAGTATTTTTCTTGCGGTACACTTTTCGGAATCTACTCATTGCATTTGGTCGCAAAATGACGCTACCAAAATCAAATACGGGTTTGTTGGTAGAGCGACCGGCTCTACCAATCAAATTTTTTACAGAAAGTGTTTTACTTTCCTCGAAGCGGTCAAGATAAACCACATCGAATGGCATATTGATTCCCTGCTCCAGTGTAGAAGTAGCAAAGCAGATTTTACAGAAGCGCTGCTGCGTAAAATGCTCTAATATCAAACGGGCTGTCAATGGCATTGAACCGTGATGAACAACAATTCCGCATCTCAGTTTTTCCAGCATATCAGAGTTATAAAATAACTTATCGGTTGTTGAAGCACCAATATACTCCTTTAGCTCATCTATCATTTTTATTGCAATAGGATCATTAATTGGTTGGCACATAGAAATATACTTTTCGAATTGACTGTATATTTGCTTACTATAAATATGTGACTTTGGCACATAGATCAGTACGCTACCACCCTTTTTCAGTACGGACTCAATAGGATCAAAGTTTGCTTCCAGCTTGCGTTTTCCAAGTGTTGCAGGGTCACTACCAAAATGATAGAATCCTTGGTTTTTGGTGTCATGGGTATAAAAAATCTGTCCTACATTTTTTAATTCATAATTGCTGTATGTTGCCGTTGTATCAATGGTTTCAATGCCATTCTTCTGCAATTGCGCTTCAGGATTTTCAATGAAAGGATGTGCAAAAACGAATTTTGCATCAGGAAAATACTTTAGTGCTCGCCTTACAATACTATCAAAATAGAGACCTCGCACCGAGTGTTCATCGCTAAGTTGAGCTTCATCAAACAAAATCAAATCAATTTTTAGCCAATCTTTATTTTTGAACAGCTCTTTTGCACGCTCAGGTGTCAGTATAAAAATATTCCTGTAAATATGTTTTGTATTAATCCTATCAACAAAAGTTAGGACATTCACAGCTTTTCCGTCTACAAGACTGTTCAATCGGTCGTAGTACTCGTTAATGAGTGCTCTTGAGGGGACGACGACAACCACATCATTAGAACAATCAGTAATAAGATGTCGAAATACAAATGATTTCCCTGTACTTGTTGGTGCTGAAAAACTGAAGTACTGTAAATCTCGAATCTTCTTAAGAATATCTGCCTGCATTGGTGTATAGTCATTGCCAAATTCGTCCTTGAGTTGCTGATGATATATCTCAAAGACTGATCCTGTAAGGCTTTCGATTTTGGGCTGTTTGAAAAACAGCCCCATCGTGGCAATGATCTCTTGCTCGTCCTTTTTGAAAAACTCTGGTTGGAATAATTTAAAATATGACACTATTTCCAAAACTACAGAGCTGTTGGGACCATTTTGATAAATCTCGGATTTGACACAATCGATAATCTGATCCAAATCTTCCCCTTTTCTGATTTTGGCAATGATATTGCCCTTTTCTAAAACAGTATTCATAAGTCCACCGCCACCAAAATGAGTTCTTCATATTGAAGTAACGATTGAAAGTCCGGGCGCTTCGTAATGTTAGCGATTATTCTATCTGTACTTGTAGTTTTTGCTGAAAACGCAGCGGAAAATCCCTTTTTTCCATCGGCTGCTCTTTGCAAAGCCGATGTTGTACAGAACGGTTTTAATTCAGGAAGATCCTCAACATCTTTTCCATCTCTGATAAAATCGACAATTTGTGGCAATGCCGATGAATACGCCGTAGTAGCGGCAATATACTTTGCTTCACCGAAAATAACCGTATCCGTAATTTTGTTTTGTGAATGAAAATCAAACCCAGGATTTCCAGAACGCTTTTTACCAACAATTTCATCAAGAGGAATATCTAAATAGTCCAGTTTTGATACCATAGTTTCTCTGGCTAATTCAGATACCACATACTCACCAGCATCTTTGCTGATATTGTCATCAACGCATTTGTCAAACTTTTCTTTAATATCATCAATAGTTTTTTTTGCACGGGAGGCAAATGCTTTCTGTTCAAAGTCTTGATCGAATTTACTGAGCCAAGACAAGTCCATAAGAGTACGCAAAATATCTGATAATGTTACTGAAATATCTTCAGGATCTATTCTGAAAAATTGAACTTTTGCAGGAGAAAACTCGGTTAACACCTTGTGGTCAGTTATCTTCAAGACTTTCACCTCACTTCAAAATATCACTCAGCACAACCCAGCTATCGCTGTTAATATCCTCGGAATAGCTGTCCATACAAATGCATAGTTCTTCACTTTTTTCGTCATAACGGACAATACCACCCTTTAAGCTGTAGCGTTCCAAATAATCTTTCAGCACAGCGAATTTTTTCGGCGTGAAAATGTCAATATCTTGGCTATTGCCACTGCGGTCAAAGCCACCCTTAGTCTCCACGATCCAAACTTCACCGTTCACGCTGATTATATAGTCAGGATAGAAATTCTTCTGCTTGTCCGAATTATCCGCATATACGATGGACAAATACTCATTGCCTTTATCACCATTTTTATATACCCATTCCACAGCATCGCACTTTTCGCAGAATTTCTCGAATTTGCGTTCCGAGGAGGAACGGATTTCCGCAGAGGAAAGGTAGCCCTGATATACATTTTTCTTCATTTCCAACTGCGTTTTTGCTGTACCGTCATAAGTAAATAGGCAGGACTGTGGGATTCGAAACGGCACCTTGGATACTTGATCAATATCAAGGGTAAGCTGTTCCAGTTCCGCTGCCATTGATTCACGCACCGTATGGCGCAGCAGATCGGCGTTATTAATTACAAAGGCGTAGACTTCTCTCGGCTCCATTGCGAGGATTTTACGGCTGTATGTAAAATTGCGATCAAACAGCTTACGAATGATCGTATTCATATAGCTGTATTCCATTCCGATCTCCATACCGATTTTACCCACCTTCTGATGGTACATATGACCGTGATCGTGGGTATTCAGCTTTTCGGTAATGACGACCGTATTCATATCTGCCGAAGCAAAATTCAAGGTTGCAGTTTCACCCGAAAGGGTGTGACGCAGAATATCGGCTCTAAATTCAAATCCCGCCGTCTGCAAGCGTCTCTTGTTCTCCGCCTTATTCGAGCCGGTCTTGAATTTTTCTTCAAAATACTTTGCTACAGAAAGCAGAGCCTTTTTCGGATTACGGTGATCCGTCACCATCGTTCTCTGTTCGGAGGTCAGGGTAATGCCTTTATACTCATTTTTAAGGAACAAGGTATCTGCTTTCAAAGCCCCTTTACCGAGGCTCAGCTTGACACCGGCGGTGAATTTTTCATCGAAAGTGTAGAGATAACAGCTATCCAGCAAATCTTTGCCGTAGTGGCGTGCCTCCGGCATACGGCGAATACGCCCAATGGTCTGAATTTCAAAGGTTTCATCCATATTATCACGGAGCTTCACCAAAATGGCAGCTCTCGGACAGTCCCAACCCGTGGCAACAGCTTGCTTGATAATAACAGCAACAGAGGGAGCATTGATTTCTTCAATGCCCTCTAAGTTTTCGTGCATATCAGAGAGCCACACCGCAAGCTGACCGTTTTCATAGGTTACGCTCTGCGTTTCAAACCAGCGTTCCACATCGTCCTGCAATTTCTCCGATTTGTTTGGAATCTGCACCACGATCAAAGGATTAATGTCCTTTCCGGCGGAAAGGAATTCTGCACGGATTTCACGCTGCTTGGTATAAGCCTGTTCTAACAGATAGCTGGTTGCGTTCTCCATTTCCACCTGCTGCGGAAAATTCTCATTGATAATGAGCATTTTTTTGATAAGCCCTTCAGCAATAACATCCGCTTCAGGAATTTCTATGATTTCCGCATTTTTGATACCTTTCGGCGTAGCGGAACAACGGATAATCTTGTCCATATGGAAATACTGGATGATTTCATCCGCTTTCAGCGTATTGTTCTGATGGTTTTCGTCCACAATGACGATAAAATGCAAACCGGCGTTCAGCGCGTGTTCGATATGCTCCAAGAAGTTGGTACGCTCGCTGTCTTTCAGGGCGTTGTTGCCCTTTTTCGTCAGCTTTTCCCAGTTGATGAAACAGTTATCGTTTTCTTCAAAGCCGCCCGTCATTACATCGGAGAGCAGCTTTGTCTGAGCAGCGTGGATATGCTTATCCATCTTTTCCTTGCTCTGCTCCTCCAAATTGCCCTTGCCGGGAGTGAGCCATACAAACACAGTATTGCGGTAGGACTGCACATACTGGTGCATAAAATAGGTAAGAATAATGGTTTTTCCACTTCCCGTCGGGCTTTTGAGGATAATATCACGGGCAGGGGTGTCCATCGCCTCAAAAAGCGATTTTACAGCCGATAATTGGAAATTCTTCAGTTGCACCGTTTACACCTCCTGTAAATCCTGATAGTAGTAATCGGGAATAATATTGATTTCAATGTCGTGACCAGCAAGGGACTGTTCCTGCTCCTCATCAGGCAGCAGATCGTGCCCCATATACAGCTTGCGGCACTTGCAATAGGCTTCGATATTCGCCATAAAATCGGCAAGATCTTCTTCGGTCAGCACGATAGCAATTTCAGCATTGTCCGTAAAGTTCACGCCGTTTTCCATTTCCACCAATTCACGAATATGAGAGAGCAACTCATCGGCATATTCGTAGTACATACGATTAGAGATAGGAATATAGTCCACCTTGTAATATTTTAGAGATGCGGCATAACCCTCTTTGTCGATGACACGCTTGATGCGCTCATAGGTTACATCACGGCAGATGTTATTTTCGTTATTGGTGCAGAGGATAAATTTGCGATTACCGTCATCCTCTGCGTTCAGTTTCATAACAGCATGCCCTGTTGTACCACTGCCTGCAAAAAAATCAAGTATCGTGGCTCCTTGCCTTTTTGCCACAACAGAATATATGCAATCATAGACATTCCACAGTGACTTAGGAAAATCAAACGGACAGTTAGGAAGTAACGAATTTAATAACTGTTTTCCGTAACCGTTAGCATCATACTTAGGGTTTAACCAAACTGTTTTATACGTCCCAAAGGTTTTACCCAATTCAATGTCATACACTCCCTTTGCTTTTTTTACAGCAAGATAGTCGGAAATTCCTTCTACCGATTGTCGTGCATATCTCCATTTGCGTTCGATTCCTTTAGTATCAATAGGATATATTGCTATGCTACCATCATCCAGAATTTCATTCTTTTTAGGGTGGTAATCATCAGGAGATACATCGCCAAAGCCAATTATTTTATCGTCTTTGACAAGGATCGGGTAAAAACAATTCTTTGCATCTGTTCTCAAAGATTCACTACCCCAATTTCGCAAGGGTGACCAATAGACCTCGTTATCTGATAGGTGGCGTTCACCAATTACCCTATCACCTTTCGGAATGACAAAGTATGCAAATTCATTAGTGTATGAAAAGTTTTTGCCTTGTATTCCACGAGGATTGTGAACAATCGTAACACAGTCATATTCATAGTTTTCGCCAAAAATTTCATCCAACAAGAGGCGCAATGTTGCACTTTCGTTTTCATCAATGGCGCATATTAGAACGCCCTTATCCGTTAATAATTTTTTTGCTATTATAAGACGTTGCTGCATCATACTAAGCCATTTACTATGTTTAAACAGATCATTTCTATCCACATAGTTATTGTCATAAATCCAATTCGCTGCGCCTGTATTATACGGCGGGTCTATGTAAATAAGGTCAATTTTACCTTTGTGCGTTTTTTCAATCAATTTTAGCGAAGCAAGGTTATCCCCCTCAATGAGAAAATTCATCTGTCCACCGTTATCAATAAAAAGGTCTTTATCCTCGGTTAGTACCGGCGTATGTGTATCCAACACCTCATCAATTTCTTCACGGTGCTCCTCAAATACAAGACCATATTTCTTACCATTCACATCTTTTTCAAGATCTGAAAGATAGGAAAGCAGATTACCTGTATTCTCATCCTGCGGGGCAGCAGAAATAAAGGTACGGATTTCTTTTATTTTATTCAGCAAGTCCTCACGCTTTTGTTTTGATATATTTGTACTCATTATTTTCCTCCGCCTATTTCTTAATCAGCTTTGACTACAAAATATCCCTCTGCATAGCTAACTCTCCAACAATTTGATCGCTTGTTGACTGACTGAAAGGGATCGAAGATACGGAAAGATTTGCAGCAGTAACTGCCGCTACATCTTTATCGCTTATTCTTAATTACTGAATTTTTTTAATCGCATCATCTCTATCCAGCAAACAATATTTTTGATAATTGCAAATAATATTTTCTCTTTCTGCAATATCTTTAATCAAGGATACTTTATCAAATAAGTCTTTAATTGGATTACCCATAATACGATTCCTCCTATTACATCCACTCGCCATTAGTGGCAGACCATTTTTTAATAAATTCTTTACCTCCGACCGCTGCTGTAAACGGTTTTGTTAAAAAGACTTTTATTGTGTTCAGCACGGCGCTGTAATTATCCGTTTTTGTGTCTATTTTACGAACAAAGGCTTTCCATTTCTTCTGCATTGCCGCATCGTCATCAAAACCCATAACCTGTTCAAATTGCTCTTCTGTAAAATTGTGTTCACGGTTCGTAAAGGTTTTTCTAAGTGCTTCGGTCAGCACCTTACCGTCAAAATCAAACTTATTTGCAAGATAATAAATATCGTAATAGTCTTTCATGCGGCTGGAAAATTCCATCAGGCTGAGGATTGCATCAATTTTCTCAGCAATAGTCGTTTCAATGGAGTAAGTATTAACTGTAGGTGCAATAAAATCATCAAGCTGTGTCGGAATTCTCCTTTTCTCCTGCTTCGGTACAATGACATCACCTACGCCGAAATCAATACTGAACGGTGTGCGTGTGTTTTTTATACGAGCAACTATTGATGCACCTATACCGGCATATTTCTTCGCAACGGCAATAGGTGCAACATCCTTTATCTCAAAGGTAACAAAATCATTGCCGGTATGAACTGCTATAATTTCTTCAAGTACACTTTTTAACTGTTCCGGTGTATTGGGTATTTGCCGAAGCAAAAAATCCACATCAACCGTTACTCGACTATCAAATTCAGTAAGGGAATAGAGGAATAAGCCGCCTTTCAACACGAGGTTTTCAGCATACTTGGACTTTTCCAAACGGCGCAAAAATTCCTCTTGGCAAAAGAGTTGCAAGCAGAGCTGATAGCTTCTACCGCTTTCAGCAGCTTTGTTTTTGAGACGTGCAAGCACGGACGCAGCTAGATCAGCCATTAAGTAGCACCTCCATTACATTCATAACCTTTGTATAAAGCTTCATTTCCTTTGCGTATTTAGACAAATTTGCAAGGTTCTTTTTTTCATCAGCAGCATAGGCATTGACAGCCTTATTAAAAATTTCGTTGTCAAGTTTTGTGCGGTACTTAAAACAATCGCATATTGTTCTCTCACAGTCATACACAGGCAATATTACACCATTAAAATTGCTTGTGGACTTACCTATATCTAAAAATTCCTTTTGAATATAGTAAGCTTTCATCGGAAATTCTTCAATGTTCTTTACGGCACGAGACGCTGTTCTCGGCACAGCAATCGACCATTCACGAGAAGAAAAATCGCTATATCCGTAGTGAAATAAAGCGGATTCTACACAAATAACCCCTTGCGGAAGAAACTCCCGTATGAGCTGTTCTTCTGTAATACTTTTACTTTGAGGGAGCTGATAAAATCCTCTGCGAATTCTTTCAATGACTCCTTCTTTACAAAAAGCCGCTACCTCGTACTTATTTACCCCGTTAGCGGCAAAATCTGAAGTTTTGCAATGCCGCCGTTATTTTCAATTACCATTTTTAAAATTTCTTTTTCACTCAAGCAGACACCCACTTTCAGCACGCAAAAATGAATAATGTATGCAATTATTATACCATACAGTTTTGAAAATAGCAACAACTATATGTATATATTATTCCAAACTTGTATGTCAAAAGTAATTAGGATATCAATTAAGCTCCATTTTTTGATATAAATTAAATAGTATTCCCCACTGTTTCAAAAAATATTCAAAAACTTATTCTGGAAGTATTGACAAACAGTTGTTTCTTAAAGTACAATAAAATACTCTCACAAGAGAGTTGCAACTGAATACATATTATAATCACACTTTTTGAGAGGACAACTTTTAGTCGGACAATGCTGCGATATGCTAAGCGAAAATACCGCCGCTTCTGAATTGCTTTGAACTGTCGGCAATCGGAAAGCGTAAAGGACAGTTTCGACTTTGAATTTCAAAGCCGGTTACATTTGGATGCGATTACCCTTCTTCCAAACTAAGGGAGAAGTCTGACTATTTTCGGTCGGTACATACCATCTGGATGTACCGGCTTTTTTGTTGCCCGAAACGCCGGTTACAACTGAATGACCGGCTGAATGGGATATGATTTTGCGATGATATGAGCAAGACAACGCCGCCTGAGACGGGGGCAGGAACTGCATTCAGATAGAACGGCAAAACACCCACTGGAAAGACAGCAGAGATGTCGCATACCGTAACAAGCAGGGAAACTGTATTGACAGTTTCCGACTAATCGGCTTTGAGAGCCAATTTCACTTTAAGGGCTGCCGCCCCTAACACCCCAAATTTAAGGAAAGGACTGATGTTATGAATGAAGTTAAAAATAAAAATCTGTTTATCCGTTGAGCGAAAAAGAGAAAAGACTCATAGAACGTAACGCTGAAAGATGCGGCTTGTCTATATCAAAATATCTCCGTCAGCGTGCTTTGGGATATATGCCGAGAGCAGCTTTACCTGAAGTATTCTTCTCTTTTAATGATAAGCTGGACGAACTCTGCGTTGCTGTTGAGGGAAAAATTACGGCAGATACGGAAGAAAGAATCATCGCTCTGGTTGATGAAATTACCGCAGAGTTAATTTTGCCTCAAAAGGAAAGGCTGGTGGTATAAATGGCAACCACGGGCTTTTGACCTGTTAAAAACAGACTAAAAGAAGTTATCGACTATGCGGAAAATCCCGACAAGACCATAGATAAAAAATATATGGACAGCGATTTGTATGCCGCTTTACAGTATGTATTCAACGATAAAAAGAGCGATAAGCGTATGCATGTCAGCGGTATCAACTGCAATGCTAAAAGAGCCTACGAGCGTATGACGGCAACGAAAAAACGCTTCGGGAAGACAGGCGGGAATGTGGCATATCACGGCTATCAGAGCTTTCAGACTGGCGAAGTTACGCCCGAAGAAGCACACAAAATCGGTTTGGAAACCGCAAGGCGTATGTGGGGCAAGAAATATGAAATTGTTGTTCCCCCCCACCTGAACACAGATAATCTCCATAACCATTTTGTAGTAAATTCCGTATCCTTTAAGACGGGCAGGAAGTTTGAAAATCATATCTCCGATCATCATAAGCTTCATGAAATCTCTGACGCCGTATGTCTGGAATACGGAAAAAGCGTCTTGAAAGAAGCCGAATTTTACGGCGGAGCGAAAAAGGATTACTGGCCGAAACAGATCGGCGGTATGTCGCATCGGGAACTGTTAAAGGCGGATATTGATACCGCACTTGCCCAGTCCACCAATTTCAAAGCCTTTGAACTCCGCCTAAAGGATATGGGCTATGAAATACAGCGTGATGAAAGCTTTGCCCACTATTCCGTGAAAGCGCCAAGCTGACAGAGGGCGGTACGCTTAGACAGATTGGGAAAAGAATATACTCCACAGGCAATTCGTGAACGATTGATCGACAATCAGCGTTATGTTGGCTATATTCCGTTTCACAAGCCCAAATATACGCCGTTACTTCTGCTTGAAATCGAGTATCTCAAAATGAAAAAGATGGATGGCATACAGGTATTATTTGAACTAATTATCGAGTTATGCAAGCTGATTACAGGTAACAATATCTCTCCTGCTTCTCCCCGACCTCTGTCACCTGAAATGCGGCAAAAGGTTATCAAACTGAATAAAACCCTTGATGAATACAATTTCCTGTATGAGAAACAGATTGATTCTCCGCAGGAGCTTGTTTCGTTTATCGGCGAAACACGGAAACAAATTTCTGCATTGGAAAAAGAAAGGCAAGCGGTATATAACCGCAACCGCCACAGGAAAAGTGAAACTCTTAATACCGAAGCGAGAGATATTACCGCAAAATCAAGTCTCTGCGAAAAGAGCTATCCACCGCAAAAACAATTCTTGAAAAGATACCGAGAATTGAAAAGCTATTAGAAACTGAACGGCAGATGGAAACTGCCATAGCAACGAAACACAAAGAAAGAAGGTATAAACGATGATAAATACAATCAACCCACCGAAAAAAAAGGCGGCTAATATTCAAGTAGATAAACTCCGCACTTTTGAGGGACATCCCTTCAAGATAATTGATAACGAGGATATGGAAATTTTTGTTGAAAGTATTAGAGAGCAAGGCATACTTTGTCCGTTAATTGTCCGCTCGATTGAGAATACAGATGAATATGAGGTGGTTAGTGGACACCGCAGATTATACGCAGCCATCAAATCAGGACTTTCCGAATTTCCCGCCTTAATTTATCCCCTGGATCGCAACGAAGCAATGATTGCGGTTGTTGACAGTAATCTTCACCGTGAACAGATACTTCCAAGCGAAAAGCCTTTGCTTACAAAATGAAAATGGAAGCAATGAAAATGCAGGGCAAACGCACAGATTTAACTTTATCGCAAGTTGCGACAAAGTCGGATACAGCCGCCAAAATCGGAAAAACTCAGAATGAAAGCCGTGACCAAATGTTTCGATATATCCGCTTAACTCGCCTTGTTCCCGAACTGATTGACAAGGTTGACGAGGGCGTGATTGCACTCAGTCCGGCGGTAGAATTGTCCTATCTGTCCGAAGAACAGCAGAAAATCTTGCTGGATGCTATGAGCCTGAATGACCGTACCCCTTCCCACGCACAGAGCGTCCGCATGAAGAAAGAGGCATAGCAAGGTACGCTTTCTTCGGATAATATCTATGGGATTATGTCGGAAGAAAAAGCCAATCAAACCGAGCGGATCAGCTTTAAGGCGCAGGATTTGAAGGCGTTTTTCCCAAAGAACTACACGCAAAAGCAGATGAGCGATACCATTCTGAAACTGCTTTACGACTATAACAGAAACGCAGAAGCCGTGATGAAAGGTAAGGTGGCGATATGAAGAAAACTGAGATTTATCCGAATAACGAAGTCATATATGCTCTGCCGCCTGAGACGATAGACAATACCGAAAAAATCGGTGTGGCGGATTATTTACTGCCCCGAAGTGAGGACTGCCTTTTTGATTACAGTAAGGTACGCCGTTTCAGTGAAGATAACTTTACAATGAAAATCGGCGGGACAACCTATGAAGTATCCACGCATTTTAATCTAAACAGCAAGCAATGTGTAATGGAATAATTCAACGAATTGATACTGTCCGAAAAACTAATTTAATATCGCACAATGGAAATAGACGGCCGGCATAGTAGGATAATCTTGCCTTTGCTATGCCCTGTTGTCGGAAAGGAGAAACGAATTATGACAACAGCAACGAAATTAAATGGGCAGACAGAAGAAAAGATCACAGCGTTATATTGCAGGCTTTCTGTAGATGATGAGTGTTCATTTTGGTATAAAGGGCGTTTACTGTAACGCCTTCACAAACTTATAATAAATCGTAACGATTTTCTCTTTCCCTTTGCGGTAACGCCCCATGTTCGGCGTTTCGTAGATTGTGATTTTCTCAATCAGCTCATGGAGCATGAAGCTGTCGAGTTCCTCAAAACTGGTGTACTTCTGGATTAGCTTTGAGAAACGCTCCACGTCAGACCTTGCGGCGTTGGAAGCGTCAATGCGTTTCTCAAGTTCACGGATGGTACGCTGCAATGTTTCCTTTTCTTCATCGTAGTTCCCAATAAGCATCGTGAAAATATGGTCTGGCAGCTTGCCAGAAAGGTTGTCCTCATATGCCCGTCGGAGCTTTGCGTCAAGCCCTGCAAGCTGTTTTCTTGAAGCAGTCAGCTCGGATTTCATCTGCGACATTTTCTTCTGGTCATCAGAGCATTTTTTCTGTCAGTTCCCTTACCGCCCGTTCCGTATCCTCTGCAAACAGGACGGCGTTTCTTTTTATGTCCTCACGGACAAGGCGGGTAATCACATCGCAGTTGATGTAATGGCTTGAGCAGGCGAATTTCCCCTGCTGGTGGTGGCGACCACATACATAGTAGATATATTTCCCATTATGTATGCGGTGTTTCCGCATCGCCGTCCCGCAGGCTTCGCAGCGGAACAGCCCAGAGAAAACATCGGGGTCTACATGGTGCGGGCTGTCTTTGCGGGGCTGGATTTTGCGGGAGTAGAGTGCCTTTTGAGCCTGCTCAAACAGTTCCTCGGAGATAATCGGCTCTTGCATACCTTTGACGACAATCCAATCTTCCCTGTCATTTTTCACCCGTTTTTTTGTGCGGTAGAACGGTGTGTACTGCCTGCCCTGCACCATGCTCCCGATAAATATCTCATTTTGGAGCATGGTTCGGATATATGTCTGACACCAGTAGCGTTTACGGACAAAAACCCCATCTTTCTCTGGGTCATGGTTTTTAAATCGGTTGTACTCTGCGGGGGAGAGTACGCCCTCATTGTTAAGGGTGGTCGCTATGCTCCTTGAACCCATGCCGCCCGCACACATCTCAAAGAT
>CAJTNL010000009.1 GCA_910577755.1 uncultured Eubacteriales bacterium | reverse complement strand
TAGCCTGTCCTGTCAATATCGCCAAACCCTGCAATGATGTCGCTTTTTATGGCAATAAGCGTAAAATGCTCGGATAATGATTGATTCCATTCATTTATGTTTACGTTGCCGCTTCCATCACCGCAAAACCGTTTTTTCTTCACAGGGGATATAACATAATTAAGGAACAGCAGGTAATTAGGTCAAATATCCCCTTAACGAATTACATTATGGAAAAAACACTTTAATCATCACCCATATTCATCAATTAAAAGCACGACAAAAAACGCCCTTAGCCATGAGTTCCTACCCACAGCTAAGGGCGTTTAAATATGGATTTATGCCAGTCATCTAAACCGTTTACAAATCACTCTCCCACCAACAAACCACTTGACAGTAAGAATAATCGCACTCAAACGACTGTTATCAATTTGTTATCAAAAGACCTTTCCAAAGCCCGCAAACCCGCATAAACGCTGGATTTACTAAGCATTTTTGTTTATTCGAACTCGATCGTTGCAGGGGGTTTTGATGTAATATCATATACAATACGATTTACATGCTTTACCTCATTAACAATACGGCTGGATATTTTTCCTAATAATTCGTAATCAATTCTTGCCCAATCCGCAGTCATAAAATCGGTCGTAGAAACTGCACGAAGTGCAACAGTATAATCATAAGTTCTGAAATCTCCCATAACACCAACACTCTTTATGCCTGTGAGCACTGCAAAATATTGGTTAATATCACGTTCTAAACCAGCGTTTATAATTTCTTCACGAAAAATTGCATCGGCATCTTTTAAAATATCCAGTTTTTCCTTTGTAATCTCCCCTAATATCCGAATGGCCAAACCTGGTCCTGGAAATGGCTGACGCCATACCAATATCCCTGGAATACCAAGCTCAGTTCCAACTTTTCTCACTTCATCTTTAAACAAATCTCGCAAAGGTTCAATAATACCGCTAAAATTAACATCTTTTGGCAAACCACCAACGTTGTGATGACTTTTTATTACCGCAGAATCTCCAATGCCACTTTCCACAACATCGGGATAAATTGTACCTTGACAAAGATAATCTACATGACCGATCTTTTTAGCTTCCTCCTCAAACACACGAATAAATTCTTCACCAATTATTTTACGCTTTGTTTCAGGATCGGTCACATCTTTTAGCTTCGAAAGAAAACGCTCCTGCGCATTAACACGAATCAAGTTCATATCAAATTGCTCACGAAATACGCGCTCTACATCGTCTCCTTCATTTTTACGCAATAACCCATGATCAACAAAAATACAAGTTAGGTTTTTACCAATGGCTCTGTGTACGATACATGCTGCTACAGATGAATCAACACCGCCAGATAAAGCGCACAAAACTTTTTTGTTACCAATCTGCTTTTTTATCGACTCAATACTCTCTTTTACAAATGAGTCCATTTTCCAATTGCCCTTACAACCACAAACTTGATATAAGTAATTTTTTAATATGTGATTACCTGCAATAGAATGTTCAACCTCAGGATGAAACTGCAAAGCAAACACTTTTTTCTCTATATGTTCCATAGCAGCTACAGGACAGTTCTCAGTTGTTGCTGTAGCTATAAACCCATCGGGTAATGCAGAAATATAATCCGTATGGCTCATCCACGTAACTCCTACCGTTCCAATACCTTGAAATAGTAGTGAATCACCGTTATATGTTACACTTGTATTACCATATTCTTTTACTTGACTATTATCAACTTTTCCACCTAAAGTAACTGCAATCAATTGTGCTCCGTAACAAATACCTAAAATCGGAATATTTAAATTAAATAATTCTGCATTGCATTTTGGAGCATTATTGCTATAAACGCTGTTTGGACCGCCAGAAAAAATAATTCCTTTATACCCTCTTTTTTGAATTTCTTCAGCAGACATCTTATAGGACTTGATTTCACAATACACATTGCAATCACGTACTCGACGTGCAATCAGTTGGCTATACTGCCCACCAAAATCCAAAATAAGAATCGCTTCATTTTTCATCATACCTGTTCCACCTATCTTATCTATTCCACAGTTACTGATTTTGCAAGATTTCGAGGTTTATCAATATCACAATCTCTATGATTGGCTATATAATATGCAAATAATTGTAAAGGCAACACTGCTAAAGAAGGTAACATCATACTATTAATTTTAGGAATATAAAATATCTCATCTGTTTCAGATTCAATCATGATTTTATCTTCAGTTGTCAGAGAAAGAACAGTCGCTCCACGTGCTTTTACCTCTTTAATATTGCTCATCATTTTGTCAAAAAGAGCCTCATATGTCGCCAAGGCTACAACTAACGTCCCATCTTCAATCAATGAAATCGAACCGTGTTTTAATTCTCCAGCTGCATATGCTTCTGAATGAATATAGGAAATTTCTTTTAATTTTAAAGACCCCTCTAACGAAAGCGCATAATCAATATTTCTGCCAATAAAGAAAATGTTTTCATATTGAAAATATTTAGATGCAACCGCTTGAATAGATTTTGTATCGCTGATAGTTTTTTCAATCAAAACAGGCAGTTTTTCTAAATCTGTTATATAAGTTTGATATTCCTGTTTTGAAATAGTACCCAACATATCTGCCATATATAATACAAGCATATACACCATCGACAGTTGTGTGCTGTATGCTTTTGTCGTCGCAACTGAAATTTCAGGTCCAGCCCATGTATAAAGTACATCGTCAGATTCATTTGCAATAGAGCTTCCTACTACATTCACAATGGACAGTACACGTGCGCCAAGTTTTTTTGATTCACGCAAAGCTGCTAATGTATCTGCTGTTTCACCTGATTGGCTAATAACCAATACCAGCACATGTTCATCAATAATTGGATCACGGTATCTAAATTCAGAAGCAATATCAATTTCAACCGGAATACGTACTACTTTTTCAATAGCATATTTAGCCACTACGCCAACATGATATGCAGATCCACAAGCCACAATAACAATTTTGTTTAATTTTTTTAAATCTTGTTCTGATAGCTTGAGTTCGTCTAAAACTACCTGACCATTAATTAACCTAGGAGAAATTGTATTATGCACAGCTTTTGGTTGTTCCATTATCTCCTTTAACATAAAGTGTTTATAGCCATCTTTTTCAGCTGCAGTAATATCCCAATCAATATACACCTTGTTTTTTGTAATGATCTCTTTTGCAGTGTTATATACCGCAACCCCATCACGCTTGATAAGCGCTATCTCATTATCATTTAAGCGATAAATATTTCTGGTTTTATCAATAATAGCAGGAATATCAGACGCTATAAAATTCTCATTTTTTCCTAAACCAACAATTAAGGGACTGTCTTTTCGAATGGCATATAACGTGTCAGGATTATCTTTACAAATAATGCCTAACGCATAAGCGCCTGTAATTTTGCTTAATATTTTAATAATAGTATCTAAAATATTACCATTATAATAATACTCTAGTAATTGGGCAATTACCTCCGTATCAGTTTCAGAGGTAAAGTGTTTTCCTTCTCCAATCAAATAGTCGCGTAAATATAAATAATTTTCAATAATACCATTGTGTACAACTACAAAAGTACCATGCTCACTGCTATGCGGATGTGAGTTAATATCAGAAGGTTCTCCATGCGTAGCCCAACGCGTGTGACCAATTCCCAAGGTTCCGGTTACACTTTGGTCTTGCTCCAACAAATCACAAAGGTTTTTTAATCTTCCTTTGCTTTTGACCACGTTTACCGCATTGTTATGATAAACAGCAACACCTGCAGAATCATAACCGCGGTACTCCAATTTCTCTAAGCCGTTGAGTAGAATAGGTGTTGCTTGATTGCCACCTATGTAGCCCACTATTCCACACATAATAAACCGCCATTTCTCCAGTAGAATTGAAATATCATAATAAAAATACACAACATTACTACTGGACATGTTATGTATCTAAGTATTCATCTATAAATAATATCATCACGAGAAGGACCGTTTGAAATCATGCTGAAAGGTATGCCAATTGCTTTTTCAGCAAACTCAATATATTTTTTAGTATTTTCAGGTAAATCTTCATATTTTTTAATGCCACGAATATCACATTTCCAACCCGGTAATACCTCCAGAATTGGTTTGCAACGTTTCAGCTGTGCGGTAGGCGGAAAATAATTAATACGTTCTCCGTCTAATTCGTAAGCAACGCAAACCGGAATTTCATCCAAATATCCCAATACATCTAACACCGCAAAAGCAACTGTTGTAGCGCCTTGCACGCGGCAACCATAACGGGAAGCCACAAGATCCAGCCAGCCCATTCTCCGCGGACGTCCGGTTGTAGCACCAAATTCACCGCCATCGCCACCTCTGCGGCGAAGTTCATCCGCTTGCTCTCCAAAAATTTCACTGACAAATTCTCCGGCACCAACTGCACTGGAATATGCTTTTACTACTGCAATAATCTCTTTAATTTCATACGATGGTAAACCTGCCCCGACTGCACCATATCCTGCCAAAGTAGAAGAAGATGTCACCATTGGATAAATACCAAAGTCAGGATCTTTCAAAGCGCCCAATTGACCTTCCAGCAAAATATTCTTTCCGGCTTTCACAGCTTCATGCAAATATTCAAAAGTATCAGTTACATACGGAGCGATCAATTCTTTATATTCCATCAGTTTATCGAATACATCTTTCTCTTTCAGAGGAGGCTGATGATACAGATGTTCAAATAATACATTTTTTACTGACAAAACACGTTCAATTTTTTTCTTTAATTCTGCTTGATCACCATAAAGCTCGCTGATTTGAAAACCGATTTTTGCGTATTTATCAGAGTAAAAAGGCGCAATACCCGATTTAGTAGAACCAAAGGAATGCTCAGACAAACGTGCTTCTTCAAAAGTATCTAAAGCAATATGATACGGCATAACAATCTGTGCACGATCTGATACTAATATATTCGGTTTGGGAACATTACGTTCTTCTAAAGAAGAAAGTTCCCTTATAAAATTTTCTATACTTAAAGCAACACCATTGCCAATGATACTGGTGGTATGATCATAAAAAATACCGGAAGGCAATTGATGCAATGCAAATTTTCCGTAGTTATTGATAATGGTATGTCCAGCATTACTGCCTCCTTGAAAGCGAATGACAATGTCTGATTGAGCAGCAATAACATCGGTAATTTTACCTTTACCCTCATCTCCCCAATTAGCACCAACAATAGCTTTAATCATAAGGATATTCACCCTCCGCTGTGCCGCCCCAGCAATATGTTTGATTCTATACGGCGTTATTTAAGAATCAATTGAACCTGTTTATTATAGCATAAGAAATATCACTTTGCAATTTCTGACTGCGCAACACTATAACATTTCCCGTAACAACTATCAGTTTTATGTTTAGCAACCAGCTGCAAGGTTATAAAATTACAAATTGATTTCTGATCGATAAATATTTTCTAAATGATACTTTGCCAAAACCGGGTCTACCATCTCATTGATAAAAACAACAGTTTGCTCCGGAGCTCTACCAACATAATTTTGAGGACGTAAAATCTCTTCCAGATCGGCCATGGTAACACCGAAATCATTGTCATTGGCAATACGCTGCATCAAGTCATTTTTTCTACCCTGTTCCTTTACGACTCTGCCTGCTTCCATAGAATAAATACGGATTTTCTCATGTAACTCCTGACGATCTGCTCCGCGCTTTACAGCATTCATCATAATATTTTCTGTTGCCATAAAAGGCAGTTCCTCCATTAAGTGTTTTGTAATCACTTTTGGATATACTACCATACCGCTTGCCACATTTTCGTATAGGTTTAAAATAGCGTCAACCGCAAGAAATGCCTCTGGAATCGCAATTCTTTTATTGGCAGAATCATCCAAAGTACGCTCAAACCATTGAGTGGCTGCTGTAATAGCGGGATTAAGACTGTCTACCATTACATAGCGTGCCAATGCGGTCATACGTTCCGTACGCATAGGATTACGCTTATACGCCATGGCAGAAGAACCAATTTGATCTTTTTCAAACGGTTCTTCCACTTCCTTTAAATGTTGAAGCAAACGAATATCGTTTGCAAATTTTGATGCGCTTTGTGCAATACCGCTTAACACAGACAGCATTTGACTATCTAATTTGCGAGTATATGTTTGTCCGGAAACCGCAAAACAGGATGCAAAACCCATTTTTTCTGCAATTTTTTTGTCAAGAGTTTTACATTTTTCGTGGTCGCCGTCAAATAACTCTAAAAAGCTGGCCTGCGTACCGGTCGTGCCTTTGGAGCCTAATAATTTTGCTTTGCTCAATTGATAGGATACATCTTCTAAATCCATCAATAAATCCTGTATCCAAAGCGTTGCACGTTTACCAACAGTAGTGGTTTGCGCTGCCTGAAAATGAGTATACCCCAATGTAGGTAAATCTTTATACGCCAATGCAAATTTTGAAAGAGCCGCAATGGTTGCGGCTAGTTTTTTTTCAATCAGAAACAACGCTTCTGTCATAATCATAATATCTGTGTTGTCACCAACATAGCAAGAAGTTGCTCCTAAGTGAATAATTGGTTTTGCATGCGGACATTGCTGACCAAATGCAAACACATGAGCCATAACATCGTGTCTTACTTTTTTTTCCTGGGCCTCTGCTGTCTCATAATTAATGTCATTGGCAAATTGCTTCATTTCATTAATTTGCTCTTGTGTAATTGGCAAACCAAGCTCCATTTCAGCTTCTGCAAGGGCAATCCACAGCTTTCTCCAAGTAGTAAATTTTTTATTGGGAGAAAATAAATATTTCATTTCGCTGCTTGCATAACGTGTAGAAAGCGGCGATATATATGAATCTCTCAAACGTAATACCATTCCTTTCGACATATGTCTAAACATGCTATATTTCTAAACGCTTAATTGGTGTATTATAAATATCAGGCTTATTTTGACGTAAACGCTCTGAAATCTGTGTTGGATAATTACCTGAAAAACATGCGTCACAATATCCGCCGCATTTTCCTTTTACAATTTCCGGCAAACTCTCAAGACTTAAAAAACCTAAGGAATCTGCTCCAACCAGATCTCTAATTTCATCTACCGAATGTTTACATGCAATCAGTACGTCCTTATTTGGAATATCGGTACCATAATAACACGGCCATAAGAATTCCGGAGAACTGATACGTAAATGTACCTCTTTTGCACCTGCATCTTTTAACATGCTCACAATTCGTGCACTTGTCGTACCCCGTACAATAGAGTCGTCCAACATAACGACTCTTTTACCTGCAACTGAAGAAGAAAGCGCATTTAATTTGATTTGTACGCTTTTCTCACGTTCTGATTGTGTTGGCTTAATAAATGTCCTGCCAATATAATTGTTTTTTACAATTCCTTTTTCATAGGGAATACCAGATTCTTCACTATAACCAATTGCTGCATCAATACCGGATTCCGGCACTCCAATTACAATATCGGCTTCTACAGGATGTTGCCGTGCCAGTAATCTGCCAGATTCCTTACGTGCTTCATAAACACTAATACCATCCACTACACTATCGGTTCTTGCAAAATAAATATACTCAAAAATACACAATGACTTATTTAAATCAGTTTTTGCATCAATATATCGAATACCTTCTGTACTTACTACAGCCATTTCTCCCGGTTTAATATCTTTTACAAATGTAGCTCCGCAACTATCCAGAGCACAAGTTTCAGAAGCAAAAACATAAGTGTTATCTACCTTACCCAAAGTCAGTGGACGAAATCCATGTGGATCGCGCAAAGCGATCAACTTTTGCGGACTCATAACCAACATACTGTAGCAACCACGTAATTGCGGCATCGCACGAATCACAGCGTCCTCAATGGACGGTGCTTTTACACGCTCCTGAGCAATCAAGTATGCAATTACCTCTGCATCATTGCTAGTTTGAAATATGGCGCCCCTATGGCTTAATTCTTCTCTTAATTCAAAGGAATTCGTTAAACTGCCGTTAAAAGCAATTGCAAAATTACCTTTTGCATAACGCATTACTAAAGGTTGTGCATTTTCTCTCGCTTTTTGTTTAGCAGTAGAAGCTCGAACATGGGCGATTGCAATTTCCCCCATCAAATCTGTAATAATTTTATCGTTAAACGCTTCATTTACCAGTCCTAAATCCTTAGAATATGAAATAACGCCCCGGTTGCTAACTGCAATACCACAGCTGTCCTGACCACGATGCTGCAGCGCCAGCAGACCATTATAACAAGCGTAAGCAGGGTTTAAAGCGCTATCAAAAGAATAAACGCCAAATACTCCGCATTCTTCATGGGGTTTAAAATCGTCCGCATCAAATTGAAGTACAGAATTCATAGTATTTATTTCACACTCCTATGTTGCTCAATCGAAAAGCGTATCTGCGCCACTGCTTTTCAGCCATTATACACCAAATATATATTGCAAAAACAGTATTACATATTTTGATAACGCCCGATACTTGCATAATTAAATCAATATGCAATCATTTTGTTTTTCTATTCAATTTTATTATATTTTTATAGTTGTTGTCAATATTTGCATATCATAAATATCAAACAGAACTTTATAAATGAAAATTAAGGTTTAAAGTATATATTCATCAACGAATAAATGCAATAATTTTTTGCAATTTATACTATTTTTTCTTGCAAAAAGTAATATAAAACTTTTTATTTCAATAAGAATATGAAATTTATGATAAAGTAAATTGCGTTATTTTAGAGGGATTTTAAATTTTCTGTTGTAAACATATGCAAAATATGATAAAATTACAAATAGTTTCATATGATTATAATAGGAGGATTATTAAGTATGTCTTATGTTAGCGAACAGCTGGAAAAAATTATAGCCAAAAACCCTGAACAAGCGGAATTTCAGCAAACGGTTACAGAAGTACTCTCTTCTTTAGAAACTGTTTTTGAACAAAACCCACAATTCCAAAAAGAAGGTATTATTGAGAGAATCACCGAGCCTGAAAGACAAATTATGTTTCGTGTGCCGTGGGTTGATGATAATGGAAATGTACAGGTAAACCGTGGCTTCCGCGTGCAATTTAATAGCGCAATCGGACCATATAAAGGTGGTCTACGTTTCCACCCTTCTGTAAACCTAAGTATTATTAAATTTTTAGGATTTGAGCAAATCTTTAAAAATGCTTTAACCGGCTTACCGATTGGCGGTGGTAAAGGCGGCGCCGACTTTAATCCAACAGGGAAATCTGATCGTGAAATTATGTCTTTTTGTCAAAGCTTTATGACTGAATTATGTCGCCATATCGGTCCTAATGTAGACGTTCCTGCTGGAGATATCGGCGTTGGTGCAAGAGAAATTGGCTATCTGTATGGTCAATACAAAAAAATCAAAGGCAATTTTGAAAATGGTGTGTTAACTGGCAAAGGACTTTCCTATGGCGGCAGTATTTTACGCCCTGAAGCCACCGGCTACGGCGCTGTCTACTTTTGTGACGAAGTTTTAAAAGCTAACGGAGACTCTATCAAAGGAAAAACATTCTCCCTGTCCGGCTTCGGAAATGTAGCATGGGGCGCTGCCAAGAAAATTGAAGAGCTTGGCGGTAAAGCAGTTACCATTTCAGGTCCCGACGGTTATATTTATGATGCCGACGGTATCACCGGAGAAAAAGTTGACTACATGCTTGAAATGAGAGCTTCAGGCAGAGATAACGTGCAAGATTATGCCAATAAATTCGGCGTACCATTCTATCCAGGTGAAAAACCATGGAACATAAAGGTAGATATTGTAATGCCATGTGCTACACAAAATGAAATTGACGTGAAAGAGGCAGAGCAAATTGTAGCTAACGGCATAAAATATTATATTGAAGTTTCCAACATGCCTACCACCAACGAGGCAATGGAATATTTACAAAAACACAATTTGATTATTGCGCCAAGTAAAGCTGTAAACGCCGGAGGCGTTGCAGTTTCGGCTCTTGAAATGTCTCAAAATAGTATGCGTTTGTCATGGTCTGCTGAGGAAGTTGACGAAAAATTAAAAGGTATAATGAAAAATATCTTTCATCAATGCTCAACAGCTGCTGAAAAATATTGCGGTGACAGTACCAACTATGTTGCCGGTGCAAATATTGCAGGATTCCTGAGAGTTGCAGAGGCTATGTTAGCACAAGGCGTCATCTGATTTTATTGATTTAATATACTGTATTTACATAAAAAACCACGGTGAAATATTACCGTGGTTTTTTTCATGCTACATTAAAATATAAAATAAATAATGGTAGGCGCAATATAAACTACAATAATAACGATTGCAAATAATACAAACATTAAGGGATACATAATCCATTCCACAAAACGAATATAGCGGTAACCATCTTTATAAAGTAAAATTACAAATCCAGTACATAATATAATACCCGTTGTTGATAAAATACCTCCCGTAAGGAAGCCAACAGGTATGTAAGAAACCGTAATGGCATTCGTTCCGTTTTGTAGCGGAAGTGCCATAAACGTATCAAATACGGTGTAAATTTCCACCTCCTGTCCGTTCACCTCTGCCTTGAATCCTTTTGCGTTACTGATTGGTAGGAATAAAAAAGAATTTTCTCCTTTACCTATTGCTGTACCCAAGACTCTGTTTCCTTGCTGCTGTAAACTTACTTCTGCTTCTTCCCTGCTGCACTGTGTTAACATGGCAACATCCAAACCAAACACACCAAAAGATTTAGCAGTTACATCTTTTAGTACATTTACCCTAACAATAACAGTTTCATCAGAAAATGTACCTAATTCCAACAAACCGTTATTGTTTTTTGTAGGATACCTGTTTTGTATGAGCTTTCCGTTTATATATATATCAAAAGAGCTATTGATCGGCTCTACCAGACGATTGCTTAGCTCATGAAAACAGTCGAAATATAACGTTTGTGTTCCTTTAACAGGAATATGATACAGTAAATAACCAGGCTCCTCTGCAACCTGTTTGTTGATAGTAAACAATCCATCAACACTTTGCTGATAAATAATATTTTTTAAAAATGTATGGGCATACGGCTTTATAAGTACATCTGGTGTATGATACAAAGATTGGAATAAGTGATTTTGCACATCAGCTCTGGTACTGTTCGGCAGCTTTTCGAATACGTTGATATCATCAGCAACAAAAACTGAACCGATTCTAGCAGGTAATTCATTCTTCAAAATTGAGTATTTGTTATTCTGATAGACAATCTCTTGTCCATCTGATATCTCGGTATTTAATCTCACATGATAGCGGTTTCCCAATAAGCTGTCTGTAAATAATGTACCACCACTGGAATTCACCTCCATCCAATAAGAGGAATAACCCATTTTTTTCATGGCGAACATATAAGTTTCATTAGTAAAGGAGGTATAATGACTTAAAGAATTATATCCCAGAGCACCCATCATATTAACATCAAAATACTTTTTATCCATTTTTACTCTGTACAACGTAGTATCAGAAATTTTACTAGCTAAATCCAGCACTGATTCATTAGAAATAGTCGATCGAGAGGCAGATCCAAAATAGATACTACTAAAAAACAACACCTCTGTAACTGTTATAAGGCAAAGAAAAATGCTTAAAATATTATTTTTGATTAACCTGAGATAATAGAGAAGCATAGTAAAGAAATAGAACAAAGCTACCGCCGATGCAAATAAAAGTATAATACCTAAAAACGAATAAGAGCCATGCAATGTTTTGGTATAGGTGGACAGTACACTCCACTGTGTAGATAAAAAGCAAAGCGCTAACGCAATGACTCCAACCGCAGCAACGCTCAAAGCAATATGAGTCCAACGATTTTTTTTGTTGCTTTCTCTTGAATGGTTAATTTGGTCACGAAAATGATGCAACAAATCAGCAGCCAAAATCAATCCTAAAAAAATTGTAATATAACCATAACGAACAGGAAAAGCCTGATAACTGCCCGTATGCCACATTTTGTTAATCGGCTCAATAAAAATGGGTATTGTAGTCAAAATAAATAAGATACCAATAATATTGCTCTTTTTACTTTTATATCTTTGAAATAGAAAATAAAGCGGAACGATTGTAATTATCATTCCTGTACACAATATAACAGGTAAGGACGTATAAATTTCAGTGATGAAACCACCGGAAGAAAGACTCTCCAGTAAACCAACGCCTCTGCCAGATTGCAAATATTGGAGGAGAGAAGGCAACCATATTACACCTGTAATACACAGTACGATCATAGTAGAAATACCAAATAAACAAATGATTTTTCTACGCTTTTTCTTTGGAACACAAAACCATACATAAAGACTAATTGCCAGTATTAAAAATATGGCCACCATATAACTCAAATAAAAATGAATGGTAATAATACAGCTTAAAGAAATAATATAAATCAATACCTTTTCTCTGTTGATCAGGCAATCAAGACCCAGCAATAAAATCGGGAACATATACATAGCGTCTAGCCAGACCACATTTTGAAAATACATCATGGTATAGCCGCAAAATGCATACATAATTGACAGTGCTATATTTTGTAAAACAGGTAGGCCAAAAAATATTTTTCTAAAAAAGATACTTGCAGTTCCGGCACAAACCATAATTTTAATTAAGACCAAAATATTAGCAAATAAATAAATATCCTTATTATCTATCAGCAGCACAAAGAAAGAAAACGGACTGGCGACAAAAAATAATAAGATACCCCAAAAACTTGTGCCTCCGGCATTGGATAAATTTAAAAATAAATCAGCCTGCCCCAACAAGATGTTTTTAAAATCTAATAGCAACGGAACGACCTGTTGGTTCATATCACACCATGACAAGGTGTTTTGCGCAAAAGGAAATAATTGAAAACAAGCAAAAATAATCAGGCAACATATGCCGGCACAAACCGGGGGTAACAAACATTGCCGGTATTTTTTCATAGCTTCACCTCAGTTTACAATAAAAGAAAAATTTGATGATATATTAGACTTGCTTTCTGTCAGCTTATTGATTCAATATTACTTTATGGAATACTTTTTTTCCTTTTTTTACAATAATAAAGCCATCATTGAAATGTTCAATAGTCAGTATTTCCGCAGTATTTGTAACTTTCACATCATTTATAGATAAACCACCCTGCTCAATGAGACGGCGTCCCTCTCCTTTAGACGGTACTAACTTCACCTTTAGCAACATATCTAAAACACCTAAATTTCCGTCTGTAAAGTCGGTTGTGGTTAAAGTAGTTGAAGGCATATTTTCCGTATTAACACCTGCACCGAATAAGGCGCGTGCACCCTCCTGCGCTTTGATTGCCTCTTCTTCTCCATGAATCAATTTCGTTACCTCAAATGCCAACACCTCTTTTACAGAATTTAATTGGCTGCCCTCTTTTTTGGCATATTCATTGATCTCCTCTATGGGGAGAAATGTCAATATTTTCAAACATTTAATTACATCATCATCGCTAACATTGCGCCAGTATTGATAAAAATCAAAGGGACTGGTTTTTTCAGAATTTAACCATACAGCACCTTTTTCTGTTTTACCCATTTTTTTGCCTTCACTAGTAGTAAGTAAAGTAAAAGTCATACCGTATACTTCTTTTTGGTCTGAACGGCGTACCAATTCAACACCACCGATAATATTGCTCCATTGATCGTCACCGCCCAATTGCATCTGACAACGATATCTGCGATTGAGTTCTAAAAAATCGTAGCTTTGCATAATCATATAATTTAACTCAAAGAATGATAATCCTTTTTCCAAGCGTTGCTTATAACACTCAGCAGCCAACATACGATTAACGGAAAAGTGAACGCCAACTTCCCGTAAAAACTGAACATAATTCAAATTCATCAACCAATCCGCATTGTTTGCCATAATTGCTTTACCATTAGAAAAGTCAATTAAACGGGACATTTGCTTTTGAAAACAGTTAATATTATGTGCAATATCCTCGGCCGACAGCATTTTACGCATCTCTGTTTTTCCTGAAGGATCGCCTATCATACCAGTACCGCCACCAAACAAAGCAATTGGCGTATGCCCTGCTTTTTGCAGGTGTGACATGACCATAATTTGCACAAAGTGTCCAACATGCAGACTGTCTGCCGTTGGGTCAAAACCGATATAAAAAGTGATTTTTTCCTGATTCAATAACGCCTTTATTTTTTCTTCATTTGTAGTCTGAGCAATTAAACCTCTTTCCTGCAATTGTTCAAAAACTCCCATATAAACCTCCTAATATATATTTCGATATTTTTTGCACAGATATAATAAAAGCCCTCTGCAATCATGCAGAGGGCGAATCAATCGCGGTACCACCTCAATTTATCACATTCTCACAAATGTGACCTTATCGGTGTAATTGAAATACACCTTAGCTGTAACGCGCTTACACGGCATGTCCCTACTAATACTATGTTCAGAACAGCAGCTCTGGAACGTATATTCTGGTAATGACCGCATTTGCTTACACCTACCGCAAACTCTCTGCAACGGCTTCTACTACCATACTCTTTTCCTTCTGTGCCATTATATTGGATTATAAGCAAATTACTGCATATTGTCAAGTTCTTTTATCCACTATAATTACAATACTTTTTCTATCCTTAAATAATACAAAAACAGATATCCTTTCTGCAATCCAAAGGTTATATTTACTTAGCAGATTGAATCATTTCTTCTGCATTTTGTAATAACAAAGGCGTAATAGTTTCACCGCCAATCATACGGGCGATCTCATATTTCCGATTCTCGTAATTTAAAGGAAAAACTTCTGTGTAGGTTCTATTATTTTTCACTTGTTTTTGTATTAATAAATGATGATCAGCCAGCGAAGCAATTTGTGCAAGATGAGTAATGCAAATAATCTGTGCATTTTGTGAAACTTCATACAGCTTTAATCCTACTTTTTGTGCTGCACCGCCGCTGATTCCCGTATCTATTTCATCAAAAATCATTGTATCCAGCTCGTCACGGGCAGCAAGTACTGTCTGAATTGCCAGCATAATACGAGAAAGCTCGCCTCCAGATGCAATTTTAGCAATTGGTTTTGCCTCCTCACCAGGATTTACTGAAATAAAAAATTGTATTTTATCACAGCCATTGTTGTTCAGCGGTATACGTTCCTGATCTACTACAAAGTTCATGCCAGGCATATTTAAAAATTGCAGTTCCTCTTTAACCTTTTTAGTAAATTGATCAGCTGTTTCTTTTCGTTTTTCTGATAACAGTCTTGCCAATTGAATGGCACGTTCTTTTAGAATCTCATAATTCTCATTTAACCGCAGCAGCGTTTCTTCTGAACGTGTGATTTCGCTTAACTCTTTTTTGCATTGTTCCAAAAAAGAAAGCATTTCTTTTGTTGTTTGCCCATATTTCACGGATAACCGATACAGTAATTCTAAGCGATCCTCAATTTCAAGCAATTTACCAGAGTCAAATTCCATTTGTTCTTCCTGCTCTCTTAAAGAAGTACTTACATCCTCCAATTCATAGGAGATCTCACAAATCTTTTGAATCACTGGCGTTAGAGCAGGAAAATATTGCTCAACAGCTTGCAAAGAAGCCATAACACCGGTTAGTGCAGAAAGCATACCATCATAAATCTCATTGCCGTCCAAAGCTATTTTTGCTTCAGAAATTGCTAAGGCTATTTTCTCTGCATGTATCATTTTATTTTTTAGTTCCGTTAGTTCTTCCTTTTCATTTTCAAGCAAATTTGCTTTCTCTAATTCATCAATCTGGTAAGTCAGCAAATCAATACGGCGCAGTTTTTCTGCCTCATTTGCAGCTTGTTCTCCTATGGCTGCCTGTAGGCTTTTCAGTTCCTTGTACACGCTTCGATATTCTTCTGCTAGCGCATCTAAATTCCCCATCTTATCTATATAATGAATGTGTAACTCTGGAGAAAGCAAATGATAACTTTCATGTTGCCCATGAATATTCATCAAAGTTTTTCCCAGCTCTTTCAATACCGAAACTGCGGCAGGACGTCCATTAATTCGGCAAGTACTTTTCCCCTCTGCCTGAATGGTTCTCTGTATTAAAATAGAACCATCCTCTTCAGCCTCAAAGCCCAGTTGATTCAATTTTTCCTTTACGCTTTCTGTTAAATCAGTAAATAATCCGCTGACAAATGCTGAATTGGCGCCGCTACGAATCATATCCCGTGAAGTACGCTCTCCTAAAATTCCGTGCATAGAACCAATAATTATAGATTTTCCCGCTCCGGTTTCACCTGTTAATACATTCAAGCCTTTATGAAAATCAATCGTAGCCTTTTCAATCACTGCAATATTTTCAATATATAACTGAGAAAGCACAGCCTTCACCTACCCGTGCATAAAATTCTTAATTTGAACAGTTACTTGATTTGCTATTGAAATATCTTTACAAAGAATAAAAATGGTATCATCACCGGCTAACGTACCAACAATTCCTGACAAATATAAAGATTCCAGTGAAACACAAATCGCCTGCGCCATACCCGGCATACATTTAACCGCAACCATATTCATAGCCGGTTCTACTGATTCAATGGCATCTATTAGGAGTGAATCAAATGCAGCAGAGACAGACTTCATCGGTTGCTTACCTGCAGCATATTTATATTTTCCATTATCAGATAACATCTTCACAAGACGCAAATCTTTAATATCTCTTGAAACAGTTGCCTGCGTTACATCAAAACCGGCAGATTGTAAATGTCTAATCAGTTCTTCCTGCGTATAAATATCAATTGTATTGATCAGTTCTAACAATTTTGCTTGTCGTTTTGTTTTCATTGCAGGTACTCCTTTCCCCCTAATTTCTCCCTTGCAACCGCATAAAAATTACGATGTTTGAGTTTAATTAGTTTAGTGGTCATAACAGACTGTTTCATTTGAATAACTTCATTTTCCTCAATATTCGCTACATAATCCCCGTCTAGCGTTAAAATAATATCACTATTATATCTCGAAGCTGCCGAAAAAGAAAGTTCTGTATCTCCGCTGAAAACAACGGTACGACCAAATACAGAGTGAGGGCAAATGGGAGTAAGCACAATTCCCTCCATTGTGGGGTCCATTACAGGACCTCCTGCCGCAAAGGAATATGCAGTAGAACCTGTGGGCGTACATATAATTAAACCGTCAGCACGATATTCACAAACTGTTTCATTTTGATAGGAGACTTTCAAATCTAAAATATGCGATAAAGAACCGCGTGCAATAACAGCATCATTGAGCACCTGGTAGATTTGCTTTTTTCCGCCTTTATAAAATGAAACCTCCATCATCATACGCTCTTCTATAGTGTATTGACCGTTTATCAATAACTTGAGATTATCAAGCTCATTAATTTCCAAGCCAGCCATATAGCCAAGTCTGCCAACATTAATGCCGAGCATTGGTTTATGAAAAGCACAGGCATATTTAGAGGCATGAATAATTGTGCCATCTCCTCCAACTACCAGCACAATATTACAGCTTTTTATTAGTTCTTCAAAATTATGATAAAAGGAAACAGGTTGATGTGCAAATTCCTGTTTCATATCTATATCCATAAAAAGCTGTGCATTCAAGTCATGCAAAATTTTAATAACCTGTAAGGTGTACTTACATGCATCTGTTTTACTCAAATTTGGTATAATTGCGATTTTCATTAGACTCACCGCCGTTTAATTGATGATGGGACTGTGCAACTAATGCTGTAACTGAAACCACTTTCAGCTCCTGAGGATGCTCTGATTTACGAAGATAAATTAAATATTCAATATTTCCTTCCGGTCCCTTTACTGGTGAAAAGGTCATATTGACAACAGAAAATCCATTTTTCAGCACAAAGCTACGTATTTTTTCAATCACCTGACAATGTACAGCCGGATCACGTACAACGCCTTTTTTCCCAACATTCTCTTTACCTGCCTCAAATTGCGGTTTAATCAAACACACCATTTCGCCATCATCCTGTAAAAAACGGTACGCTACAGGCAATACTAGCGTTAAAGAAATAAAAGAAACATCTACACTCGCAAAATGAATCATTTCTGGAATCTGTTCTTTGGTAATATGACGTACATTGGTCCGCTCTAAATTAACAACTTTGGGATGCGTTCGCAATTTCCAAGCTAACTGTCCGTACCCAACGTCAATCGCATATACCTTTGAAGCGCCATTTTGTAGCATGCAATCTGTAAAACCGCCAGTAGAGGCACCAATATCTATGCAAATTTTATTCTGTAACATGATTCCAAAGGTTTCCATTGCTTTTTCAAGCTTCAAGCCACCTCGGCTAACATAAGGTAAGCCTCCTCCCCGCACCTCAATTTTAGCATCAACAGGTACGGGCGTTCCCGGCTTGTCTGACTTTTGATTTTCAACATAAACCTGCCCCATCATAATCAATGTTTTGGCTTTTTCACGGCTTTCTGTTAATCCTAAATCAAACAGCAGGCAATCTAATCTTTTTTTTTCACTCAAAATCCGCACTCCGATACAATGGTTTCTACCATACTATCTGCATCAAGCTTTAACATTTGCAATGCTTCTTGCACGGTAGCATGTTTTACAAATTGGTTATCTATAGCAGTTACATGATACTTTCCGTTAAAGGATGTATCATGTAACAAAAAGTTAAAATGTTCAGACAGGCCTCCCTGTAAAATACCCTCTTCAAAAAAGAAAAGATATTTTGCTAAAGCTGCTTTTTGTACCGCATCTGTATCTATTGGCATTATACGGTTTAACTTAATAATACCGATCGAAATTTTAAGTTTTTTTAATTTCTCTAAAGCCAGACACGCATTTGAAAAAATACGTCCATAAGTAACAATGATAATATCCGCATTCTGTTCTCCGTAATAGTCGTACGGATTTCCGGTAATCATAAAATCATCCGGACGATAAGCTTCTTTTCCCCTTGGATAGCGGACAGCAATCGCACTCTCATAATCATTGACAGCCATATCCAAAGCCAGACGTAATTCTTCATAATAAGCTGGTGAATATATAGTCATACGGGGTACTGTCCTTAAAAAAGCAACGTCAAATACTCCTTGATGAGTTTCTCCGTCTTCTCCCACAATACCTGCACGATCAATTGCAAAAATTACTTTAACCCCTTGAATTGCTACATCATGAATAATTTGATCATAACCGCGTTGTAAAAAGGTAGAATATACGGCAAATACCGGCAGTGAACCTCCAGTTGCAAGACCGCCCGCAAAACAAACTGCATGCTGCTCGGCAATTCCCACATCAAAAAAGCGTTTTGGAAACCGTTTACCAAATTGATATAAAGCCGTACCAGTTTGCATAGCAGCAGTAATGGCGCAAATTTTCTCATTTTGTTCCGCTAGCTTACATATATGATCTCCAAATACATTAGAGAATGAATCACCTGACGAAACCGAACCTTGACCTGTTGCAATATTAAATTTTGAAACCCCGTGAAACGCATCTGGATTTTTTTCTGCAAATGAATATCCTTTCCCTTTATCGGTCACCATATGAAGCAATACCGGTTGATGCATACACTTGGCATTATTTAAAACATGAATTAAATTCTCAATATTATGTCCGTCAAACGGACCATAGTAAGCAAATCCCATATCTTCAAAAATGGTAGTGTTATACAGCATTTGCTTAATAACCTTCTTTGATTTTTTTACTACCCGATACATTGGAGAACCAATAACCGGCAGACAATCCAAAACCTTCTCTATATTGCCTTTTGCTTGTAAGTACGACGGCTCTGTCCGAATACTGGTCAGATAGCGTGACATAGAGCCTACATTCCTCGAAATAGACATTTTATTGTCATTTAAAATGACAATAAAATGTCTGTAACAATTACGTGTATATCGACCGGCATTGTTTAGTCCCTCATATGCCATACCTCCAGTTAAAGCGCCGTCGCCAATTACCGCAATCACATAATCATCTCTGTGATTCATACGTTTTGCCTGTGCAATCCCTAACGCCGCAGAAACAGAGGTGCTACTGTGCCCCACATTAAATAAATCATATGGACTTTCAGAACGCTTAGGATAACCAGAAATACCACCCTTTGTTCTTAATGTGCCAATCAAATCTTTTCTTCCGGTTAAAATTTTATGTGCATAAGACTGATGTCCTACATCCCAAACAATCGCATCATTGGGAACATTAAATACACGGTGAAGCGCAACGGTTAGCTCTACAACACCAAGATTTGAAGCAAGATGACCACCGTTATCCGAAACAGTATTGATAATTTTCTCCCGAATTTCTTCACAAAGCAACGGTAGCTTACGCACCGGGATTTTGCGCAGATCTTCTGGTTTATGAATCATATTTAAAAGGTAATCCATTTTCCATACCTCATTCAGTTATTGCTAATACTAGTCAACAATTCCGGCCTGGTGCTTTGCTGCTGTTACTGTATTTTTCAGCAACATTGCAATCGTCATAGGACCAACACCACCCGGTACCGGTGTTATAAAAGATACTTTTTTTTCAACAGAATTAAAATCAACATCGCCGCACAGCTTACCATTCTCATCACGGTTCATACCAACGTCAATAACTACAGCACCTTCTTTCACCATGTCTTCTTTTACAAATTTAGCTTTTCCCACCGCTGCAACCAAAATATCGGCCTGACTGCAAATTTGAGCAAGATGTTCCGTCCGACTGTGACAAACTGTAACCGTACCATGCTCATGCAGCAAAAGCATCGCCATAGGTTTACCCACAATATTGCTGCGTCCAATTACAACACAGCGTTTACCTTGAATCTCTACACCCGCTGCATGAATCAACTCAATAACTCCTGCCGGTGTGCAAGGCAAAAAACTATAATCGCCGATCATAATACGCCCAACATTGACAGGATGAAATGCATCTACATCTTTTTGTGGATTAATATTTTCAATGACCAGCTGCTCATTAAATCCATCTGGCAGAGGAGACTGTACCAAAATTCCATCAATATCTTGTTTTTTATTTAATTGATGCACTAAAGTAAGTAACTCTTCTTGTGTTGCATTTGCCGGCAATGCATATTCTTCTGAATAAATACCTACCGCTTCACATGCAAGCTTTTTATTTTTTACATAAGTTTTAGAAGCTGGATCATCTCCTACAATCACAACTGCCAATCCGGGTGTAATTCCCTGTTGTTCCAGTTTTTTAACATCAGCAGCAACTTCTTCTCTGATTTTTGCCGCCACATCTTTGCCGTTTATAATTGCTGCCATTTTAATGGTCTCCTTTATTCTTATCATCATTATCACTGTTTACCAGATGTTCTTCTACCTTGTTTTTATTTGTCATGTTTCTAATATCATCATGCTCTGCCTGTGCTATATTTTTGTTAAGAGATTCAGAAAAAACCACATGGCAGGAATTATCTGCTAAACCGCTGTTATCATCCGTTTTCTGCTCTAACAAATCCGATTTTTCCTCTTTTTGTGTTTCGTATCTCTCTGAATTTTTGATATGTTTAAATTTTTTCTCTTTTCTCTCGGATACTTCATACAGCGCTACGCCTTCCATATTTGCAATCTGCTCCGTATTAAGCGCCATTATTGTTTTTGAACCACAGCCAATCAAAAATTTACGATTACGAAACACAATTAACAATGCAATACCTACCAATACAGATACTACTGCAACTAGCTGAGAAATTTTAATTGGTAAAAACGGTACGTATAAACTATCTGTTCTGGTTGCTTCAATAAAAAAGCGTCCTGTACCATACCATATGATATACAGCAAAAAAGTTTGTCCGTCATAACGGCGAAATTTTGTTGTAAAAATATGGAGTAAAATAAATCCCAGAACACACCACAAAGATTCATAAAAAAAGCATGGATGTACAGGATCCGGCGATATAGCCAGTGTATTTTCACTGATCATTCCCCATGGCATAGAAGTCGGTCCGCCAAAAGCTTCTTGATTAACAAAATTTCCCCAGCGCCCAATAGCCTGACCAATTAAAAAACCCAAAACAGCAATATCAAGAGTGGCATATACATTTAATTTTCGAAATTTGGCAAAGATAGCACCAATTAGCAATGCGCCTATAATGCCGCCATAAATACCAATTCCGCCCTCATGAATATAAAAAATACTAATGGGATCTTTTAAAAATTTATCTCCAGGATAAAAAATTACATAATAAAGACGCGCGCCTATAATACCAGCAATTAAGCCTACAATAACCGTATCCAGTAAACGACTGCGATTAATATTCATTTTTTTACACATAAGCATAGCGTAAACAACTGCCAATAAGAAACCAACTGCTATCAATAATCCATACCACTTGACCTGAAAAGATCCAATGGAAAATACAGTAGTCTTTATATCAAAACTCCAGCCCAAACCAGGAAATTCAACATGATTCATTATTTTGCATCCTCCATAGGAGCAATCGGCTCAATAACAGAAAGGGCTGCGTATTCTTCCAGCATATGTGTTTTCAAACATGCTGTTATTTCCTCTAAAGTAACTTCTGCCAATGCATCAATATAGGAAAATAATTCACGATTTGAAAAAAACATAGAAATCAGGCAATTTGCAATGGTTTCCGTACTATTGAGAGCGGCCACATTACGACCGTAAACCGCTTTTTGCGCACGCTCAAAATCCTCTTTGGGAATACCTTCTTTTCGTAAACGATTTACCTCTTTTATAATGCGGTCTGCTACCGCATCAGGATTCTTTGATTCCCCTGCAAAAATTATACTTGCATAACCTGGACCCTCAAAAAACTCATATTGAAAGGAAGATTCATTAATTAACTCCGCCTCTTGCAACTCACGAAATAACGGCGATGCTTCAGAAGCTACAATTTCCAATAATAATTCCGCACATACCAATTCTTTTACGCTTCTTCTGTCATTACCCGCTTCTTCTTTAAATCCAAACTGGAATAAAGGCGTCATAACTGATAATGCCTGCGTTACTTTCTTTTTAACAATAGCTCTCGGTTCCTCTGCAAACACACGCTCAACTGTAAAAGGTTCTGCCGGTTTACAATATTGATCAACCAATTTTAAAACAGCTTCCGGTTCTATATTTCCCGCTATACAAAGCGCCATATTATGCAGATCATAAAAAGTATGATAGCACCGATATAGCAATTCCGGTGTAATATGAGAAATACTTTCAACTGTACCTGCAATATCAACTTTCACAGGATGCGTGTGATAAAGCGCCCCCAACAGATTAAACATAACACGCCATTGCGGGTCATCATCATACATACGGATTTCTTGACCAATAATACCCTGCTCTTTTTGCACAGTTTGTTCTGTAAAATAAGGTGACTGCACAAAATCCAGCAATATTTCCAAAGACTCCTTAACATGTTCGGCACAGGAAAACAAATAGCAGGTCATGTCAAAAGAAGTATACGCATTTGCCGATGCACCTGTTTTAGCATAACGTGCAAAAGCATCGCCGTCTTCGCTTTCAAACAGCTTGTGCTCTAAAAAATGAGCGATACCCTCTGGTACAGTTTGGACATTTGGCTCATCCGAACGGCGAAATTGATTATCAATAGAGCCATATCTGGTACCAAAGATTGCATAAGTAGAATGACTGTTCTCTTTTGGATAAATATATATTTTTAAACCGGATGAATGATTCACTTCATAGTAAGTGTCACCTACACGTTTTCCTGTAATCGCATGCAAAGACATTTAGTTATTCCTCCTCTGTTCCGACTAAACGATAAACCGTATCTAAAGTAACTTGATTTGCAGCATAAATAATCTCTTCACGCGTTACTTGATTAATTTCTTCGGCTGCTTGCTCCGGTGTCTGAGTATCAGGCATAAAAATTTGTGTCAAATACCAACTTTCGGTAGCGCCCAGATAATCGCTGGCAGTACGGAAATTATTACAAAGACTTAATTTAGCTGATGTTATCTCTTCATCAGTAAAATTCCCTTGCCGCATTTCATCCAATTGGTGCAAAATTTCTTTTTTTGCCGCTTCAATATTTTTTGTTTCAACTCCGCTTTCTACCAATAAAATACCCTTATGACGATTATACCGAGCAGTACAGTAATAGCATAAACTCAATTTTTCGCGTACATTTAAAAAGAGCTTAGAATGAGGTGTACCACCAAACATGGCAGTCATAAGCCTAACTGCAGACATTTCTTTTTGGGGTGCGGCAATTTGGGTTCTAAAGCCCATAACCAATTTAGATTGTGCCACTTCCAAAGGTTCACTAACCTCTTTTATCTCCGCAACTTCAGTTATAACATTGGTTGCACAAGTTACTGTTTGGCTGCGGCCTACCTTTACAAATGCTTGTTGAAAATCATGGAAAACCAAATCGGGATTACAGTTGCCCAGCGTCATAATACGAATACGTGCATGGGTAATTAGACGCTGCCATGCTTCTTTTAAGTCATCCGGCTGCAGCTTTCGCACCGAATCTTTTGAGCCGAAACGAGGAATACCGTAAGGTTCATTACAGCACATAATTTCCTCACAGCGATGCTTAGCATAAATGCGTTTATCATTAAACTCTGAGTCTATCATCTCAACAGTTTGACGAATCTCCTGTCTAAAATCATTCTGACGAAACGTACCATTTTCAAAAGGCGGTTCAAATATAATATTACACAACAGTTCTGCTAATTCTTTAGAAACAGACTCGCCATATAGAGTAAACTTGTCCGCTAACCCCACAGTCCAAATACTTAAAAGGAGAGTATCGCCTAATTTTTGTACATCCGCTTTTAGACTTGCGCCATATAGCTCTGAAAGCCTCTGGCTAAGCTTTGTATAATCTGGATATTGCTTACTTGCACGGCAAAGCATAGCCGGTAAAACAGCATATGCCGATACATCATTCCGATTGATTGGCAACATAAAATTTACAGAGATTCTCATCGTTTTAAATCTTATATCCTGTATACTTTGAAAATCAACACCGCTGCATACTATGCGCTGACCAATTTCAGTCATTTATATTCAACTCCCGTCTCCGTATTTTCAGTAAATAAAATTATTGTAATTATAACATAAAATAAATTACAAATCAATTTTTAGCATTTTAATATACAAGGAATTTACAATTAATTATATTTTTACAATATTACTAAATTATAATATCAATTATATTTTACCCTTATTTTCTGTAAAAAGTCCGGTAAAAAGTAAAAAAAGAGGCTTAAACCTCTTTTTTTAAAGTAATTGTAAATTATATTGCCTATAATGTAGTACTATAATTTAGGTGCGAATAAGTGTTAAAACATCAATCCACTTATTCTGATTTATAGTCTGTGCACACATATATATATATTCGATTTCAAATAGAACTAATAGTATTTTTTATTGTAAAATTATGAAAACAATCCTTTTATAGAATTGATTCCAAAATCGGTAAGGGTTATTACCCCCCATATCAATAATCCAAACATAATGGCGGCTGCTATACGCAGCAGCCATTTCTTTTTATTGCTTAAACCCAATTTCTGCTCTTTAAGGGATAACTCCATATTAGCATATTCGCTAGGTCTATGTTTTTCTATATCCTTTAATATAATTTTTAGTATCTCTTTTGCTTGTTCCCAATCATCATATCGCACAAAAAGCTCAAAAACGCCTTTTTCAATTGCAGGCTGACGATTCAAATAAATACCTTTTGCAGCAAATGCGTTTATAATTTCGTCGGATTCTTCATACATAGCAGCTATAAGTAATACCAAATCCTCTGACTTTGGTTCTGTCAACGGTTCTTGACAGTTAGAGCACACTGTATTGTCCTGCAATAATTTATGGCATTTAGAACAGTATTTCATATATTGTCACTTCCATTCTTGTTGTTCACTATCATACCATAAAATGGTGGATTCTTACAAGAAGCTTTTTCTGGTTGTCCTATTTTATTGTTCGCTATTATTGTTCTTATATCTTGCATTGTCCGATTCATTCAAATATACAATTAAGTTTTGATAAAATGGGTTGTCTTGTTTTTATGTATAACAACTATTGACATAAATAGTTGTTATGAAAAAGTGGATCAGCTACTTATTTTGACAATATTGTATCAATACTGCATCAAATGGACTTTTACAATTTTTATAAAAAAATCGGCTGCAACTGCTTACCTTCTAAAGATTCAAGAGCCGCAGGAAGTACATAATTAAAATCAGCAATTATCGAAGTGGGTTTCTTTTCCGGATCGTCTTGCTTCATCGGTACAAAATATATATTTTTATAATTTGCCACTTGCCCTATATTTTTTGCAGATCCAGATAATGCGTCGTTAGTTGCAATTGCCAATACTACCGGACCACCATTTCTTAGATGAGACTTTACAGCCATTGTAACCGCAGTATCTGTAATCGAATTAGCTAATTTGGCCAGTGTATTGCCTGTACATGGACAAACAATCATAACATCTACCATTTTTTTGGGTCCAATTGGCTCTGCTCCCACAATCGTGTGTATAATTTTTCTGCCACATATCTGTTCAATTTCATCAATAAAATCTTTTGCTTTACCAAAACGAGTATCCGTTGTATAAGACATTGGGGACATAATCGGCACAACATGATAACCATCAGCCACTATTTTTTTCATCTGATCTATGGATTGCCTTAACGTGCAAAATGAACCGCACATTGCATAGCCAAAGGTAAAATTACTCACACTGCTCACTCCTCCATAATATTGTAAATCGTGTCTTTAATAATATTGCCGGCTGTTTTTGGCGCTACTTTACCCGGTAAAGATGGTGCAGGTATAATTTTTAACCCTAATTTAACAGCAGCCTCTTTATCAAAGCCACCAGGTGTAGATGCTAACTCTATAAATAAAGTATCTCTAGCTTGTTTAGATAAAATTTTTCTAGTAAAAATAATTGTTGGTACTGTATTAAATACAAAATCATATTTTACTGAATTCTCTGCCAATTTTGATATAGGTACTGCCTTATAGCCATTTGCTTTAATCCATGCTATATCTTCAGGTTTCCTTGTGCTAACAGTTACAACTGCACCTAATCCGCTCAACATTTGGCTTAAAACTTTACCAATGCGCCCATATCCGGTAATCAAGCAGTTAGCCCCGTTAATTGTTCCTGCACTCAGCTCCATTGCAATCATAATTGCACCCTCTGCAGTAGGAACTGCATTTTGTACCGCAAACTCTTCCCGTTGTGAATAATCATATGTTGCAATTTTACTCCATATGGAACTGGTAGGGTATAAACGGTGCAATGCACCTCCAAACACCTGTTTATGGAGCATTTTTTCTGCAAACTCATCATCTAATAAAAATTTTTGCTTACTAAAAGGCATATTTAAATACTTACCGTCTTGTGTAACAGGTAACGGAAGTATAATTAATCCGCATGTATCGCTCAATTCACGAAATGACACTTTAACAACTTGTTTCATCTCCACGTCTTCATCAAACCCGCAGGCATAAACCTGGTAGCCGTCTGAAGCAATAGATTGCGCCAAAAAAATTTGTCTTTTGTCACCGCCCAGAACGCCAAAACGATTCATCTCTATCATAAAACAACCCCCGTAGTACACCTGATTAATATATACTATGGAAATATTATAATATTGTGCGTTAAGGGTTGGTCAGACACACAAAATATGTTATAATAATTTCATAATAAACCAAATGTGATAACAAAATAATTGAAGATATATGATATAAAAAATTAGTTTCCATTGTGAGAATAAAGCAATATAATATAGAGAATAAAGATTTTATCTTTTGGTAAAGTTAAACATAGAATTTAAATGAACTTTATAAGGAGCCATGTTGTATGGAATATCAAAATCTTTTAAATACAGTGAAACATATCCATTTTATTGGCATAGGCGGATCCGGCATGTGTCCTATCGCAGAAATTTTACATCACAGAGGATATTATATTACCGGTTCAGATATCAACGAATCCGAAACCATACAAAAAATACGCTCATATAACATACCTGTTACTATTGGACAAAAAGCTGAAAACATTAAAGGTGCTGATTTGATTGTCTACACAGCAGCTGTGAAAAAAAATAATCCCGAATTGGCAGCCGCTTTAAAAAGCGGTATACCAACTTTAGAGCGTGCAATAATGCTCGGTGCTATCACCAAGTACTACAAAGATGCCATTGCAGTTGCAGGTACACATGGAAAAACAACTACAACCGGTATGATTACCCATCTTTTATTAAGTGCAGGCAAGGATCCTTCAGCCATTATCGGAGGAAAACTACCGATTATCGGCAGCAACGGCCGTGCAGGTAAGTCCAACATTATGGTATGCGAAGCATGTGAGTACGTTGACACTTTTTTACAATTAAACCCTGCCGTTTCTGTAATCACTAATATTGATGCAGACCATCTTGAGTATTTTGGTTCTCTGGAAAATATTATTCAGTCGTTTCATAAATTTTCTAAAAAAACAAGCCGCACACTCGTTGTAAACGGTGACGACGCTAATGTAAAACAGGCAATTGCAGGCATTGAAGGTGTAGAAATACTAACTTTCGGTATAAATCCTGACAACGATTATGTTGCTGCAAATATTCAGGACGAAGCAAACTCTTTTGAAAATTTTATGGTATTAAAACATGATAAACTTATTGCAAAGATTCGATTGTCCATACCGGGTAAACATAATATTATGAACGCATTGGCAGCAACAGCAATTGCAGATTATTTTGGTGTTTCCGGTGCTGATATTGCCAAAGGATTATATGGTTTTACAGGTGTACACAGAAGATTTGAGCGTTTAGGCATCTTTAACCAAATTGTAGTCGCAGATGATTTTGCACATCATCCTACCGAGTTAAGAGCAACATTAACAGCCGCTATGAATATGGGATTTCGGAAAGTGTGGGCAATTTTCCAACCTCACACCTATTCTAGAACCTTTTTACTATTAGAAGACTTTGCAAAAGCCTTGTCTATTCCTGATCAAGTTATACTAACAGATATCCTAGCGGTAAGAGAAATTAACACTTATAATATTTTTGCAGAGGATTTATGCGCTAAAATACCAAATAGCATCTGTATGAAATCTTTTGATGAGATTAGTGATTATGTGATTGACCAAGCCAAACCTGGAGATTTAATCATTACGTTAGGCGGCGGTGATATTTATCGCTGCGCCAATTTGATTGTTGAGAAATATAAATATGCGGAGAAAGAAGTATCTGCAAACAAATATACTGTATAAAAATATCCGGTTCTTTACTATAAAGAACCGGATATTTTTATACAGTATTCAATTTATTTAAAATCTTATGCAAACATAAAAATAAATATATTTGGTTATTTAACCATATTAGCCACTTCATCTGCAAAATTGTCTTCACGTTTTTCAATACCCTCGCCTTTTTCAAAGCGAACAAAACTTTTAATTTTAATAGTGCCGCCTAACTCTTTTGCAGTCGCATCTGTATATTGCTGAACAGTCAAATCACCGTCTTTTACATAAGGCTGATCTACCAAACAAATTTCCTTAAAGAATTTTTTCAATCTGCCCTCCACAATTTTCTCTGCAACATTTGCAGGTTTACCAGAATCCACTACCTGCTCTGTTAGAATTTTCCTTTCATGCTCGACTACCGAAGCAGGAACTTCAGATTCATCTACATAGTTTGGCACAATAGCAGCAACCTGCATGGCAATATTTTTTGCATACTCAACAAATGCAGGTTTTTCAGAAATTGCAGAAGTGATATCAAAATTCACCATAACACCTATACGTCCACCACCGTGAATATAAGTGATAACAGCCCCTTCATTACGAACAAAACGGCGCACTTTAATATTCTCTCCAATTGTCAGAATTTTTTCTTGCAGTATTTCCGCAATTGTTTGTTCAAAACCTGCAGCCTTACAAGCTAAAAGAGCATCAACATCAGCTGGATTTTGATCAATAACGGTCTGAGCACATGTCTTGACAAAGTTGATAAATTCATCATTTTTGGCCACAAAGTCGGTTTCAGCATTCACTTCAATAACAACGCCTACATTACCGGCTTCATTTGCAGCTGCATATGCAATACCTTCGGCAGCAATACGTCCGGATTTTTTGGCCGCTGCAGCCAACCCTTTTTCTCTTAAAAAGTCAATAGCCGCATCCATATCTCCGTTTGATTCTGTAAGAGCTTTCTTACAGTCCATCATACCGCAACCTGTTTTTTCACGTAATTGTGCAACATCTTTTGCTGTAAAAGCCATTTTCATTACCCCCGATTTATTTCATCATTCTTATATAGATAGGTTGTACTAAATTTTATTCAAAAAATATCCGTCGCATAAGACGGATATTTGGCATCTGCAATTTATTTAGCAGCTTCCTGCTGTTCTTCTGTGCTCTGCTCTGCAGCGGCTGCTCCCATTTGACCCTCTTGGCCTTCAATAATTGCATTTGCCATAGTCGCAGAAATCAGTTTTACAGCCCGGATTGCATCATCATTACCTGGAATCACATAATCAATTTCATCCGGATCACAGTTGGTATCTACAATAGCCACAATCGGAATACCTAATTTTTTTGCTTCTGCAACGGCAATTCTCTCTTTACGTGGGTCAACGATGAACAATGCACCAGGCAATTGCTTCATATCTTTAATTCCACCTAAGAATTTCTCTAATTTTTCAATTTCAAGACGTAGCTTAATTACTTCTTTTTTAGGAAGTAATTCAAAAGTACCGTCGGTCTCCATAGCTTTCAGCTGCTGTAAACGACTTACTCTGCGGCGAATTGTGCTAAAGTTTGTCATCATGCCGCCCAACCATCTTGCATTTACAAAATAAGCGCCTGCACGCTCTGCCTCTTCTTTTACTGAATCCTGCGCTTGTTTTTTTGTACCAACAAACAATACTGGCTTACCTTCAACAGAAATATTGCGTACAAAATTGTAAGCCTCTTCTAACTTTTTAACTGTTTTTTGCAAATCAATAATATAAATACCGTTGCGCTCTGTAAAAATGTAGCGAGCCATTTTAGGATTCCACCTTCTGGTTTGGTGCCCAAAATGTACACCTGCCTCCAAAAGTTGCTTCATTGATACTACTGCCATATTAAAATCCTCCTTGGTTATACCTCCGCTACAGCTTCATCCAGATTCACCTACATGATGCAGGCACCAGCTGTCATACCATAGCGTGTGTTTTATTGAACCGCATTATTATATCATGAAAAATATAGAATTGCAAGTAAATTTTTAGGTTTTTAATTATTTCTCATATTCCAAAAAATTGATTCCATAGGCTTTGTCTTCGTCTTGGCGGTGCAGCATAAACCATATGGTTTACCAAAATGGTTTCTTCGCCTATAACATCTATACTCTCCCATAGGACTGTAATATCATCGGTTCTGCCAAGCAATCCGAATAATCTGCTTCTGCCATAAATAATGATAGCAACTAATTTAGCGGTTTCCGTATCAAATTCTACATCTCCTACAAATCCTAAGCGTGTACCATCCTGTAAATTGATAACTTCTTTATTTTTCATATCAGCAATACTGCATTTCATAAAAGATACACCTCCGTGTGTAATTAATATGCAAAGAAACAGCAAAAGTGACCAGAAAATTAACAAGATTTCAATAATAGTTGATGTTTGCATAAAAATATGGTAGAATTGGGCAGTAATAAAATATGAACACAAACTTTTGGAGGCATTTTTTATCATGAATATATGGCACGATCTTTCACCTGAAAGAGTAAAAACAGATGATTTTGAAGCAGTAATTGAAATTACTAAAGGCGGAAAAACCAAATATGAACTAGATAAAGAAACCGGATTTTTAAAGTTGGATCGCATTCTTTATACATCAACGCATTACCCTGCAAGTTACGGTTTTATTCCACGCACCTATGCCGATGACGGTGACCCCCTTGATGTTTTGGTTCTTTGCTCCGAGCAAATTGTACCGCTTGCTTTGGTACGTTGTTACCCAATCGGTGTGATTCGTATGATAGATAACGGTGAAAAAGATGAAAAAATTATTGCAATTCCATTTAACGACCCTATGTATAACACCTATAAGGATATTAGCGAATTACCTAAACATATTTTTGATGAAATGTCTCACTTTTTTTCTGTATATAAAGAACTTGAGCATAAAGTCACGGCAATTGAAGAAGTGAATGGAAGAGATGCAGCAGTTGAAATTATTTCAAACTGTATAACAACTTACAATCAAAAATTCGGAAAATAATTATTCTGTAATCAAAATAAAAAGGCTTCCGTTTATTAGAAGCCTTTTTTCATATATTTTTATATTACTTTTAGATGTTATTGTGCACCAGCTAACAATACTAACTAACTGATTTCTTCAATATGATTCTGCTCGTTCTGATGTATCTCTTGCTCATTGTATGAAAAATTTGTTTGAATTTCACTATATTGTTCCGGTAAAATGTGCTCCAATAAACCACTGTCTTTCATTGAGAATGTATCAGGATATGCATAAATAATGTGATCGTGTAATGATACATCGATCGTTTCAAAGGCTGCAAATAATTTTTTGGTGGCTGCAATATCGCCTGGAGATGGCATTACAGATCCACTGGGATGATTATGAGCAATAATAGCCCCGGCTGCATTATACGCAGATGCCAATGTAATAATCTTACGTATATACAGCGGCACTGTATTAATGTTTCCCTCTGAAATTACATCGCAATACAACACGCGCCCTTTGCTATCTAACAAAATTAGTACTACATTTTCATCTTTCTTACCAATAAATTGCGGCTTGATTAAATTGTAAGCAGACTCTGTATCATAAACACGACTTTGTGTCTCTGCTTGGCGATTAGCATAGTAACGACTAAATTGAGGAATAAATTTTAATAGAACCGCAACATTTTGTGTGATCCCCTTTATCTTTATCAGTTCTTCTAACGGTGCATCGCAAACATCTATGATAGATCCAAAACGATTGAGTAATTCATGTGCGATGGGATTCGTATCTGCTCTCGGTAATCCGTAAAACAAAAGCATCTCCAAAATTTGATGTTCGTCAAACACGTCTAGCGAATGCTTTAAAAATTTCTGTTTTACCCGTTCCCTATGGCCTTTATGTATGGAACGATTTTCTTCTTTCTTTTGCTTTTCTACAGTTTTATCAACTAGTTCTTCTTTAGACTGCTTCGACAAAGATAACCGCTCCTTTCTCTGTGTCATAACATTAAACCCTATCATTCATATGAAAACTGATATTTCTAAATTGTATCTGCTTATCCTATGCAAATAACTTGAAACCAACATATATACAAAGTATAATCTTTCGTGGTGATGAATTTGAAAACAATAACAATCGGTACTAATGATGCCGGACAACGTTTAGATAAATTCTTAATAAAATCTTTTCCCAATCTGCCAAAGTCCATGTTATATAAAAGCATACGAAAAAAAGATATTAAATGCAATGGAAAACGATGTGAAAATTCCACACATCTACAAATTGGTGATATACTCACCCTATATTTAAAAGATGATTTTTTCACAGATGCAGAGCAGACTTATGATTTTTTGAAAGCACCTGTCAAACTGAATATTGTATATGAGGACGAAAACCTAATACTATTAGACAAAAAACCCGGTTTAATAGTACATCCTGATGAAAACTGCCATTTTGATTCTCTAATTGCACGTATTCAACACTATCTGTATAACAAAGGCGAATATAAACCGTCAAATGAACTGTCATTTGCACCAGCGCTGATTAACCGTATTGACCGCAACACCGGAGGTATTGTTATGGCTGCTAAAAATGCGGACACGCTGCGTATTCTGAACGAAAAAGTGAAAAAACGTGAATTAGATAAATATTACCTTTGTGTGGTACACGGCAAAATGCCTAAAATACAAGATACGCTGAAAGGATATTTAGAAAAAAACGAAAGCCAAAAACGCGTTTACATTTCTAAAAAATCCAATGCATATACTAAGAGTATTTTAACCCATTATCAGGTCATAGAAGAAAAACAAAATTACAGTTTGCTAAAAATTAAACTGCTAACTGGCAGAACGCATCAAATCCGTGCCCATATGGCGTCCATCGGTCATCCTCTTGCAGGTGATGGTAAATATGGTACTAACCAACTCAATAAAACCAATAGATATCCTTTTCAAGCACTATACTCTTATAAACTGCGGTTTTCTTTTCAAACCCCCGCCGGTATATTAGAGTATTTAAACCATCAGGAATTTACCATAAAAGACATTTGGTTCTTAAAGGATTTCCTCCAATTTCCTTAAACAATATCTGCAAATAAAGACATAATGAGAACACATGAATGCAAAAACATTCATGTGTTCTCATTTTATAAATCAACTGTTTTTATCTACTGAATGGAATTGCTTTAAGTTATTGGACTTTAAACTGCGTTTTTCCATTTCTGTATGTATTTTTTCTACTGTAACACCTTGATGTACCATTAAAACCGTTATATGATACAATAAATCAGAAATCTCCATAACCAACTCATTTTGGTCATCGTTTTTTGCAGCGATAATCACCTCACTACATTCTTCGCCGCACTTTTTTAAAATTTTATCCAACCCTTTATCTAATAGATAGTTGGTATAAGAGCCCTCTTCCTTTTGTGCTCTCCTGTCAATAACAGTATGATACAATTCGTTCATTAAATCACTACTCATAAATACACCTCTCCCCTATTAAAAAACAACCTGCTACGCTTTCCATATTTCATGAAAAAAACAAGTATGAGAACCTGTGTGACAAGCTGCACCCGTTTGCTCTACCATCACCAGTAAAGTATCATCATCACAGTCGCCATATATACCGATAACTTTTTGCAAATGTCCTGATGTTGCTCCTTTATTCCAAAGCTCCTTACGGGAACGACTGTAAAACCATGTATAACCGGTTTCAATCGTTTTTTGCAACGACTCTCGATTCATATAAGCCAACATTAAAACATCCTTGCTGTCTTTTTCCTGCACAATTGCCGGTACTAACGCTCCTTTCTGAAAAAAAGAATCCAATACCTCTGTGGTAACAGTGTTTCCGTTAATCGTCACAATTCGCTTCATATACGCTCCCCTTTTGCAGCAGATACAGCTTGAGACAGACTCAAATCTCCCGTATAAATTGCTTTACCACAAATCGCTCCGTACAATGCAAGAGCCTTTAAATCATAAATATCTTTTAAGTTACTAACGCCGCCGCTGGCAATAATATCACAAGAAACCGCACGGTTTAAAGCATCCAACATCTCAAAATTCGGACCTGTTAATGTTCCGTCCCGGGAAATATCTGTAAAAATAATAGTTTTTACCCCTACCGACTCCATTTCTTTAGCAAGAGTAATATAATCTACCTCTGACTGTTCAATCCAACCTTCTGCAGCTACCTTTCCATTTAATGCATCAATGCCAACGGCAATTTTATCCCCATATTGCCCCACTGCTTCTTTGACTAATTGTGGGTTACGTAATGCAACAGAACCTAAAATAATACGTGAAACACCTCGTTCTATATAGAAGGAAATAGTTTCCATATTACGTATACCACCGCCAATTTCTACTTTTAAATCGGTATTAGCAAGTACGTCGAAAACCAAGCGGCTATTCATAGGCTTTGCATCCTTAGCCCCATCTAGATCTACCATATGAATCCAATCAACGCCTGCACTTTGAAAGGATTTTGCGGTTTCTACTGCGTCCTCCGCCACCTTATGGGCAGTAGTATAATCTCCTTTTATTAAACGAACGCAAGTACCATCTTTTATATCTATTGCCGGAAAAATAATCATATTTTTACTCCTATTCTGCTACAGTACGCCTTTTGTGGACAAGACTTTACCATCGGTTGGTTTACATGCCATTTTCATAGCATGGGCAACTGCTTTATAAATTGCTTCTATACAGTGATGTGTGTTTTTTCCATATTCTAATGCTATATGTAAGGTAATACCTGCATGTATGGCAAATGCCCGCAAAAACTCCTCTGTCATACAGCTATCGTAGTCGCCAACTTTTTCTTCTGAAAATTCTGCATTAAATACCAAAAACGGTCTGCCGCTGATGTCCAATGTACAAAATGCCAGCGCCTCATCCATCGGTACATAAAAATGACCGAAACGTGCAATACCGCCTTTATCTTTTAAAGCATCATCAAAGGCCTTTCCCAGTACAATACCTGTATCTTCAATCGTGTGATGACAATCAACATGCAAATCACCCTTTACTGCTAACTGTAAACCAAAACCACCATGTACTGCAAAGGCGGTTAACATATGATCAAAAAAACCAATACCGGTATCTATTTGAACTTCTCCACCATCAACACACAGTGTAAGCGCAATATCGGTCTCTTTGGTAGTTCTCATTTGCGTAGAAATTCTCATATTATTACGCTCCCCTCTGAGATAAAAATTGTGCAAACAACCGCACTGCTTCGGTATTTTCTTCTACAGTACCTGCGGTAACCCGTAAATACTCGCCCATATAGCGAATTGCAACACTGTTTTCCAGCATATATTCATAAATTTCTTTCGCATACAATGTACGAATAAAAACAAAATTGGTACAACTATTAAATAAAAACAAACTTTTAGGATACTCCAACTCCAATTGCTTTAATCCACCAAATAGCGCTTTTCTGGATTCAACCAACTGTGCAACGCCTTTATCAAGCATCTCCTTTTGCGCTAACACAGTAGCTCCAAATGCCTGTGTAACTGTATTAACATTATACGGAGCTTTAACAGCACGTACAATGCTGGTAAGAGTTTGATTTGCTACAGCAAACCCAAGACGTACTGCCGCCATACCAAAGGCTTTTGAGCAAGTCCGTAAAATAATCAAGTTATCGTATTGCTCAACCTCATTCAGTAAAGACTGATCCCAAAAATCCATATAGGCTTCATCCAGTATCACCAAAGCATCGACAGATGAAATCAGACGACGCACGGACTCTTTGCATAATCCTAAAGAAGTAGGATTGCAGGGATTGGAAAAGATAATCATTTTCGCCCCGATTTTGTTTGCGGTTTTAATCACATTGTCAACGTCAATCGTTAGATCTTGATTTTTCGGAATTTCAATACACTCCGCTTCTATAATAGTAGTATAGAAACGATACATGGAAAAATCATGAGAGAAGGTAATTACGCGGTCTCCTTTCATTAAAAAAGCAGACATCAGTACGGAAATCAATTCATCAGATCCGTTTCCCGCCGTTACCAAACTATTTTTCACACCGTAATAACGTGCAAAAGCTGAAATAGTATTATACGCATAAGGATCAGGATAACGGTTAAATGCTGTTTGAACTACAGCATTATGAAACTGCTCCAAAATCTCCTTTGGAATGGCCAAAAAAGATTCGTTGGCATCCAAACGAATTTTATAGTCTCCTTGAATCGGATCATATGGTTTTAAATCTTTGATTTTATTATTCAGTGTGTAAGACATGTTTATCACCTTTGGTATCGGATTAGGAACGAACTTTTATAGAATTGGCATGGGCAGTCAATCCCTCTGCTTCCGCCAAAACCACAATATCATCCTTAGCGGCTCTTAACGCCTCCTGTGTATAGTAAATAAAACTGGATTTTTTCACAAAGCTGTCAACCGAAAGAGGTGAGAAAAATCTTGCCGTACCGCTGGTTGGCAACACATGATTAGGGCCGGCATAATAATCGCCCAATGGTTCGGGAGAATAATTACCTAAAAACAGAGAACCTGCATTATCGAGACGTCCAATATATTCTAATGGATTTTTTACACATACCTCTAAATGCTCCGGCGCTAAATCATTAGCAAATATAACCGCTTCCTCCATCGTACTGCATACAATCACTGCACCGAAATTATCTAACGATTGATTGATAATATCTTTTCTTTCTAAGCCCTCTATTTGTTCGTATATTTCCGCTATGGTTTCTTCTGCAATTTTTGCAGAAGTTGTCAATAAAATAGAAGAAGCCAATGCGTCATGTTCTGCCTGAGACATTAAGTCTGCCGCCAGATATTTGGGATTAGCAGTCTCGTCAGCGATAACCAGAATTTCACTTGGACCTGCAATCATATCAATATCAACCGTACCGTAAAGATGTTTCTTTGCCGTAGCTACAAAAATATTACCGGGACCTACAATTTTATCAACCTTCGGTATTGTTTCGGTACCGTAAGCCAATGCGGCAACCGCCTGTGCACCACCTACTAAAAATACACGGTCAACACCTGCCGTTAAAGCCGCCGCCATAATATCCGGATTTGGTTTACCATCTTTACCTGGCGGCGTTACCATAACAATCTCACCGACTCCTGCAATTTTTGCCGGAATCGCATTCATTAAAACCGATGACGGATAAGCAGCCGTTCCTCCCGGAACATAAATACCTACCTTAGCAAGACCACGCACACGCTGACCCAAAATCACACCATTATCTTTTGTATCTAACCAACTTTGCTGTTTTTGCCTGCTATGAAACTCATAAATATTATTTGCCGCACGCTCTATAGCCTCCAAAAAAACCGGATTACATTGTTTTGCCAATGCAATCATTTTCTCTTTTGTAATTTCCATCTGTTCCGGCATACTGCCATCAAATTTTAATGTATATTCTAAAACAGCTTTATTACCGTTCCTATGTACATTCTCTAAAATTTCAGCTACAATTGCATCAACTTTTCGATCTTTTTCATCGCACCGTTGTTTTAACTGCTGCACAAATGCACGGGTTGTATTTTCATCCTTTTGTACCAACTGAATCATATCTGTTTTGCCTCCTTTGCCTGTTCCATCTTACAAATTAATGTATCAATTTCCTGCTTGCGCAATTTCATACTTGCTGTATTTACAATCAGCCTGGCTGAAATATCGCATACCTTTTCTATAACTTCTAAACCATTTTCTTTTAATGTAGCACCTGTTTCTACAATATCAATAATTGCGTCTGACAACCCTAGCAATGGTGCTAATTCAACCGAACCTTCTATTTTAATTATATTCACGTCCATACCTTTACCTTCAAAAAAACTATGCGCCACATTAGGGTATTTAGTAGCAATCGTTTTGGAAGCATAACCTCTGTAAAAATCTATACCTTTGGACCCTGCCAATGCAAATTTACATATACCAAAACCCAAATCTAGCACTTCATAAAAGCTGCCTCCGCTTTCAATAATGGTATCTTTGCCTACTACACCTAAATCACATACGCCGTGCTCAACATAAGTAATGACATCGGCAGCCTTTGCTAGCACTACTTCAAATTCATTGTCACCGATCGGTAAAATCAGCTTTCGTCCTTTTTCATGAACAGTTGTACAATCAAACCCAATCTGTTCGAACATTTTTACCGTATTTCGTTCTAATCTGCCTTTGGTCAAGGCAATTCTTAATGGCTTCATTCAGTTTCACCGCCTAATCTTATGCGTGTTTCAATTTGATCGCCTACAAAATCAACTCTAGGAATCCCCATTTGCTTTGCATAATCAAGCGATTCCTTTCTGGTCTCAAAAACACTATTTTCACAGCGAAGCCCCTCGCTTACTAAGTTTGACGCATATGAAAAAGCTTTTATTTCAAAACCATCGTCGCAATGTATCAACACATCTGCCCCAAATGATTTTTTGCCTTTCCCTTGATTAATCAAAATATCAGTAATAGCGTCTACGTTCATTGCAAACCCAATTGCCGGCATAGGGGCATCAAAACCTGCCAGCAAATTATCATAACGACCGCCTGTTAACACCGCATCGCCATATCCCTCTGCATAAGCACTAAATACAATATCCGTATAATAGTCGGTTCGTTGCACAAGTCCAAGGTCAATCATAATATGATCTCCCAGCCCCAGTGTCTTCAGTGCGCTGTACAATTCCTGTAAATAAGTCAAAGTTTTAGATGCGTTAACATCCAGACAAAGCGTTGACGCCTCCTCCAGAATTTCTTCACCGCCAAACATACGGGGCAATCTACGCATTGCCGCTACTGATTCATTGTCGCCTAGCTGATCCAACACTAAATCTAATGCAGCATAGTTTTTTGATTCAATATATAAGCGAATATCTTCCCGTACAGCGTCATCAATGGGCAATTGGGAAGCAATTGCTTTAAAAAAACCTGCATGCCCCAATTCAATACGAAAATTTGACACACAACGGCCCAACGCTTCAATAGCCGTTGCAATCACTTCTAAATCTGCTCTGCGCCCTCTTGTACCCAACAGCTCAATACCAGATTGCATCACTTCATCATTACGACCGGTTAGCCCCGGATTGTTGCAATAAATATATTGAGTATAATAGAGACGAATAGGTCTAGGCAAATTTTGCAGTCTGGTAGCTGTTAATCTGGCAATCGGCATAGTAGAATCTGGTCTCATACAAATCAGACGGCCTTGCTTATCACTCAACTTATACATTGTTTCCTGACCGATACCTGAAAAGTTTGTATCGAATACATCATAAAACTCCAGTCCCGGCGTAATCACTTCATGAAACCCACGGGCAGAAAATACTTCTGCCAGCGTTCGTTCTACATAACGGTGGGTTAAACACTCTTCAAATAGTAAGTCTTTCGTTCCTTCAGGAGTTATTTTATGATATTTTCTCATGAATTGCATCCTACCGTTTCGTTATTATTTTTTATCGCTTTATCATAGTAATATAATAACATATTAACACAATAATTGTAAAGAACTATTTTTAGAAATAAATCAATTAAAACATAGTCATTTGGCTACTCTCTGGCAAACCTTTCAATGCGCCTGCCAGTGACAGCGTTTCAATAACTGTTTTAGAAACTTTAGAGCGCACCTGTAAATCATCAACAGAAATATATTCCCCCCCACTTTCTCTTGCCATTTTAAGACTTTGTGCAGCAGCATCTCCAACACCGGACAAAGAAGCAAAAGGTAAACGGATTTTGCCGTTCTCCACCAAAAATTTAACCGCATCAGATTGATATAAATCAACTGGTAATACCTCAATACCTCTAGCCAGCATTTCATTGGCAATTTGAAAAGTAGCAAACATGTCCTCTTCTTTTTTACTTGCTTCTTTTCCTTTCATCATAATTTCTTGCATTTTTCTTCGCACTGCATCTTTGCCTAAAATAACGGTCGCACCATCAAAATCCTCACCACGCACAGTAAAATATGCTGCATAATATTCTAACGGCCTATGTACTTTATACCAACCTAAACGTAAAGTTGCAATCATATATGCAGCTGCATGAGCTTTGGGGAACATATACTTAATCTTCATACAGGAATCAATATACCATTGCGGTACATCATGCTCTTTCATTGCCTGAATATGCTCTTCGGTTAATAGAGTAGAAGCTTTACCTTTACGGGTTATTTCCATTATTTTAAAAGCCATTTTCGGTTCCAAGCCTTTTAGCATTAAATAGGTCATAATGCTGTCACGGGTACCAATTACCTCGGAAATAGTACAGACCTGATTCTTAATTAAATCCTGTGCATTGCCAAGCCAAACATCTGTACCATGCGATAATCCCGAAACCTGTAATAAATCAGAAAATGTTTTTGGCTGCGCATCAATAAGCATTTGACGCACAAAACCAGTACCAACTTCCGGCAAAGAAAATGTTCCTGTTTCAGAGTCAATATCCTCTGGTGTAACCCCCAATGCCTGTGTGGATGTAAACAAAGACATTACCTGTGGATCGCTCATAGAAACGTCCATTACTGAAATACCTGTATAATCCTCCAAATAACGATAAATCGTCGGTACATCATGACCTAGCTCGTCCAATTTACAAATGGTATCGTGTATAGAATGGAAGTCAAAATGAGTTGTAATATTATCTGACTTCTGATCATTTGCCGGACGCTGCACTGGACAAAAATCGTAAATTTCCATTCCTTTTGGCACAACAACCATGCCACCTGGATGTTGACCTGTGGTACGCTTGACCCCGGTGCATCCTAACGCTAAACGCAATTCTTCCGCACGATGCATAGCAATACCTTTTTCCTCACAGTATTTTTTCACAAATCCAATAGCAGTTTTATCGGCAACAGTAGCGATAGTACCGGCTTTAAATACATTATCTTTACCAAACAGAGTTTCCGTATACCGATGAGCAGCGCTCTGATATTCACCTGAAAAATTCAAATCTATATCCGGCGTTTTATCGCCGTCAAATCCAAGAAAAGTTTCAAAAGGTATTGTATGTCCATCACGATTGAGAGGTGTTTCGCAATTCGGACAATTTTTTTCTGGTAAATCAAAGCCAGATCCATAACTGCCATCCGTTATAAATTCACTATACTTGCATTTTGGGCACACATAATGAGGTTCTAAAGGATTTACCTCTGAAATACCCGACATCGTAGCCACAAAAGAAGAACCAACAGAACCACGGGAACCAACCTGATACCCATGTGCAACCGAGTCAGAGACCAATTTTTGTGCTGTCATATATAATACAGAAAAGCCATGTTTTGTGATAGAGCCTAGCTCTTTTTCCAGACGCTTTTCTACAATCTCCGGAACTGGGTCACCATATATCGCTTTTGTGCGCTCCCATGTAATCCGAATCAAATCTTCTTCCGCACCGTCAATAAAAGGTGGAAATACACCTGGTGGAATCGGAGTTACATCTTCTATCATATTCGCAATTTTTCTGCTGTTTACCACAACCACTTCATAAGCTTTTTCCTTACCTAGATAAGAGAACTCTTCCAACATCTCGGCAGTGGTACGCATATACAACGGCGCTTGTTCATCAGCATCACCAAAACCTTTATTTGCCATTAAAATTTTTCGATATTCAGCATCTTTCGGGTCTAAATAATGAACATCACCTGTTGCAACAACCGGCTTGTTCAGTTCGTCGCCCAGCTTTACTATGGTACGGTTAAATTCGTGAAGCGCTTCTGCATTAGCAACTTTACCCTCTCGAACCAAAAACATATTATGACCGTCCGGTTGAATTTCAAGATAGTCGTAAAAATTTGCAATTTCTTTTAACTTATCCCAGGGTTGTCCGTTAAAAACAGCACGGAACAATTCGCCCGACTCACAAGCAGTACCCAAAAGCAAACCTTCGCGATACTTTACCAGCTCGCTTTTAGGAATACGCGGATTTTTATAAAAATATTCCAAATGTGCTTTAGAAATCAAGCGATACAAGTTTTTTAATCCTATCTGGTTTTGTACTAAAATAATTTGATGAGCAGGCTGAATTTTCTTGCTTTCTCCTCCTGTTAAAGAGGTATTAATGTCCTGAACAATTTTCGCTCCTGTATCTTCCTTTAAGCGTACCAGAAGATTTGCAAAAATTTTGGCAAGTACCGTTGCATCATCGCTGGCACGGTGGTGATTAAACGGATCCAATTTTAAGTACTTTGCAACGGTATCCAGCTTACAGTTTTTAATATCCTTTAACATTGCACGGCACATCGGTACCGTATCAATGTATGGAAACGTAAACGACATACCATGACGCTGTGCAGCCATACGAATAAAGGCTGCATCAAAGTTTGCGTTATGCGCAATCAAAACGGCATCTTCGCCACAAAACGCAAAAAAACTGCGAATTGCTTCTTCCTCCGAAGGCGCATCTTGCACCATGGCATCTGTAATACCTGTTAGTTGCGTAATTTTTTCCGGAATATGCCTCTCCGGATTTACAAAAGTATTAAAACTCTCTATAATTTCGCCATTTTTCAGCTTAACTGCGCCTATTTCAGTTAGCCGGTCTGTATTAGGACTCAATCCGGTAGTTTCGGTATCAAAGCAAATAAATACATCATCCAAGCTACGATGTGACTCGCCCGTTAAAGCCGGAATCATGTCATTTACAAAATAAGCCTCTACTCCGTAAATAACTTTAAAGTTACCACCATTTTTGCGAATTTTTTGAACCGCATTCATAGCATCGGGGAACGCTTGCGCTACACCATGGTCGGTAATGGCAATTGCCTCATGCCCCCATTTATAGGCACGGTTAATTAAATCAGCAGCTGTACTCACACCATCCATACTAGACATATTCGTGTGCAAATGCAATTCTACACGTTTTTCCTGCGCCTGATCTTCAACTTTTACTTGTTCTACCGTTGCAATACCACTAGCTCTGCATACAATTTCACGGTCATATTTATCATATTCGATTCCCCCGCGGATTAAAATAGAATAACCCGTTTTTAAAACATCCAACACTCGGCAATCAGCTACATCATCAATTATTTTAAGCGTCATTGAGCCCGTATAATCTGTAATTTTAATAGAAAAAATTTTTTTACTTTTATCTCTTGTAAGCCGTTGTTCAAAATCGAAAATTTCACCCCATATAGTGACATTGCCGGCGTCAGGCGTAATATTGCTTATATTCATAACTTTACCTTTTACCGGTCTACCATACAAATGTCGCACTGTATTAGGCAACATTGTAGGCATTAACTGCTCCTTTGAGCGTATTTGTATTGTCTTAGGTAAAACATGCTCCTGCATAGATTCTTCATACTCTTGCATCTGTTCTGTTATACGTTCACGCCGTATAATTTCTTCCTGTTGTTTTCGACGATCAATATACATAGTGTTTTCTTGATCTATAGCCAGTGTACCATCAAAACTGACAGAAACCATAACACCAAATTCATCCAAAATCAGTTTTTGCAGAGTACGCTCAACATGGCGAGATTTTAAAAGCGCAAAACCACCGTGCATTAACGTAATATGCAGTTTTTCTGCACACAACCGGCACTGTGCATCCTTCAAACAACCAATCAGGCTTGCATCACGATGCTTTAATTCATAAAGCATTTCACTAATATACGCTTCAGAAAAGCGCTCCTTTGGAAAACGGGGCATAAGTGTAGCTTTATGTAAGCCCAATGAAGATTGAACAAGCGCTTTTTCCAGCAAAAACAAATCCCTGCGCTCCACCAAATCATAAAATAAAATTTGCATGGAAAGGGTACGAATCTGCTGGTCAATATCCATTTTCTCGATCTGGCCTGACGCAACGGCAGCTGACAAAGACGAAACATCCATATATTTTTGAAAAAAAGTGCTGATTTTATTCAAATTACTCTTTCCTATCCATATTCAAAATTTCTTTTATTAAAGAATCAATCAAAGCTTCCTCTGGTACTTTTTTAATAATTTGACCTTTTTTAAAAATCAACCCTACACCATCGCCTCCAGCGATTCCAATATCCGCCTCTCGTGCTTCACCTGGACCATTTACTGCACATCCCATAACTGCAATTTTTATAGATTTTTTATAATCTTTTAGCCGGTTTTCAACCTCGTTGGCAATTCCAATCAAATCTATTTTTGCTCTTCCACAGGAAGGGCAAGAAATAAATTGAGGACCTGCATTCCGTATACCTAGCGCTTTTAAAATATCCATACCTGCTGCAATCTCCTTAACAGGATCTGCTGTTAAAGAAACCCGAATAGTATCACCAATACCACGTTGTAATAAAGAACCAATTCCAATGGCAGACTTGACCAACCCCATGCGCTCAGTACCGGCTTCCGTTACTCCTAAATGCAGAGGATACTCACACTGTTCCGCAGTTTGCTCATATGCCTCAATCATAGTACCGACATCAGAAGATTTAATAGACAATACAATATCGTAGAAATCAAATTTTTCCAATAAGGCAGCATGACGCAATGCACTTTCACATAATGCCTTCGGAGTGGGACCTCCATATTTACGCAAAAGCTCCTTTTCAACTGATCCAGAATTTACCCCAATACGGATGGGAATCTGCTTTTGCTGACAAACTTGAGCAACTGCTTTTATGTGATCATCAGATCCGATATTACCAGGATTAATTCTGATTTTATCAACACCTGCCGCCGCTGCTTCTAACGCCAAGCGATAGTCAAAATGAATATCTGCAACTACTGGAATCGTAACCGCTTCCTTAATGGCATAAATTAAACGAACAGCATTTTTTTCAGGGATTGCTATGCGTACAATCTCACAGCCAGCCTGTTGCAAAGCAATCGCCTGTGCAACATTGCCGGCAATATCATCCGGCGCTGCATTAAGCATAGACTGTACACTAATTTTTGCATTCCCACCAATTGCTAAATCGCCTGCATAAATTGTCTTACTATAACGTCTGTTGATAAAAATACCCCCATTTTAGCCGCTTGCTATATTTTTATTATTATACCATTTTTATTGTTTGTTTGCAGAAAAAAAACAACCAAATTTCTTTTCAAAATCCGGTTGTGTTTCATGCTGTTTTATCCTAATTCCACCCAAACAGACGAGCAATATCGCCAAACGTAATGAGTAACATAAAACCCATCAACGCTATAAATCCAGCCGCATGTACCCATCCCTCATATTTAGGATTCATTGGTTTGCGGCGTATAGCCTCTATAATTAAAAATATCATGCGGCCACCATCTAAAGCCGGAAGTGGCAATAAATTGACAACACCAAGATTCAGTGTAATCATCATCATGATATTTAAAATATTATTTAATGCTGTTATAAAACCGGTTTCTAAACCTACCGAAGCCGCCTGTGTAATAGCACCCGCTACACCAACCGGACCAGAAAGCTGATTGAGGCTAAATCGTCCCGTTACAATTCCAGCTAAACTAGACCACACCATTCGAACAGTAGAGACAGTATCTTTACATGCGTTTGTAATGGTCGTTGCAAAGTTTTTTTCAACGGGGAACACTTTAAAATCTAAAATTGGACTGATTTGTCCATCAATCTCCCTTGTATTCAACTTTACAGCTTGATACGTCAGCTTTTCCGAACCCCGTAATACCATAAAATCCACTGCCTCGGGATTTGCAGTCGCAAGAGCAAACTGTAAGTCTGTTCCGCTAAAAACACGATACCCATTTACAGAATACAATTCATCTCCCACCTCAATACCGGCGCTTTGTAAGGCAGAACCGTCTTCATGAAACGCACTAATTCGGGTAGAAGCAAAAGCTGGCTGCTGCACAGACAATATTAACGCTAAAATAAAACCAAGCAAAATATTCATCGTAGCACCAGCACAGACAACAATCATGCGCTTACCTACAGATTTATTTCCAAAAGCCCGTTCATCATCACTTTTTGCATCTTCACCCTCCATTGCGCAAAATCCTCCGATGGGAAATAACCGAATGGAGTACTTTGTTTCTTTTTTCCCCCACTTTATAATACGCGGACCCATACCAATTGCAAATTCATTGACTCGTATACCACACCATTTTGCCGTTAAAAAATGACCAAGCTCATGTATAAACACCACAAATGTAAACGCCAATATCGCTATGATAATGAGTAAGACAATAATGAAAATCACCTTCTTTTAATTTAACAAATAGATTCTGACACATAGAGACGTGCTTCTGTATCAGCCTGTAAAACATCCTCCACACATGTGACAGCTTCTACCTTATGTTTTTCCATAACTCCGGCTACAAAATCACCAATAGAAAGAAAACCGATACGGTTCTGTAAAAATAACTTTACCGCTTCTTCATTGGCCCCGTTTACTGCTGCCGGAGCCGTACCTCCACGTATAAACGCCTGTCTGCACGCATCCAAACAACGAAACGTTTCATAATCCGGCTTATAAAAGGATAACTGCCCCCATTGAGTCAAATCCAACTGCTTTACAGATGAAAGATAACGGTCGGGAAAGGTAATAGCATATTGAATTGGAATTCTCATATCTGGTACACTTAATTGTGCAAGCACCGAATGATCCTGATACTCAATCATGGAATGAACAATACTTTCACGATGCACCACCACATCCAATTGCTCCATTGGCATAGAAAACAGCCAAGCTGCCTCAATCAACTCTAGACCTTTATTCATCATTGTAGCGGAATCAATGGTAACCTTTGCCCCCATATCCCAATTGGGATGCTGTAACGCTTGCTCTGCCGTTACATGTTCAAGTTCATCTTTGGTTTTGCCAAAACAAGGTCCACCTGATGCCGTTAAGATGATTCTTTTCAATTGCTTATGATCGGTACAACCGTACAAACACTGAAATATGGCTGAATGCTCGCTGTCCACTGGAATAATACGCACACCATTTTTTTCAGCGGCTTTCATTACCAATGCTCCTCCTGCAACTAAAGTTTCTTTATTTGCTAAGGCAACATCTTTTTTTGCTTCAACTGCTGCTAAAGTTGGGCGTAAGCCAACCATGCCAACAACAGCATTCAGTACCAAATCTGCATGTTCTGCTGTTGCAGCAAAGCATAACCCTTCCATACCGGAAACTACCTTTACAGGCAAATCTTTTACCGCGATTTGCAGCTGCCTTGCTGCCTCTAAATCAAAAACCGCAACAAGTTGCGGCATAAATTCTCGTATTTGCTTTTCAAGGAGGGTAATATTCCGGTGCGCCGCAAGGGCTACTACCTTCATTCCCATACCTCGCACAACATCTAATGTTTGGCAACCAATAGATCCGGTAGAACCTAAAATAGAAAGCTTCTTTTCCATTATTATTCACCAATCTGTTATTTTATTTCAAACAATTTTATAAAATCACAGGTAATAAGTGGAGAAACAGGTAAATAAACGGTCCAACAATAATAACACTGTCGAAACGATCCAACATACCACCGTGACCAGGGATTAAATTACCAAAATCTTTCACATTATATATGCGTTTGATAATCGAAAAACTGAGATCTCCTATCATAGACAAAACGGACGCAATACCCCCAATAATAGCAAGCGCCAGATAAGACATGGTAAGCTGCAACTGAAAAAAGATACTATTATATAACAAGCCTAACAGCATCATCAAGCCAATGTTAGCAATAATTCCTCCAATTGCACCCTCTACTGTTTTTTTAGGACTAATATTTGGACATAATTTATGTTTACCGATAAAACTTCCCACAAAATATGCACCAACATCTGTAAACCATGCTCCAAAAAACGCCATAACTACGTATAGCATATAATGCAGTGGATCTAAATACCTCATTAAAGATGCGGTATTTAATGCGGTTGTAATTACCAGCGTCATACTAAATGCCACAACAATATCCTGAAACTGCACTTTTTTGTAATGATAAATAGCAGAAACCAGTATGATAACTGTAAAAAGGAAATATGTAAACATAGACCAATACAGGTCAGGTATCAGGGGTATTGCTGCTGCAAATAACAAACAGGGTATTAAAAACGCAAAATCTTTGCGCAGACCCACTGCTGAAACCAATTCATAAACCGCCGTTACTGTAATGAGCGCTATCATCATATTTAAAGAATACTCAAAATTCAAAAAATGCTCAGAAAGATACTGAATACCAATAATAGCTGATAAAACTCCTACTACCAAAAAGCCGGAAAGCGTCCTCTTAAACAAATCAGACACCTCCGAATCTTCTGTTACGCATAGTAAATTCATGCAAACAATCTTCTAAATGTTTCGTTGTAAAGTCCGGCCATAAAACGTCTATAAAAATATATTCCGCATAGGCCGACTGCCATAGTAGAAAGTTAGAAAGTCTGCACTCTCCGCTAGGACGAATAATTAAATCAGGATCCGGCTGTCCGTAGGTATACATATGCTCTGACAACAGTTTCTCGGTAATATCCTGCGGTTGTAATATGCCATGTTGAACCTGCTCTGCCAAAGACTTTGCGGCACGGGTAATCTCTGCCCTGCTTCCATAATTCATTGCAAGGTTCAAAACCATACCGGTACGTTTCTCACCTATTTGAATCGTTTCTGCAATTAATTCCTGCAAATCAGAAGAAAATACGGAAGTATCACCTAAAAAACGAATTTTAATATCATCATTGAGTAAATCTTCAAGAGCATCTTTTAAATATTGCTTAAATAAACCCATTAAAGCACCCACTTCTTCCGTAGGACGTTTCCAATTTTCTGTTGAAAAAGCATATACGGTTAAATAAGGAATTCCTATTTTACTGCAATACCGAGCAATTGCTTTAAATTTAGCAGCACCTGCTTTATGCCCCATTGAACGCGGCATAAAACGTTTTTTTGCCCAACGACCATTGCCGTCCATGATAATAGCAAGATGTTTCGGTAATAGGCGCTCTCCTTGGTTAGCCGAAGAATTCATAATAATTACCGCCTGTCACGATTATAGTTCTAAAATTTCTTTTTCTTTTTTGGCATGTATAGTATCGGCCTCTTTACAGTGTTTGTCAGTCAGATCCTGCGTCTTTTTCTCGCCGTCTTTTAAATCATCCTCTGTAATATCGCCATCCTTTTTCATTGCTTTTAATTTCTCAATGGCATCACGGCGGATAGCGCGAATTGCCACCTTACCGTTTTCGCACATTTTACTAATATCTTTTGCAATTTCACGGCGTCTTTCTTCTGTGAGTTGCGGAAATGTGAGACGTATTACTTTACCGTCATTTTGAGGATTAATCCCTAAATCAGCAAGTTGGATAGCTTTCTCAATGCTCTCAAGAGAAGAAACGTCCCATGGTTGAATCACCAGTACTCTTGCTTCAGAAACAGAAACGGCCGCCAGTTGGTTAATAGCAGTCGGCGCTCCATAATAATCAACAGTGACTTTATCCAAAATAGCAGGATTAGCACGTCCTGCACGTATTGTACTCAAATCATTGCTTAAAACTTGAATTGATTTTTGCATTTTTTCTTCAGCTTGTTTTAGAACTTCTTTCATAACATATATTACCTTTCTGATCAGTTACTTCATATTTATATAGGTGATACCAAAAAATTATTCAACCAACGTACCTACCGATTCTCCGCAAACTGCTTTTACAATATTTTGCGGCTCACTAATGCTAAATACCAATAATGCAATACCGTTATCTTTACAAAGTGACGCTGCGGTACTATCCATAACTTTCAAGTCTTTACGCAGAACATCCATAAACGAAAGTCTGTCATATTTAAGCGCATTGGGATTGATTTTTGGGTCGCTGTCGTAAACACCGTCCACCATAGTTGCTTTTAAAATGACATTTGCTTCAATTTCCGCAGCACGCAATGCAGCGCCTGTATCGGTGGAGAAAAACGGATTGCCTGTTCCACAGCCAAATACAACGACCCTGCCTTTTTCTAAATGGCGAAGCGCTTTATTTCGGATATAAGGCTCTGCTACTTCCTGCATAGCAATGGCAGTTTGCACCCGTACATCAAGCCCTAATTGCTCTAATACATCTGCAACGCCCAAAGCGTTGATAACCGTTGCCAACATACCAATATGATCCGCTCTGGTTCTGTCCATATTACCGCTACTACGACCTCTCCAAAAGTTGCCGCCGCCTACAACTATAGCCACTTCAACACCCATTTCTACACAGGTTTTTATCGGTTCACAAAATTTTAGCACCGTATTAAAGTCAAGGCCATGGGATTCTTTCCCAGCTAACGATTCGCCGCTTAATTTTAAAAGAACCCTTTTATATTTAGGCTGCAAAAAAAACACCCCATCTTTCAAATTAAATTCTATCTATATTTTACAATAAGCATTTAATAAAGTAAAGCTCATATATAGATTTTCATGTTGCAATGAAAAAAATTTACATAGAATTTAAAAATCTAATTATTGTAAATAGTTTCTTAATTTTGATATTGTGCTAACGCTTCTTGAAAAGTGCTGCAAACTTGTGAAGCAAGATGGGCAGGTTCCACAACGACTGCCTGACTGCCAAAGCCAGCCAGCCAGCCTATGAACGGAGGACTAACAGCTACTTTTATTTTTACAAAAATATGATCCTCATCGCACTTTGAAATAGAAATTTGGCTACCAAATTTATCAAGAACCACACCTACCAGTTCGTTTGCCAGCTTTAACGTAATCTGCTCTTCCTGACCGCCGTACATACCAAATATTTTCTGCGAATATACAGCTAGATCGAACTGTTCAAAATGGACTTTTCCTTCACGAACATTTTCTTGAATTTCAATAGCAGCCATTTTATCCACACGGTAATGCTTAATACAATTAGCTTCACTGTCAAATGCAACCAAATAGTACTTTTCATCGTCCCATGATAACGCCCATGGACTGACACAGTACCGTTCTCCTTCTTTACGGAATTGTTTGCTAACTTTTTCTGGCTGATTAAAGTTTACTACCCATTCAAAATATTGAAATTTAATTTGTTTATTTTGCGCAATGGCCTCATGTAAATAATCCACATTATAATAAATGCATTCATTCAAAGATTTAATTCGATTGGAGATATAAACCTGCCGTTGCAGCTTTTGCGCTTCATGAATACTGGTAAGATGTTCTATTTTTCGTATTAAATCAGTCGATTTTTTATGGGTAATAAATTTTGAAGATTGTACTGCATCTACCAGCAACTTTAATTCTGGCATCTCAAAGGAACGGCTGGCCACATAATAAGCACAAATGGGCGTATTGATTTTTTCAATATCAATACCAAATAATCGTAAATTCTCAATATCACTGTAAAGACTTTTACGCTCTGACCGTATATTATATTGACCTAACTTTGATACAAGAGCTTTTATGGTAAGAGGATGTTGTTCATCAGTCTCCTCCATTAAAATTTTCATTAGATACAGAATCTTCAATTTTTGGTTTGCAGTTTTAGCCATAGAAGACCTCCAATTGATAAGACAGATAAATTCTAATTATACTATAACAATTATCGTTTGTTTTTCAGTAAATGTTGTATATTTTCACGTATTTTTATCATAAATAAAAACAGCGCAATTTTTACATTACGCTGTTTTTATTTATGTAACCAGTATTAATTCTCCTGTAGTAGAGTTGATTACAAAACCGTTTACTTTAACATAGCTTGGAATGAGAGGATGATTAGAGATTAAATGGACTGAATTCTGCACAGAACTTTCTACATTGTGAAAACCACACAGCCATGTATCAAAATCAGGTCTGCAATACCTCATCATAGCAATAGAATCCTCAGAAATACCGTTATTACGCATCTTGCGCATCATTTCCTCACTATCCATACCTTGTCTACCACAATCAGAATGTCCTATCACTAAAATATGTTCTACACCTAATGTATGCACTGCGATTAATAAACTGCGCATCGCGCTGCCAAAAGGGTCTGAAATCGTTCCACCAGCATTTTTAATAACTTTAGCATCACCATTTTTCAAACCCAATGCTGCTGGAAGTAACTCTGTTAACCTAGCATCCATACAAGACAGAATTGCAAGTCTTTTGTTCGGATATTTATCTGTTACATATTTTTCATATGCTTTACGCTCTACAAATTCTTGGTTATATTTTAAAATTTCATTGAGCATTATTTTAACTCCACCTCATTTATTCTCCTAGTACTTAGTAAAAAAACTTTCATTTAAAATACATATACAATTGGCATTTTATCATTCCATTGTATAATTTTCTTCTTTTATCCGCTTTTCTACCATAATAAATTTCAAACATTTCATCTGGACTGATAACAGCATAACTCCATCCATGCTTCTGTTCAAATACTTCTCCCATTGTCTTATACAGTTCCTGTGCTTGTTTTATATCTAACAGACGCTCTCCATACGGAGGGTTACACACTACTACGCCAGTATCAGTTTGTGTATAAAAATCACAAATAGCTCTCTGTTCCACCTTTAAACATCCTATAACACCTGCTTTTTTTGCATTTTGAATTGTGAGAGAAACAGCAGCACCATCAATATCGAAACCCCATCCCCGGAATTTTGCATCTCTGCGTACCAAATCCTGTGCCCGCTCTTTTTCTTTTATCCATACATTCTCATCAATCTGATCCCAGTTTTCAGCTGTAAAGTGACGACGTAATCCAGGTGCAATATTCAAGGCATATAGTGCAGATTCAATTAATACCGTTCCGGAGCCGCAAAAGGGATCAACCATATTGCCATTTATTCGTACACGCGATAAATGTGCCATTGCCGCCGCCAGCGTTTCTTTTATAGGCGCTTGCGTTGAATTCGCACGGTATCCTCGTTTATGAAGACCTGCACCAGAGGTATCAAGCATAACACTAACCTGATCTTTCAGAATCAAAAACTGAATTTGATATAATGTATCGCTTTCTGCAAACCAATTTACGTGATATTTTTTTTTCAAGCGTTCTACTACAGCTTTTTTTATAATTTTCTGACAATCAGGTACGCTAGATAATTGTGAACTTAAAGAATGACCTTTGACAGGAAAAATATCATTTTTTCCAATCCATTGCTCCCAAGGCAATGCCTTTATCCCCTGAAATAGTTCTTCAAAGGTATGAGCCTGAAAGATACCCAACAGCACCAGTACACGCTCACTGTAACGAGAACATATATTAGCTCTCGCTAGCATAATAGCATCTCCGTCAAATATTACCCTGCCATTTTGCGGCTCTACATTTTTTGCACCCATGGCACGTAGTTCATCTGCCACTAATCCCTCTACGCCCAAAATGCACGGGCAAACCAATTTAAACGTTTCCATCACAATTTCTTCACTCCATTCATGTATTGAGAAAGGGACTGCGCAACCACGCAGCCCCTTCTCTACGATGCAGTATTATTCTTCATCTTCGTTGGGTTCCAATAATCCGTAGTCGCCGTTATGTCGTTTATATACAACAGCAATTTCTTCAGTCTCAGCGTCGCGGAACATATAAAATTGGTGACCTAACAGGTTCATTTGTAAAATTGCTTCATCTATGTGCATTGGCTTTACCGGAACTTTTTTCGTTCTGGCAATTTGGTACTCTATACTTTGTGGCTCTGGAATTTCCCCGTTATAATAATCTTCTACATAATCACGTAGTGCGCCGGAATGCAGCTTTTTCTCTAATCTAGTCTTGTTTTTGCGAATTTGCCTACCTAATGCACTAATGACTTGATCCAATGCATCATTCATTTCAAAGTCAGTTGCTTCAGCACGGTAAATCATTCCCTTTTGCCTAATTGTAATTTCCACCGTTTGACGGTTATGTTCTACCGTTACAACAACATGCGCTTCGGCATGTTCATCAAAAATTCTATCATAACGTGAGAGCTTTTTTTCCACCAATTGTTTAAAGTTATTTTTTAAACTTACTTTTCTACCAGTAATGGTAATGTTCATACCAATAACTCCCTTCACAAAAACAGTCTTTCTATACGGAGAAAAGCTTCTATTCAGAACCTTTTTATTCCATTATGTTATAATTATAATACATTTCATAAAATAATAAAAGATATTTCTTAACTATATGGTTATTTTTTTATGCCTTGTTACATGACACCCCACATTAACTGCCACCGGAAGCCCTGCTATATGTGTAGCATACTGCTCAATCGCCACATGTAATGCCGTTGTATTTCCTCCAAAACCTTGAGGACCTATTTGCAACATATTAACCCGCTCTAGTATTTCCTGCTCTAACAGACGATATACTTCTTTAGAGTTAGATTGTGATATATCGCGACACAATGCCTTTTTTGCTAGATATGCACAGAGCTCAAAATCACCGCCGATCCCCACGCCTAATACCATAGGAGGACAGGCATTGCTACCAGCCGCTTTTGCAGTTTTTACCACAAAGGCAATAATATCCTCTTTCGTGGCAGAGGGCGTAAACATTTTAATACGACTCATATTTTCACTGCCAAAACCTTTTGGTGCAACAGTAATGGTTACCTTATCACCATCTATCATTCTAGTATGAATGATAGCCGGTGTATTATCATTTGTATTTTTACGCTCCAGTGGGTCGGCAACCACAGATAAACGCAAAAAACCTTCTAAATAACCTTGTCGCACGCCTTCATTAATAGCATCCTCAAAGCCGCCTCCTGTCAAACGTACATCTTGTCCCACTTCCGCAAAAATAACAGCCATTCCCGTATCCTGACAAATAGGAATTTGCATTTCTCTTGCTGCACTCATATTGCGGCACAAATCCTGCAAAATAGCCTTTCCGCTCACACTATTTTCCATTTCACAGGCTTCTCCTATTTTCTCTTCTAAATCCAAAGGCAAAACACGGTTTGTCTCTATACACAATTGCTTAACCACCTGTGTAATTTGGGACACATCCAATTCTCTCATAGTTATTCTCCTTTATACTCGCCGAATACCATCAACAAATACCATAGAGGGCTTTGATGCCAGCAACAGAGGGTCTGTTTCAAAAACGACCAGATCTGCATCTTTTCCCGCTTCTATTGAACCCACACGTTTATCAATACCGCAAATACGCGCGGGCTCTATAGTAATCGCTTTTAAAGCCTGTTCATAATCAGCGCCTTCCCGCACCGCTAAACCGGCGCACATATGCAAATATTGCAAAGGAATTACAGGATGATCTGTTACAATAGCAGTCTGAATCCCGCTATTCATTAAAATCCCAGGACTTTTTGGTGTTAAATTCTTCAGTTCCGGCTTAGAACGGTCTGATAAAAATGGTCCAGAAAACACTCGGACACCCTCTGCCTTCAAATCCTCTGCAATCATATGCGCTTCTGTTCCGTGTACAATTACATAGTCCAAATGAAACTCTTTTGCAATACGAATTGCCGTAAAAATATCATCAGCCCGATGCGCATGGAAATGCACCTGCATCTTTCCCGATAATACCGGCAGTAAAGACTCACATTTTAAATCATATTCCGGTTCATCACATTCATCATCTTTTTGGGAGCGCAATTTTTCTTCTGCGTAACGCTTAGCTTTGTATAACTGCTCCCGGATCAAAGCGACTGTTGCCATTCTGGTAACAGGTGATTGACTTTTTTCACGGTACACACTTTTCGGATTTTCTCCCAAAGACATTTTGATAGCAAGCGGCGCTTTTACAACCATACGGTCAATGCAGCGACCATATGTTTTTACCGCTGCAATCTGGCCGGAAATTGGGTTTGCAGAGCCCGGTCCTGTAATTGCTGTGGTAATACCTCCCTCCAACGCTTCCGTAAAACAGCGATCAAGAGGATTAATCGCATCCAGCGCTCGTAAATGAGGCGTAATCGGATCTGTATCCTCATTACCGTCATCCCCCTCAAAATTCAATCCGTCTTCAAACATCCCCAAATGGGTATGCGCATCTATAAATCCCGGATAAACAAAAGATCCGTTCAAATCTATCCTTTCATCATCAATATTCCGTAAGGTATTGCATCTGCCTACCTGCACAATCACACTGCCTTTAATTTGTATATAACCATCCTTTATTATTTCACCTGTCATAGTATGGATTATTCCATGTAATAAAATCATAGTAAATACCTTCCTAATCATTTGCTATATATAAAAAGTGGAGTGCGAACACTCCACTCTGCTATCTGGATTGACCGAAACCATTTCGCGAAGATCCACCCCGTTTCGAGTCCATGCCCTTTTTCAAAGCAGCTATCTTCTCATCACTACTTTGTTTAAATTTATGCAGCATTTCTTCAAAACCAATTGCGTCATTTTTCTTATTTTGGGATTGAACATATTCGGGTTTGCCCCTACCTAATTGCGAATGAGAGGCTTTTACAACAGAAGATGGCTGAGATGGCATTGCCTGTTTCATGGACAGACTGATTTTACCATTGTCCAGATTAAGCACCTTTACTTTTACGATTTGACCTTCCTGTACAAAATCTGTAATTTCCTTTACAAAAACCGGCGCTATCTCCGAAATATGTATTAAACCTGTTTTATTTTCTGCCAGCTGTACAAAAGCGCCGAACTTTGTAAGCCCTGTAATTTTTCCTTCAAGAATCTCTCCTATTTCAAGCTGCATATCAGTACCCGTTTCCTCCTTAGGTTAGTTGCCTGCCACATTTACAAAAACTCGTTCACTTGGTTTTACAAAGTCCAGCCCCACTCTTGCTAAACGTTCAATATATTCGCTATTAACACCCGCATTAGATTCTAAAGACTTTTTAATTTCATTGTTTTTGATTTCCTGCACCTGCAGCTCTTGTGTAACAGATGCCAACTTTTCTTTTTTACCGCTAATTTCAATCTGCTGACCAACAAATACTGCAATAACATACACAGCAAACACAGACACAGCTATCATTAAAAAAATATTAATTTTTGATTTTTTATATTTACGTTTTGAATGGTTTGTTTTTTTTTTAATCTCTACATCACGATTTTTCTTCATCCTTAGAGAAGCCCCCTTTAACCCCTCGATCATCATCTGTAAAAAAATTGATAATTCGATTATACACTAAACCAGATGTAGGTTTCAAGGAGTTTTCCTTATTTCTTATTGAATTTTTCTTTCTTTTTTGCATTTGGGATATTTTGTTAATAATGAATTCTTTAATCTTGATGTAACGACTATGGATAGGTTTAAAAATATATTGATCAAGCCATCTGTAAACTCTCGCACAAATTTTATATATAAACCTTGCAATCCGTACGGTGATTCTACCTATAGATATAAAATATACCGTCATACCAACCAGTTCACCACCTACAATATAAAAACGAATCTCGCCGCTATTTACACAAAGCGCCAACAAAAATGTTAGAAAAGCCGCTGCAGCGCCATATACAATATCCTGTATATACATTACATATTTACCTGTGCGAAATAGAATACGAGTAACACGGAAAACATCATAAACCGCTGCCAACACCAAACCCACTAATACAGAGATTCCTAAACCGAATAGTTGCGAAGACAGTGTTACTTCCACCGTAAAACACCCCTATTTAAAAAGCTTTGAGAAAAAACCTGTGTTTGCCGATTGATTTTCTGTATATGATATGGAATTAATTTCTCCATCCAGATTCATTTCTCCTGTTTCCAAATTTAATTTGCTAATATGAAGTCCACTGCCCTTTACAATCAATTCCCCCAAATCAGTATAGGCTACAATTGTATCCTCGTCAAAGCTATCTACGTTAGAAACACCTGTGGCTGTTAATGATTTTCGATTCTCTATAATTAAACTATGAGGCGCTTTTGCACTGCTTTTTCTTTCATCCATCGTCATAAAAATACCTCCGTTAACTTCATATAAATATGTATGCGCTTACCGGAAGTAATATGCGATATTGAATATACAATACATGAATGAACAATCATTATTTTTGATCGATCAAACGATACAACTCTGATGCAGTATCACGATTGACATGTTCGGTAACCGCCAATACTTCTGCTTTTACAGTACGTATTCCAAGTTGCAACTCCAATATATCACCACATTTCACATCATAAGATGCGCGTGCTATTTTGCCGTTTACCAACACTCTGCCTGCATCACAGGCTTCATTTGCTATGGTACGACGTTTTATCAGACGCGAAACCTTTAAATATTTATCTAATCTCATGCGTTCTCCTCAATTATTTTAGACAAAAAATACAGTCTAGAACAAACAATTTGTTTTAGACTGTATTTTTTATTTTCACTATTATTTGTTTGTAGCATCTTTAAAAGCTTTACCTGCTTTGAATGCAGGTACAACAGAAGCTGCAATGTTAATTTCTTCACCTGTTCTTGGATTTTTTCCAACCTTTGCTTTTCTCTCACGCGCTTCGAAAGTACCAAATCCAACAATTTGCACTTTGTCTTTTCTGGCAACAGCTTCAATAATCGATTCCAACACTGCATTCACTGCGCTGTCTGCATCCTTTTTAGAAAGCTCAGCCTTTTCTGCAACTAATGCAACTAACTCTGTTTTGTTCATTGTTTTTACCCCCGAAATTTTAGTAAATCTCATTCTCTATCTGTGAGAATTTTTCTGTTGCAACCTGCCGCCAAATTGCATTTAGCTCCTCATGAGTCAGGTCAGACCAACAAATTTCTTTTTTCTGAGTATATTTCTCAACAACAGCAAAGTAAATTATAAAACGATTACATGCTTTTGTCAAGGAGAACTCAGGCTCTACACCGCATTTTCTAGCAACATGCACCGAAGCGAACAATAAATCGCCCACTTGTTCATCAGACAAACCAATTGTCTCTTGTTGAGATAAGCTCTTTTTTAACCTATGAGCACACATAATCAAATCATCTAAAGCCTGCTCTGCATTTTGAATGTCCACTCCTACTTTCGCAGCTTTTTTTTGCACTTTATAACTGCGCATAAGAGAAGGCAAAGCAGTGGAAACACTTTCGAGCACTTCAGTTTGGGTTGTTTGAGATTTTGTTTTTTTCTTAATTTCATCCCAATTAGACAAAACCTGCGCCGAATCCTTTACATGAACATCTCCAAACACATGCGGATGCCGTACAATCAATTTCTTTGCTACACCATCTACCACATCAGCAAAGGTAAACGTGCCCAACTCTGCCTCCATTTGAGCATGGAATAACACCTGCATCAATACGTCGCCCAATTCTTCTTTTAATAACTCAACATTATTCGTGTCAATAGCCTCAATCGCTTCATAAGTTTCTTCAATAAAATTTGCACGAACACTCTGATGCGTTTGCTCTCTGTCCCAAGGACATCCATCCGGTGCACGAAGCAACGCAATAATACGCTCTAAATCAGCGATAGTATACTGTTCTTTTTGCTGAAAATCCAAGTTACAACTCCTTTTCCAACGTAATAAATAATATGGATTTATTTTACACGATAAGATGATGTTTTTCAAGTATTTTTGAAAGTTTTTGTCCCTTTGGAAGCATTAAAATATCATCTTTGCACAATGCTTTGAGCCACAAAAGCGAAACCACATAAATGATGATTGCAATTAATACAGCAAGACCTGTTGCAATAGATTTCGGTATAATACACACCATACCAAACCATGAAAAATATGCGCTTACACAGCAAAACATGGAAGCAATGATTGGTTTTGTAAAAACTCCATGAAAACCTAATGAAATTCTTGTTTCTCGGCATAGAAAGAAACAAGATGAAACTGTAATAAAAAAATAGCAGATCAGTGTACCAATACCTGCGCCTAATATATTAATTTCAGGAATACCTGTCAACACATAATTAAACCCAATTTTTAAACCTAAACCAATACACAACAATTTTACCGGTAAGTCTACACGTCCTACAGCTTGCAGTATACTGAATATAGGTGTGCTCAGAGAGGCAAATATCGCCGCTATACCCATAATCGCCAACGTACGGGAGGTAATAGGAGCAGAAATTTTTGCACCAAATACAGCCTGCGTAATTGATCCAGACATTACACTTAACCCCATGCCTGCCGGAATAGAAAAAAGAGCTGTCATACGCAGAACAGACGAAATACTTTTTTGCAGTTGATTACGACTGCCGCTCATCCATGCAGACGTAACACTGGGTAACGCACTAATACCAAAAGCTTGTGTAATACCAGGAACCAACATAAATAAAGCCAATGCCTCTGAATAACAGCCGAACAAAAAATTAGACACTGTTGCAGTTGCCATTTTTACCTCTAAATCAGGAATCATACCATGATACATATTTAGCAGCCGATCTGGATCTACCGCCAAAATATGATGGATACGGGTCTGCAAAAAAGTTGTATCTACCAAAGCTGCCACATTGACAGCCAAAGCACCGATTCCAATCGGAATCGCCATTTTAATTAAACGTTTAACAATAATATTTTTTCCAGTTACAGGCGGTGCACATTGCAATTCGCAGTAAACAATACCATCCCCCTTTTTTTTATGACGAATCCATAAGTAGAAAAAGCTCATAAATGAACCAATAGTTACACCGAATACGGCTGCTGCCGCTGTATACGGCAGCAGCACACTTTTTGCATAGGCCTCTGAAGAGACCGCCTGCCCCCATACAGTACCAAAGTTCTCAAATTCACCCATACCAATACGAAATACCAAATAAGCAGCGGAAAGACCTACCAGTAATTTAAAAAGTGCCTCTATTACCTCGGAAATAGCAGTAGGGTACATATTACTCATACCCTCATAGTAACCACGATAAACAGAGGACAAACAGCTAAACAAAATAGCCGGTGCCAAACACAGCATAGCTGGTAGCGCACCTCCGTTACCAATAGCCCTAACATAAAACGGCGCAGAAACAGCCATAACTGCCAAACCCAAACCACCGGTTAACAAAAAAATAGGAATTGAAATTTTGTGTATACGCCTTACATCATGATATCTACCGCAGGCTAGGTTTTCAGATACCATTCTTGCAATTGCAATAGGAAAACCAGCTGTTGCCAGACTATGAATAGGACTGTAAAAATGATATGCTGTATTAAAATAACCAAGGCCTTCTTCGGTAATAATCCATGTAAGCGGTATTTTAAACATAGCGCCAATGAATTTTACTAATATCATACTAATTGTTAAAATAAAAGCGCCATGTAAAAAGCTTTGCCGCTTTCTTCTTTGACTATTGAGGGGCTGCATGCAAACACATCCATTCCACGTTATATACTAAGAATGTTATATGACGCCATTGTCCCCCTTATGCTACAAACAACCTATTTTCACAATGTACAATTGTAAATAAACCTAACAAAATAAACTTAATGTCGAGCAGCACAAAAAGTACTTTAAAACAATAAAATGACGCTCTTAATAATTGAGCGTCATTTTATTGTCAAATTTTTATAAAAAACGAAATCATTTAGAATTGTGGCTTATCATATTGATTTGGTTCATCAGGCTGTACTGTTTGTTCAGAATTAACAGTCTCCTGTGCACACCCACAACCGCAGTCATTATGGGTGCAACAATCATTTTGTGCAGTTTCCTGTACTAATCTTTCTCCACACTGCCCACAGAAACTGGAAGTTTTCACATTGGATGCACCGCATTTTGAGCAAATAGCTTTATTGCCCATTTTAGACAGCTGTTCGTTCACTTCATCCAACTCATCGTATTTTTCATTAATTAAGATAATTATATCTTCTATTTCCTCTGTAGATTCAATTCCTAATTTATGCGCTTCATATACAGCTTTACCCAACGCTTCGTAGTTTTTTCTAATTTCACCACTTAAATCTACAGATTGTAACTTTAATTTGGAAACATCTACGAGTTCACCTGTTTTTTTCCCCACTGCGTTTGCAGCTTGTTTCGCATTCACAACAATATTTTCAAATAACCCCATAATATTTGTCTCCTTTTATGCTTATTTTATACTATTATACCACAATCAATTGTAAAATACAACCAATACTCCAAAGAATATCCGGGTACTATGTTGTGAATTTTGCAGATGATTGCCGAAATTGTTGATACATTGAAACCACTATTTCTTTTCTATTCAGCATTTCCTGATAACGGTCTATATATTCATAAGGAAATTTAAAATTAAATATTCTTTGCAGTTTATCTTCGTATGGATGCTTGATTTTCGAAACGGCTCCGGCACCACAAGCTAGAATAGTGTGTGTTTCATCCATAATATAGACGTTATAAAAATTCTCAAAGCCCGGCTTTGCCCAACCTGTATTTTCTAAATTGCCTACCATACGACTTTGACGATATAAATAATATGGAAAATATTCTTTTTCAGTCAAAACCCGATCTACATAACGCAACATTTGATCAGCGCTATACCCATCATTAATAAAATGAACTTTTCCATTTTGATTAATCTTAGAGGAACGCTTTAACGACAGGGTATGAACGGTAATACTCTCAGGATTTAAATCTGTAACACCATGCAAAGTGCGATGAAAACTTTCTATGCTGTCACCTGCTAATCCTACAATTAAGTCCATATTAATATTATTAAAACCAATCGTTCTTGCCAGCGCAAACGCATCATATATCTGCTTTACAGTATGCCCCCTGCCTATCAGCTTTAAAACATCATCGTTGAGTGTTTGGGGATTGATACTGATTCGTGTAATACCACGTTCTTTCATCACCTGTAGCTTTTCCGCAGTTATAGTATCAGGTCTACCGGCTTCTATCGTAAATTCACCGCAGGTATACATATCAAAATGTGTATAGACCGTGTCAATAACTTGCGCCATTTGCTGCGCTGTTAAAGTTGTAGGCGTACCGCCTCCCATATATACGGTTTCCAAGCGTAACTGGCATCGTTTTGCTACCTGCGCCGTATACATTAGTTCCTCACATAATAAATCAACATACCGAGGAATCAGTTTAGCAGTCTTCTCAGTTGACTGTGCAACAAAAGAGCAATACGCACAACGGGTGGGACAAAAAGGAATAGAAATATAAAGACTAAATGACTCCGGCCTGGAAGCGGATAAAATCGGTTGCTCATTGTGCATGGTACGCACGCTTAACTGAACCTTTTCTTTTGAAACAAGTAGATTATTTGAAAAATATGCGGTAGCTTGAGCCTGTCCCATTTCAGCTGTTAATTTGCGTAATAACTTAATAGGGCGTACTCCAATTAACACACCCCAATGAGGACGGTATCCAGTTAAACTTACCAAAAGCTCATGAAGCATAACAGCCATTTTCAACGAACACTGTTTTTCAAAATTAGGCTCGCTAAATGAAAAAACATCTCTTTTTTCTAAAAATTGGCTATCCAATTTTACGGATATATGCAAGTGTGCCTCATCGTTTTCTTCTTTATATCCTGTATACACTACAAGGTCATCGTCATGACTGGTTTCGTAAACAACCGTTACTTTTTCATAGGGAAAAAAGATGTCGCAAAGACTTTCCATTTCATATAAATAGGGATGTCCATCAATAACCAAAATCATTTGCAATATTCCTCATATACGGATTGGTTTTTCTTTCATAATCTAATGTTGTAAACTCTCCATGGGCAGGATATACTGTATAGTTACCTTCCAATTCTGTTAATCTTTCAATAGATTTAATCATCTTTTTACTGTCGGATGTTGGAAAATCTGTCCTTCCTACAGAGCCTTTAAACAAAGTATCGCCGCTGAAAATCACATTTTTCGCCACCAGACAACTACTGCCATTTGTATGACCCGGCGTATATAAAATATGAAAGGTCAAATTTCCCACCGTAATTCTATCACCGTCTACATATAAAAAATCAGGTTTAAAATCTTTACATTGGCGATCAGGTAAATCTAAGGATAAATTCAAACTACAATCTGTCGCAAAATCTTTTTCTTCCTGATGCATATATATTTTTGCGCCTGTCATGTCCTGAATATCTTTAACCCCCATAATGTGATCAAAATGACCATGAGTGAGTAAAATTGCATCAACACGGTTCAGCGACTGAATCGTATCGAATAACTCATCTGAAATAAAACCAGGATCCACCACTGCCGAAATATTAGTTTCTTTGTCTGTTACAATGTAGCTATGGGTAGGCAAAATCCCTCCTGTAATCACTTGAATTTGCATATAAATTCATCCTTTCTGCTCAAAACTGGTTCTGTTCACTTTATGAACGCTTAATACTAATAATACCTTCTATATTAGATAATTTAGTCACAATCATATTTAAATGGTCTAAACCGTGAATGGTTATGGTTGCATAAATCACAGACGTGCCATTTTTTAATTCTCTGGAATTGAGGGAATGTACGCTGATACGCAAGCTATAAAGTTGCTGTGTAATATTCATTAAAATACCTGTGCTAGGTTCCGTCACTATTTCCAATGTAGTTTTAAATTCTTCTTTTACCTGATTGGCCCATTGTACGCGAATCCAGCGTTCCGGCTCCTGACAGCTCTCAATATCCTGCGGCACATTACTGCAGGACCGCTTATGAACTGAAACACCAAATCCTCGAGTAATAAAGCCTATAATATCATCCCCTGGCAGCGGATTACAGCAACGAGAAAGTTTTGTCAGACAATCATCACCCATACCTTCTATTACAATGCCTTTCGAAGCTTTTATTTTGGGACTCTCCACAGATTTGGAAATCTCTTGTACTAATGTGGGTTCTATAGCTTTTTTCTGTTTTACGTAATCCTCTTTCATGCGATGCATAATTTTCCATAATTGAATACCGCCATATCCTATCGCCGCATAAACATCTTCTATACTGGAACAATTTTGACGCTTTACATAGGGCTGAATCATATCATAAAGCTCATTCTGCGGCACAATAATACTATTGCGCTTCAACTCACGTTCCAGTTCCTCCTTACCCTCTATAATATTTTCTTCCCGACGTTCTTTTTTAAACCACTGACGAATTTTATTTCGTGCTTCACTGGTACGCACAATTTTCAGCCAATCGCGACTAGGACCATGCGATCCTTCTTTTGCTGTAATAATTTCAACGATTTCACCTGTTTTGATCTGATAATCAATTGGCACAATCCGTTTATCCACTTTTGCGCCGATCATACGATTTCCTACCGCGCTGTGAATAGCATATGCAAAATCAATAACTGTTGAGCCTATCGGTAAACTGATTACCTCGCCGTTGGGTGTAAAAACAAATACTGATTCAGGCGCAATATCTGACTTAATTGTACCGATTAAATCGGTTGCATCGTTTTCTGTTTGATTCTCCAAAATTTTGCGTACCCAGGCCAAACGATCCTCCAGCGAATCATGGGATGTAACGCCTACTTTATATTTCCAGTGTGCCGCAATACCATACTCTGCTGTATAGTGCATGTCCCACGTACGAATCTGCACCTCAAACGGAATACCCTCTGAACCAATAACCGTTGTATGCAGCGACTGATATAGGTTGGGTTTCGGTGTCGAAATATAATCCTTAAATCGGTTAGGAATTGGGTGATATAAATCATGAATGATGCCTAACGCATTGTAACAATCTATCACTGTATCTACAATCACCCGTACAGCATATACATCATAAATTTGGTCCATAGTTCTTCCCTGTATAAACATTTTACGATAAATTCCATTGATGCTTTTAACTCTGCCCTCTAAATACACCCTCAATATAACAGGTTCCATCTTCTCTAAAATCTGTTCTTTTATCTTCTCAATAAAATCAGAACGTTCATCTTTATGCAATTCTAACGCATGTTCAATTTCCTGATACCCCATTGGGTCTAAACAACGTAATGATAAATCCTCCAGCTCCTCTTTCACAGCACGAATTCCCAGTCTATCTGCAAGTGGCGCATACACTTCCATGTTTTCCAACGCTTTATCACGTTGTTTTTGTGGCGTCATATACTCAATGGTACGCATATTGTGTAAGCGGTCTGCAAGCTTAATAATGATGACTCTGATATCCTCTGACATAGCAATCAACATTTTACGGATGTTCTCTGCCTGCTGCTCCTCACGGGAGGAAAACGGTACTTTTCCCAGCTTAGTAACGCCATTAATTAAATTTGCAATTTCCTTACCGAATAGTTTTGTAATTTCCTCCAGAGTAATTTCTGTATCCTCAACAACATCGTGCAAAAGTCCTGCCACAATACACGGTGTATCCATCCCTAACTCTACTAAAATACATGCAGCAGCCACCGGATGCGTAATATATGGTTCTCCAGATTTGCGTTTTTGTTCTTTATGCGCATCCTTTGCCACATAATAAGCTTGTTTCATTTGCTCTAAATCAAAAGAACGGCCGCTGGCTTTGACAAGCGCTAATAAATCATCGAATGTCTGAATTGGATAAGCCATATTCTTAACCATCCTTTCTTAAAGCATTCAGTTGTCTAAACAACGGAGAATGAAATAAATCCACCTTATTGTGAACCGGCTTCAATGAAATTCTGCAAATGCTTCCCTCTTGCTGTTTGACAATTAACTTCTGTTCTTCCAGCACATCTAAAGCCAGCAGTAACTTAGCAAATGTAAAGGTCGGCAATTGTATTCGTTGCAATAAAAGCAATATATGATGCTGCCATCCGTTATTATCTCGCAAAAAACGATAAAGTGCTGCAAATTCATCACGATTGGGCTCTAATTGCACCATTTCTTCTTTTGTTAAGGATTCACCACGTTTCATCTTTTCATACACATGCTGCTCTAAAATTAACTGATCTTCATTCTGTTCAGATAACTTAATATCTTGAACAAAAACAGATAACGTTTCGATATTACGATATATATTAGTCTCCAATGTAACCGCTAAATCCAGCATATTTCCCAACTGGTAAGGAAACGTCTGCACAGTTGTACGAAATTTGAGGCACTGTACTGTATGATGTTCCCGCTCTAACCGCAAACGAAGATGATTACCACCGCCAATTGGAATAATTTCTTTCAATTCCATACCATAAAGACCAAATACCGGCACAGGATGATCCGTACCGAAAGGCTCTAAATACGCAATTTGCTTTGGCATGTCCAGACTCAGTGCCTCAGGCTTTAATTTACAGTCTAAATGGACCGTTTGAGGCGGCATTCCCATCGGCAAAGACGCAGCAAATTCATTAATTCGTTTACGAAATGCATGGATATTTTCAGTAGGAAGGCTCAAACCCGCAGCCATTGGATGTCCACCAAATTTGGTAAGCAGCGGCGCACAGTGACAAACAGCATCAAATAATGAAAAACCTTCCACACTTCGACCGGAACCTTTTGCCTGATCGCCTGTATAGGAAATTACCAGACTGGGTTTACCAAACATTTCCGTAATACGGGAAGCCACAATACCGATTACACCATGATGCCAATCTTTTCCCTCCACAACAATAATACGTTCATACATACGCTCCGTCTCATTATAAATGAGTTCTAACGCTTTTACTGTCACATCCGCCTCAATTTGTCTGCGCATGTCATTATCATGACAAATATCTTCTGCAAGCTGTTCCGCCTCCTGCGGATCTTCACATAACAATAAACGTACCGCACGGTCTGAAGCGCCAATACGTCCGCTTGCATTCAGACGGGGCACAATGGTAAAAGCTACATTTACAGACGATAGTTCTTTACTTTGCATATGGGCTTTCTCCAATAATGCACAAATACCTACACGGTCGCTACGGGAAAGCAGTGGTAATCCCTCTTTTACAAAGCTGCGGTTTTCACCTGTTAAAGATACGATATCCCCAATAGTTCCAATGGTCAAAAAATCAGCATAATTTTCTAATAATGTCGTCATATCCTGCGACTCGCCTTCTAGCGCTGCAATTAATTTAAACGCAACGCCTACTCCAGATAAATCTTTAAAAGGATAAGCACAGTCAATACGATGAGGATCGACAACAGCAACGGCATTGGGCAAAACATCTCTGGGACGATGGTGGTCTGTAATAATTACTTCCATACCAAGCTTGCCTGCATATTCTGATTCACTAACAGAACCAATACCATTATCTACTGTCACAATTAGCTGTACATCCTGACTTCGCAGGTGCTCTAAAGCTTCTAAATTTAGTCCATAACCCTCTTGCTCACGCAGTGGAATATAAAACATGACATTAGCACCGCAGGATTCCAAATAAGAGTACAGCATTGCCGTAGCAGTTACACCATCGACATCATAATCACCGTACACACAAATTTTTTCAAAATTTTCTATCGCTCTATAAATGCGATCCACCGCTAAGTCCATATCTTTTAATAAAAAGGGATCTGCATATGATTTGGCGTCATTAAATAAAACATTCATTTGCTCTTTGGTATGAAATCCACGTATCTCCAGCAACAGAGCCAAAAAATACGGATAGCACATTTCCTTTTCAATTTGACGGGCTCTATCTTTATTCAACGGAGACACAATCCATTTTTTGATATTCATATACCTATCCCCTTCTCATTTTGTTTAATTGTACCATTTTTCGACTGTTTATTCAATCTATTTCCACAAAAACGCTTCAAACAGATTCTCACTACGTAAACTACAGGCAAAAGCAAAGACAGATATTATTTATAAAAAGATATGGTACAAACCATACTTCTAACAGCTATCCAAATATTCACAGCTTTTTTCCGAATTATTTATGTATAAATTTTTCAATAAACCTCCCTGAAATTTTGATAAGGTTTGTAAACCTTATCTTTAATTACCCAGAAAATTCTTTTTATCCATAACTAAAACTTTTTTAGCGGTTTGAGACAAATAACTGCAACTTTTTAATATAGGAGCGATATAAAAAAAGCGGTGCAAACTATTTTATAACAGTTTGCATCGCTTTTTTTATATTATTTTCTAACGCCCAGTACTTTTCAAATGTTTTATTTGCCACACAACCTCTCTTGTCTGATCAGTATTATCTTGTACATTATCCTTTTGGGGAATGGTACATTTTTTTACAACCATACCATCATATTTTAATTTAAACTGTACTCTACCTATAAAATGGTTTTTACAATTCTTACAACGGAAAATAGCCCGATAGCTTTTATTCTTCAGCTTCCATTCTCCCTCTTTTGTAGCTCTGCGACCACAGGTATTGCAGTGAAATATCATATCTGAGCGTTTAATGAGCGGATTAGATAAATCGCAAATAATCATTGTTTTAAAGGTAATTTTCTCATAAAAAGCATCAGTTTTAGCATCCTGGATAAAAGGAAGAAGCGTTTCCTCTCTATACAGCCTTTCTAAACAACGCAGTGATAGCAAACTGTCATCCATCGCCCTATGATGCACTATATCCGCTTCATCGACGCCGAGTAGTTGGGCTAAGGCAGAAAGCCCCATTTGTTTCGTTACATCATAATGCAACATGCGCTCACAATAGTCCTGCAAGTCAACATATTGTTTTAAAAATGGAATTCGTTCATTTCCACAAAAATAACGATTATTCTCAATCAAAGTTAAAATATCAGAGGTTCCCCATGTCATTAACACTGCATCACCCATCCATTTTCGAAAGCGACTCATAGCTTGCATAAATTGTAAGCCGTTTTCCAACTCTTCATTTGTGATATTGGTCAATGTTTTAATTTTCCCACTGATTTTTTTCCCTACCTGCGGGCGAACCAAAGCATCAAAGGTATCCAATATCTGCATAGATTCGTCTACTTTTACTGCACCGAATTCTATGATTTCATTCATAAAGCCTTTTAATCTCCGGCTGTAGGTTCCATTCCATTCTAAATCTAATATGACAAATTTCATTGCATACTCCGATTATTTTTTGCTAGATTTTTTCATACGAAGCTCTTTAGACAAAATTCGTTTTCTCATACGAATATTTTCAGGCGTTACCTCTACCAGTTCATCATCTTTAATAAACTCCAAACACTGCTCAAGGCTAAGATTACTGTGGGGTGTTAATTTGAGTGCTTCATCAGAACCAGAAGCTCTTGTATTAGTCATTTGTTTTTTCTTGCATACATTTACAGTAATATCATCTGATTTTGGACTGACGCCCACAATCATGCCTTCATACACTTCTACTCCAGGACCTATAAACATGCGACCTCTTTCCTGCGCATTAAATAATCCATAAGCAGTCGACTCACCTGTTTCATGCGCCACAATAGAACCCTGCGCTCTCTGGTTAATTTCACCTCGGTAAGGCTCGTATGAATCGAATACATGATTCATAATACCATTACCATTCGTATCGGTCAAGAATTCTTGCCGATACCCCATCAAACCTCGAGCTGGAATTTTAAATTCCATATGCGTTGTTCCAGTATCTCTGGTACCCATATTAATAATCTCAGCTTTGCGTCCGCCTAGTTTTTCCATTACAGCGCCAACATAATTTTCAGGTACTTCAATCATCAAATGTTCTATTGGTTCATGTTTTTGTCCGTTAATTTCTTTGTAGATAACATTTGGACTAGAAACCTGAAACTCAAATAACTCTCTGCGCATATTCTCTATTAAAATAGAGAGATGCAATTCACCGCGGCCGGAAACTTTAAACGTGTCGGCAGAATCGGTTTCTTCCACACGCATTGCAACATTGGTTTCTACCTCTTTAAACAATCGGTCACGAATGTTACGAGAGGTTACATACTTCCCTTCACGACCAGCAAACGGACTATTATTAACCATAAACATCATCGTTACAGTCGGTTCATCAATTTTTACAAACGGCAACGGCTCCACACAGTCTGCCGCACATGCTGTCTCACCAATATTCAGGTCTGCTATACCGGCTACCGCAATAATATCCCCCAGTTTTGCAGTCTCTGTTTCTACCTTTTTAAGGCCTTGATATTGAAACAGTTTTGTAATTTTTGCATTTTTTGTACTACCATCTCTGCTACAAACCACAACCGGCATGCCTACCTTAACTTCTCCGCGCTCTACACGCCCTACACCGATTCTTCCAACAAATTGATCGTAGTCAATATTAGAAAACAGGATTTGTGTGCCACCATTCATATTCCCCTGCGGTGCCGGAATTTCCTTAATAATCGTTTCAAACAATGGCTGCATATTATCATTCGGTTCCATTGGGTCATACACAGCATAACCATCACGGCCGGAGGCATATACAACCGGGAATTCCAGTTGATCGTCATCTGCACCTAATTCAATAAACAAATCTAAAATTTCATCTACCACTTCAGCTGGTCTAGCGTTGGGACGATCAATTTTATTAACCACAACAATCGGCTTTTTTCCAAGTCCAATTGCTTTTTTCAGCACAAATCGTGTTTGCGGCATACACCCCTCAAAAGAATCCACCAATAAAATAACACCGTCTACCATCATCAAAATCCGTTCTACCTCTCCGCCAAAGTCAGCATGACCCGGCGTGTCGATAATATTGATTTTCGTATCCTGGTACATAACTGCAGTGTTTTTTGCCAGAATAGTGATACCTCTCTCTTTCTCAATATCATTAGAATCCATAACACGATCTTCCACATTTTCGTTTGTGCGGAAAATCCCGCTTTGTCGCAACAGTTGATCAACTAATGTTGTTTTTCCATGATCAACGTGAGCTATAATGGCTACATTTCTTAAGTCTGCTCTTACATCCATGTAAATACCTCTTTATCATTAATAAACATCATAAATATTTGTATTATTCTGCTATTATCATTTAGAATTTATGTGAATTTTTCTTCCAACAAAAAAGCGTCGGTATTTTTACCGACGCTTTTTACCAAACTGGAGCGGATGACGAGGCTCGAACTCGCTACCTCCACCTTGGCAAGGTGGCGCTCTACCAGATGAGCTACATCCGCAGTTACTTGCCGCAGTGTTTATTATAATATAACTTTTTAAAAATGTCAACTACTTTTATAACATTTCTCCATAAATTTTCCTAATTTATCATGTGCTAAAAGGCATTTGCTTTGTAAATTTTCGTATGTTATAATCATCACGAGGTGTTCCAATGAAATTTTCAATGAATCCGGACGTATGGAACGCAGTATTTGCCGTTCCAGCACAACTGGTAGATCAACATTTAAAATTAGCAGGAGGCGTACATTTAAAAGTGCTTCTATGGTTACTGCGCCATGCCGGAAATAATATAAATATCCTTGATATTACTCAAGTTTTGGGTATCAGTCCTGCCGACATAAAAGATGCAATACAATACTGGGTAACAGCCGGACTAATCACGAACTTTACCGATGACGATTTTTTCAACGAAACTATTGTTTCAAACACTATCACCGAGAATAAAACCACAATGAAACAAAAAGAAAACTTATTATCGGAATCAGCTGAAAATCCAGAAACACTGATACACACCATGACCGTACAGACTATTCAAAAAAAAGAAGCGTCCACTCCGATTGTTACTGGCTCTGTCTCCAAATTAAAGACACGTATGAAAAAACCGGACAGTGTTTATATCTCACAACGTATGACACAATGCAGCAAAGTCAGTTTTTTGATGCAGGAGGCACAACAAATTTTAGGACGTATCCTTTCTCCCGCACTATCTTCATCTTTACTGATGATTCATGATGATTACGGACTGCCCGTTGAAGTTATATGCACACTACTAACATATGTAAAAAGCATTCATAAAGACAACACCAGTTATATAGAAGCCGTTGCAAAAAATTGGGCAAATGAAGAAATTAATACGTTGGAAAAAGCCAATGCAAAAATAGAGCAGTTATCAGCCATTGCAAAGTCATGGCGACATATTGAAAAAGTTTTAGGAATCAATCATCGATCACCAAGCGCAAAAGAAGAACAATATACATACCTATGGATGCACCAATGGAACTTTACGCCAGACATGATACGCCAGGCCTACGAACGCTGTGTAGATGCAACAGGAAAGCTTAGCTTACATTATATGAATAAAATTTTAGAACGCTGGTATAAAGCTAATATTATTACACAGCAGCAAGCTCAGGCTGAAGAAAAAGTGTCTAAACAACAAGAAAAACAAAAACCAACTTATGATTTAGATGAATTTGAAAAAATAGATTTGGATGAATTGATGTAAGGAGAGATTAAATTGGGATACAGCCGGGATATTTATGACCGTGCCATGATGGTGCTAAACCGCAATCATACGCAAGCCGTTAAAGAATGCGACTCTCGTAAAGCAGTTTTTTACAACCAATATCCGCGGGCAGCCGAGATTGAACAGGAGTTGACAGCCACCGCTGTCAAAACCGCAAAAGCAGTTTTAAGCGGTGGTCACGCCAAAGAACAGCTGACCTGGTTAAAACAACAAAATTTATCTCTGCAAACAGAACGAGCACAGTTGCTGAAAAGTGCTGGTTTATCAGAAGCATATCTACAGCCTTCCTTTCACTGTAAAAATTGTGAGGACGAAGGATTTATAGACGGCAGAATGTGCAGCTGTCTAAAAAAACAAATGCGCATTGAGGCTTGTAACAAATTAAATGATTCAACCCCTCTATCTCTTTGCACATTTGAAAACTTTTCATTACACTATTATTCTAGTATTCCCAAGGACAGCGATATCTCAGATTACCAGAAAATGGAACAGATTCTTCGCTACTGCAAAGCTTACGGGGAGCAGTTTTCAATGAAGTCTCCCAGTTTGTTTATGCAAGGAGGCACAGGACTCGGTAAAACCCATTTATCTTTGGCCATTGCACACCAGGCCATTGAGAAAGACTACAGTGTTATTTACGGTTCTGCACAAAATATGGTGACTAATTTAGAAAAAGAACGGTTTCAAAAAGAAATGAAACAAGAAGATACAAATGAATTAATGCTGGAATGTGACTTACTAATTTTGGACGATCTGGGAACAGAGTTTACCACATCTTTTGTAACTGCCGCCATATATAATATTATCAACACACGACTCATGGCCTATAAACCCACTATCATCAGCACTAATTTATCTATGCGAGAATTGGAGGAGCGCTATACTGAACGTTTTGCCTCACGTATACTTGGCAGTTATATTCCACTGTTTTTTCGAGGAAAAGATGTACGTCAGCAAAAAAGACGCAAAAAGCAATAATAAATATTTAATTAAGATGCTTTTTATATTGAGTACCTTTTTCACTACCACAAACCTCCAATAAAGCAGAGATAAAAATAGTAAAAAAACACCTGAAATAATAGACGCAACCCAAAGCACTTGCAACATATTCTCCTTACAACCCGTACAAGTATCTATTATATTCGTAGGCAATATTTCCTCCGCTACACTGTACTACCGTAAACTCTATCAGTAAAACGCTCGAATCTCCCCACCCTATTACAGCTGTACTGATAATCAAAAGATACTTTTACAGATGCAAATCAAAGGAATGTGTATTATTATCAATAAATTACAAACTGTTACTATGAAAGATACAACCATTCAATATAACAGATACTATGATTAGCAGCTATCAAAAATTTATATGCATATAGTAAGACAACTAAACTATATAAAAAATCCAACTCAGATAAATGTATTTGTGACGGAACGATCACTTTACATTTGACTTAAGTCAAAATTGGCAAAGTATTTCACACAAACTATAAAACCGCAAACTACTTTAATGCAAAACAACGCTATGGTTATTCTTAAAACCATAGCGTTGTTTTGCATTGAAATTTCCCAAAGAGCAAATTGCCCCTTTTGAAACAACTGTACTTATAAAATATAGTTATATACTCTACCACGTTTCGATAAAACCCTGCTACTCTCCGAGAGAATAAGGGTATTGAAAGAAGCTGAAAAACAAGACAGTGATTATAGAACAAAAAGCTCATAAGTGCAACCCTGTTTTTGCCCGCGGACAGCGCACATATAAGGTCTCCCCTATTCCCATCTATACTTGTAAACACAATATTTACAAACAAAACCATACATTCGAAAAATAACCAACAGTAGACAATGGTCAAAGCCGAAACAAACAGCTTTATCCCTGACCTTAACCGTTGTCGCCATCCCGCTAAACGGAAAACAAATCAACCAACCTTTAAAGCTGCCGCTCTAGAAATGTTCTTGTTAAAATTAAAACAAGCAGGACAGCTATTTGAAGACTTGTCCGCTTTGATCATATGTTAAGACCGATGCATAAAATACGTCATTCATCTTGACTAGTAACTAATACATCTATCTTTACTATCTCAAAACTAAAAGGAAAATCATAGTTGCTTAAAATAAGCTTTTAGCTCTGATTTACAAGTATCGCCCAACTGCTTAATGGTAACACCGCGAATAGCTGCCTCCAAATGATATAAAATAACCACGCAAGTATTTGGATATTGCGACTTTAACCGAAAAACTGCTTGCTTACTGCCAATATCCGTTAGTTCCTCAGCCGAATGAATACCAACTGAATGCAGCTTTTTTTCCATTGTTTTACCAAGACCTAAAGACGTTATTGCAGCCATATCTTTCCCTCTTATATTTTAATTCATATTTTATAGTTAGAAAATGAACAAATCCCTTATTACACTTACAACAGCTTAGCAATCATAGAAGGTATTTAAACATATGAAACTTCAATAAATTCTATTTGTCTGATTCAGCCTTACTTACACCTTCTACCTGCTGTATACAATGACAGATGAAAACCTGCTAGATAATTTCCATGCAGTTTCTTGTACACTATCCTTCTATCGCAATACATAGACTCTTTTATATAAATTATTTCTTTAATTTTACTACTTCTTTTACAGCGGCGACAATATCCTCTGCACGCATATGATAAACTTCCTTTAAATAAGACATTTTACCAACCTGTCCAAATTGGTCTTTGACACCTACTGCTCTGAGTGGCACAGGATATTCCTCCATCAAAACTTCGCATATAGCAGAGGTCAGACCGCCTATTACATTATGATTTTCCGCCACCACTACAGCACCTGTTTTTTTAGCAGAAGTCACTACCGCCTCACGGTCAATTGGTTTTATCGTGTGAATATTAATAATTTCGGCATCAATACCTTCTGCCTTTAACAATTCATTGGCTTTCATCGTTTCCTGTACCATCAAACCGCTGCAAAAAATAGTAACTGTATTACCCTCTTGCAAACAATCTGCTTGAAATAACTGGAACTGATAATCAGAATTTGTAAATACGTCGTCAATTGCTTTACGGAACATACGAATATATACAGGTCCTTTATATGCAACAATTTGCGGCAATGCCTGTTTCAATTGCGCAGTATCTACCGCCTCAAAAATTACAAGCTCTGGAATTGAACGTAAGACACCGATATCCTCCATACTCATATGCGTACCGCCATTAAATTCAGCAGCGATACCGGGATCACTACCAATAATTTTGACATTCTGCTTTGCATACGCAATAGATATCGCGATCTGATCGCAAATTCTACGGGAAGCAAACGGCGTAAAAGAAGTGATGAACGGAATAAACCCATAACTACTCATCCCAGCGGCAACTGACGCCATATTTTGTTCTGCAATACCCACATCTATCGCTCGATCCGGATACTTTTTTCGTAGAGGGAACGTACCGTTTGGTTTAGCCAGATCGGCATCAATTACCACAATATTTTCATTTTCTGCCATCATGGCATCTAAACATTCACATAAAATCTGACGCATCTCCATATTAAGCTTCTCCTCTAATCTCGGCAATTGCCGCTTCCATTTGTTCTTTTGTCATTGGAATACTATGGTTTGCAAAACCCATTTTTTCAATAAACTGAACACCCTTGCCCTTAATTGTTTTCAAAATAATCATGCTAGGTTTATCCGCTTTTTTTGCCTGTGCAATCGCCGTGTCAATCGCTTCTAAATCGTGTCCATTTTCTA
>CAJTNL010000008.1 GCA_910577755.1 uncultured Eubacteriales bacterium | reverse complement strand
TTCAGTATAAGAATGGTCGCCGCGGGAGCAGGTGGTTACACGACTGCCGTCCTCCGTACAGGTAGGCTGGGTAACAACGATAGTGAGGTCGTGTCCCAAAGCCGGAATGTTTATCCTATAAGTTAACGGGCAAGCTGAGCATGTATATTGGATATAACCATCCTGCTCGCAAGTTGCTTCAATTATCACCGGTGATTGCCAGGCATGACCGGCAGGAGGTGTTGATTGCGCTTGTATTGGGATTGTATAAAATACAATTAACAGCGCTGTGATTAAGAAAGTCATTATAACTGTTTTCAAATTTATCTTCATTATCTTTTATCACCATCTTTCCAATTTAACATAATACACAATTTTGGACTGCAGTGGATAAATTTGCCGTGAACAACAATATAATGTTGTAAATAACAGCTTTATCTTTCATTTTTTGCTTCTAAAGCAAGCTTTAGATTGGGTAAATACTTTCTGCCGATGGGTAAAGTTTTTCCGTTGGTTAATGTCAAATAGGTAGAATTAAAATTTTGGATATGTGTTATAGATACGATATAAGAACGATGTGTTCTGATGAAACCTTTCGGCATAACAGTTATTTCAAGTTTTTCCATGGTCGAATAAAATTCAAACTCTTCATTGTTTCCGTAGTGTACGGCAATAATGCGTTGCTCAACTGCAAAATATTGAATGCTGTGTATTGGAATATTGCGGTATTCGCCTATACCTCTAAGTAAAATATATTCTTGTTGTTTTTTTTCTGCGTGCTGCATAGCGGAGGTTAAAATATGTATAATTTTTTTGGTTGGTGTAATGCCTTTTACAATATAATGAAAAGCCTTTACATCGTAGGCTTTAATGGCATATTTAGCCGATGACGTTACATAAATAATTATACCAGAAAATTGGTAAGGTGACTGGCGTAATTTTAAACCTATCTCAATACCGTCTATATTAGGCATATGAATATCCAGCAATAAAATATCCACTGGTTTTTCGCAGTCGGATAAATGGAATAATACCTGCTCACCCGACTGGTATTGTTCCAGTTCAACATTGAAATTTTCTCTTTGAGCGAGTGTGCTGATCAGGTTTGCATAGTATTGTAAATCGTCTGGATTATCGTCACATAATGCGATATGCATATTTTCTCCCTTTCTCTGTCTTTGCACGGCATGCTGCGCACAGTAAAAGAAACGGCTTCAGGATACTTTCGCTGTATAGACCGTTTTATTTTGCTGAATTTTTCGGTTCAGTATTCTGTTTTCTTTTGACAATAATATATTTAATATACAATTTTTTGCTATCTTTGTCAATGTAATGTGCAGTTAATTTCAAAAGATAAAGGGAGGGAATGATATCCTGCTTACTTGTGTCAAATCAGTAGTAAATATAAATGTACATAATTAAAAAATCTCAAAATAAATTGAGTTTTTTAATATTGTTTTTATAAATTCAAAGAAAAGTGTTGGTTTGGGGTTGCAAAATCATGTGGTTATTGAGATAATAAATAAGTTATAGCATTGGTTCTAAATTTTGATAAACAGGATATACAGAGCAAAGATATTTTCTTTGTTTGGAGGATGAACTATGGCAAATTTAGATTGTGCGATTATTCTTGCCGGAGGCGAGGGTAAGCGAATGAAATCCAATAAGCCTAAAGTGTTGTCGCAGGTATTGTTCCAGCCTATGCTCAAATGGGTAGTGGATGCATCAATCAAAGCAGAGCTGGATCATCTTTGTGTGGTGTGCGGATTTATGCATGAATGTGTAGAGGAATATCTGGAGGAACTGAAAAAGCAGGAGCCCCGGTATGCCCAAATTTGTACGGCTTACCAAAGTGAGCGCAAGGGTACAGCCCATGCGGTTATGATGGCAGATGCTTTTCTAAAGGCTCACAGCGGAGGAAATGTGCTGATTTTAAACGGTGATGCGCCCTTGGTAGATCAAGAGGTGATTTGCGCCTCATACAGGCAGCATATGCAGGAGAAAAATGCTGTGACTGTGATTGCCGCAACCTTAGAGGATGCTACAGGCTATGGCCGTATCGTGCGTAATGAACAAACTGGAGAGCTCGTTGCAATTATAGAGCAAAAAGATGCAGATGAAAAAACTTTGTGTATTCGCGAAGTGAACTCCGGTGCGTACTGGTTTAACATTGATGACTTGCTCTCTGTGCTATACAATATTGATAACTGTAATGCACAGGGCGAATATTATTTGCCTGATGCATTAAATTTATTATTGGCAGCCGGCAAAAAAGCCGGTGCATATACAGCGGATAATGCTAATGTAGTACTGGGGGCAAACGACTGTATGCAGCTGAACAGTTTGAATGTAATTGCAAGGGAACTTTTATTGAATTGGCATATGCAAAACGGGGTCGAAATTCCCTGTACCGACGGTGTGATTATTGGTCCTGAGGTGGTAATAGGCAGGGGCAATCGCATTTTGCCCACAACTATGTTGATAGGAAATACCGTTATCGGTGATAGCTGTGTGATTGGCCCGAACACTACTGTGGAAAACAGTGTAATAGGTAATCATGTAACGCTGCAGCATGTGCAATGTATTTGCTGTTCTGTAAAGGAGCATCAATCTCCGACACCATTTAGTACTGTGCGGGGAAACTGATGTATCAAAATAAAGGTTCGCTTGATCTGGTAAGAGCTGTATTGATAGGGGGATTTAAACAAATGAATATTCATGGGAAAGATATTAAAATATTTGCTGCTAATTCAACTGTTCGTGTAGCAGAGCAAATTGCGGAATGCTTAGGAGTACCTTTAGGTAAATCAGACGTATCTACATTCAGCGATGGTGAAATTACCGTTTCTCTGCTTGAATCTGTGCGTGGATCTGATTGCTTTATTATTCAGTCAACCTGTGCTCCGGTAAATAACAATATTATGGAAATGCTGATTATGATTGACGCAATGAAACGTGCGTCAGCTGCCCGTATTACAGCGGTGATACCTTATTTCGGTTATGCTAGGCAGGATAGAAAGGCAAAAGCACGCGACCCGATTTCTGCTAAATTGGTGGCAGATCTGATTACGGTAGCAGGAGCGCACCGTGTGCTGACAATGGATTTACATGTACCGCAAATACAAGGATTTTTCAACATACCGGTTGACCATTTAATGGGCGCACCCGTACTTTCTAACTATTTAAAAGATCGTATCCGTAATCATATGGATGAGTATGTAGCTGTATCCCCTGACCTCGGTTCTGTTACTCGTGCAAGAACCTTTGCTACCAGACTGGGCTGTCCGTTGGCTATCGTAGATAAACGCCGTCAAAAAGCCAACGTGTCTGAAGTTATGAATATTATTGGCGATGTGCGCGGAAAAAAAGTTATTCTTATTGATGATATGGTGGATACAGCGGGGACTTTGTGCAACAGTGCCAATGCCTTGATTGAAAAAGGCGGCGCTACGGAGGTGATTGCCTGTGCTACTCACGGTGTATTGTCGGGTCCAGCTATTGAACGGTTACAAAACAGCTGTATCAAGGAGTTAATTTTACTTGATACGATTCCTCTTGCTCCGGAAAAGGCTATTCCCAAAATTACACTGCTGCCGGTTGCTCCCTTGTTTGCTGAGGCAATTGAGCGTATTTATGAAGACAAGCCTGTTTCTGCTATGTATACATGCTAATATGTCAATCCAATGTCAGGCGAGATAGATTTCTATCTCGCCCTAACTTTGTTATTATAAGGAGTTACGCTATGCTGAAAAATTTGTTTGTTTCCATTTCATCGCAAAAACAAGAGCCAATTTCATATTTAATTGTGGGCTTAGGTAACCCAGGTATACAATATGAGCATACTAGGCATAATGTAGGTTTTATCGTGATGGATTATATTGCAAAGCAATGTGGTTCTCAAATTAATCGTATGAAATATAAAGGTATGCTTGGAGATGTTATACTAAATGGTAAACGTGTTCTACTATTAAAACCTATGACATATATGAATTTAAGCGGGGATTCTGTACGAGATGCCATGAATTTCTATAAATTGACACCGGAGCGTGTTATAGTGGTATATGATGATATTTCGCTGCAGCCAGGTAAGCTGCGTATACGTCTTAAGGGCAGCCATGGGGGACACAATGGTATGAGAAGCATCATTGAACAATGTGACAGTGAGGTCTTTCCACGAGTGAAAATAGGTGTAGGTGCAAAGCCAAACCCGAGTTGGGATTTGGCAGATTGGGTTCTGTCAAAATTCAGTATGGAAGAGCAAAATGAGTTAGAAAATGCCGCTGTACATGCTTATGAAGCGATTTCACTCATAGTAGATGACCGGGCTAGTGAAGCAATGAATAAGTATAATTCTTAAAATTGAATGGTTAAAAGGGAGGGGAATCATGGAATTTATAAAAGCGGGACTGCACAGACTACCGGAATATCGGCAACTGCAAAAAGGTATACAGACCAACGGGCTGCCAGCGGCGGTTACGGGTTTGTCTGGTATTCACAAAGCTGCCATGATACATACCCTGATTCGAGATAACAATGGAATGGCGTTGTTGCTTTCGTCAGACGAAGCTGAAGCACAGCGTATGTATCAAGATTTGATGGCTATGGGGGAGCGTGTGCTGTTGTATCCAGCGAGAGATTTTACATTTCGCAATGTAGAGGGGGCTTCGCGTGAATATGAGCATCAGCGTATTCAGGTGTTGTCTCGCATTTTAAAGCAGGATTGCGATATTGTAATAGCTTGTATGGATGCAGCTTTGCAATATACGATTCCACCTTATACGCTGCAGGAACGTATGATAGAATTGAAAAAAGGACAAACTATTAGTTTAGATCAAGTCGTACAGGCTTTGGTAAGGTGCGGCTATATACGTGCCGGGCAAATTGACGGTACAGGTCAATTTGCAGTACGGGGGGGAATTTTAGACTTTTTTACCCCAGATGCACCGTATCCGGTGCGGGTGGAGTTTTGGGGTGATGAAATTGATACAATGGGGTTATTTGACCTTGAAACACAGCGTAGAACTAATTCGGTGGATTCCGTTGTGCTGACTCCCGCCGTGGAGACTCTGCTTGATGATCCTTCGAAATTAGCAGAGAAAATAGAGAAATTCGCGTTGGCGCTACGAGGCAAAACAGCGACAAAAGCGAAGGAAATTATGGCAACGGAAATAGAGCAACTGTATAGTGATTGTCATTTTTATTGTGCCGATAAGTACATCACTATGATTTACGGACAAACAACAACGCTACTGGACTATTTTGATCTGAAACAAACGTTGATGTTTGTTTCAGAGCTTGGCAAAGGCAAAGAGCGTATACGAACCACCCAATGGCAATGGGAAGAGGATATGAAGGCATATTTGGAGGAAGGAGTATTGTGCAGAGGTCTTGATACCTACAGCGGGGACTGGGTTTATATGCAAGATCAACTGGAAAAACGCCAAACTGTTTGTTTGGATGCGTTTGTGAGAGGCAGCTATGAAATTCCCATTCGTACGATGGTCAATGTTACTGCTCGTCAGATATCGGTCTGGGGTGGCAGTCTTGCGTTGCTGGAAGAGGATTTAAAGGCCATACAAGCTGGAGGAACAGCCTGTGTTGTGTTGGGAGGTACAGAAAAAACAGCCGCCATTACAGCGACGGATTTACAGGAAAGAGGCATACAGACCACCTATGTACCTCATATGAACGAGCTGCCGTCTGACGGTATTTTTATAACCACAGGAGCGCTTTCAATGGGCATGGAGTTTCCAACAGCCGGTTTTTGCGTAATAACCTATGGTAACAACGGTAACAACGGACAGTTGATAAAGCGGAAAAAAAACCGTCATGCACAAGAACTATACAGTCTTTCAGAGCTTACAGTGGGAGACTATGTGGTACACGCTTCCCACGGTATCGGGATTTTTGACGGTATCCATAAAATAGAGATGCAGGGCGTAATAAAAGACTATATTAAAGTACGCTATGCAAAAAAAGACACATTGTATGTACCGGTGACTCAATTGGATTTGGTATCTAAATATATTGGTCCCAGAGATGACGTTAAAATAAAATTAAATAAACTGGGCGGTCAAGAGTGGCAAAAAACGAAAGCACGGGTGCGGTCGGCTGTAAAGGATATGGCAAAGGAGCTCATTTTACTGTATGCACAGCGTATGGAGGCAAAAGGGCATGCTTTTTCGCCGGATACCGAATGGCAGCGTGACTTTGAGGCTCGTTTTGCGTATGAGGAAACTGAGGATCAATTGCGGTGTATTCAGGAAATTAAAGGAGATATGGAGCGTACCGCACCAATGGACCGCTTATTATGCGGAGACGTTGGGTTTGGGAAGACAGAGGTTGCGCTGCGAGCTGCGTTTAAATGTGTAAGTGATTCCTGCCAGTGCGCATTGCTCGTACCTACTACTATTTTGGCATGGCAGCATTACCAAAATATTAGTAAACGTATGGAGGGTTTTCCTGTTTGCATAGAATTGCTGTCACGCTTTCGCACGCCAAAACAGCAGGAGGAAATTTTAAAGAGGTTAAAACGGGGAGAAATTGATATGGTTATTGGTACCCACCGGCTTGTATCAAAAGATGTGCAGTTTCATAATCTGGGTTTGCTGATTATAGATGAGGAGCAGCGTTTTGGCGTGGCACAAAAAGAACGGCTGAAAGAAAGCTATCAGAATGTAGATGTTTTAACGCTGTCGGCAACGCCGATTCCCCGTACTTTAAATATGGCTCTGTCGGGTATTCGTGATATGTCAGTTATTGAAGAGGCTCCTCATGACCGCCATCCTGTACAGACTTATGTGCTTGAGCATGATCAGATGATTATTTGTGATGCTGTTCGCCGTGAACTGCGCCGCGGAGGACAAGTGTATTATCTTCATAATAATGTAGAGAGTATTGAAACGACAGCGTCAGCTTTACAGCAGCAGCTTCCGGAAGCAAAGGTTGGATTTGCCCATGGAAAAATGTCTGAAAGTGAACTTTCGGATATTTGGCGTAAGCTGCTGGAGCTGGAAATTGACGTGTTGGTTTGTACTACCATTATTGAAACAGGTGTAGACGTAGCAAATGTTAATACGCTAATTATTGAAAATGCTGATTGTATGGGACTTTCTCAACTCCACCAAATTCGCGGGCGGGTGGGTCGGTCTTCACGCCGCGCATATGCATACTTTACGTTTACACGCAACAAGGTTTTAACAGAGGTGGCGCAAAAACGGCTTTCTGCTATTCGAGAGTTTACAGAGTTTGGCTCAGGCTTTAAAATTGCTATGCGCGATTTGGAAATTCGGGGCGCTGGTAATATTTTAGGTGGAGAGCAACACGGACATATGGAAACAGTAGGTTATGACCTATATTTAAAGCTTTTGAATGAAGCGGTAAAAATGGAAAAAGGTGAGCTGCCTAATGTACCTGTTGACAGTGAATGCTTGATTGATATGCAGATACAAGCGCATATTCCAGAGCGGTATATTGACAGTTTAAGCCAGCGTTTAGATATTTACCGTAGAATTGCAGGAATTCAAAATAACGAGGATGCCTTAGACGTACTGGATGAACTGACAGATCGTTTTGGAAAACCACCTTCAGCGGTACAGGGTTTAATTGATATTTCTTTGCTGAGAAATATAGCGGCAGGTCTTGGTATTTATGAGGTTAAGCAACGCTCTGAGTATTTGATTTTTTATATAAGCGGTATCAATATGGAGTTTTTAAAGCCATTAATTGAACAATTAAAGGGTAGGGTAAAATTAAGTGCAGATAATAAACCGTATGTCAGCATAAAAATAACGGCAAAAGAAACTCCGCTTGAAACATTAAAAAGCGTGTTGGATATTTTGGCTGCGTCGGCACAGGTTAAGTGATGAAGTAGATAAATAAACGGATACAAAGTGAATTTTCACAGAATATTCATTTGAATATTCTGGACTTTTCAAATAGAAATGGTTATAATAGAAACCGATATTTAAATTTTTTGGAGGATTTACGATGAAATTGATGAAAAGGATGACAGCAGTATTGGCCGGTTGTGCAATTGCAATTGGTATGACGGCTTGCGGTGCAAATAACACCGCTATCGTTGCTGCAAATGAGAATACTAAAATTACAATGGGGGCATATGCTTACATTATGGCGCAAGCATATTCCAGCGCAAGTAATTTAGTACCGGATACAACGGTCTCTATTTTATCTCAGGAGATTGATGGTAAATCAACGGCTGAGTGGATGAAAGAATCTGCAATAGAGAATATGAAAGCTATGTTTGTTGTAGATGAGAAAGCAAAAGAGTTGGGCGTTTATTTAACGGATGAAGAGCGTAAAAATATTGATGATCAAATGGATAGCGTTTGGAATACCAGTCAAGATTCTATTAAGGAGTTGATTAGCTTTGGTGTGACAAAAGACGGCGCTAAACAGTTTTATTTAGAGTTTAACACAAAATATACGAAAATATTTCAAACAATGTATGGTGAGGACGGCGTAAAAGCAGTTTCTTTTGACGAAAAAAAGGCATATTATATTGAAAATTATACCGATTTTGCATATTTACAAAAATCTGTAAGCGGTTTATCTGATGAAGACAAAGCTGTTGCAAAAGAAGCAATGGATGGTTATGCAGCAGCTATTAATGACCAAAGTAAAACTCTTGAACAGGTGTCAGAGGAATATAAAACGGCAGAAAATTTAACGTCAGATCCACTAGTTGCATCTACTGCTAATTTATCTGATTCTCAATCCTATTCAGCTGAGGTGATAAGTGCACTTGAAGAGATGAGTGCTGGAGAAGCTAGAGTGTTGGACCTATCATCCGGTTCTTCCTATATGTTGGTTGTTAAGAAGGACATTAATGCAGTTGTTGATGAGAAACTTGCTGATGAAGCGAATGCTTTTCAAGTTCTTGTGGAGATGAAAGGCGATGAGTACATTAGCGATATGGCTGTTCAGGCAGAGAATTATACAAACTATACTTTATATGAAGACGTAATTGCCCAATTTGATCCAGCTGTGTTTGAGCAAACAGATTCATCGTCATCAGAAACAGCTTCCGTTGCAAGTAATACAGCAATGCAAACAGAAGAAAATACAAATTCAGATGTTGTGGTTTCGGGTGGTGACGCACCAGACACGGAAACCACAAACTCAGGTGATAATACGACTGTATCTGAGTCGTAGAATTTTAACAGTGAAATTGTAATTGAAAAAAAGATAAAAATTCTCAACCATATTTAGAAGAGTAATATAAAGTTTAGGAATAAAACTAGTGCAAACCGAATATAGGGATTGAAGTGGCTTGATATCTGTGCTTAACAGGTGTCAAGTCATTTGATTTTAGTTTAATTCTAAAATTGCGGTATAATGCCAATGTACAATGCATTCTGTGCACGGGATTGATTTATTGAATCGAGTTTTTGTAAATGGAGTTTTGTTGTTAACAGTTTAAAAAATTTTATATTTAATTTTCTTTTTGATCATAAACTCACCCCATTATGAGACAAAGCAATATAATGTCTCATAATGGGGTGAGTTTAATTTTGTTAACATTTTATTTATCAGAGAAATTCGGTATATTACCTGGCTCATGACCGCCATTTTCAAAATAAATTTCGTACCAAATAATAAAGATAAATAATGTCCAGATACGGCGGCTATAATCACGTAGACCGTGAAAATGTGTATTTAGACAATCCATCAGTACATTGGTATTAAAGAATTTCTGAGCAATTGATGAAGTAAAGGCTTCTTTAACAATGTCGTAATACTTTTTATCTTTGAGCCATACTCGGGTAGGTACGGGAAACCCTAATTTCTTTTTTTCAGCTGTATTAATAGGCAGTCTGCGACTGGCTGCTTTTCTAAGGGCAACTTTTTTTTGATTTTTTTGTACACGCAAATGGGTTGGCAGAGAGGCCGCGACTTGAAAGACCTCTTTATCTAAAAACGGTACGCGTAACTCCAAAGAGTTAGCCATGCTCATACGGTCCGCTTTTAGCAATATATCGCCTACCATCCAAAGGTTGATATCCAGATACTGCATACGTGTGCAGTCGTCTAGATGTTTTACACGGTCGTAGTAAGGCGCTGTTATACTTTTGGGATGAGTTACGCAATCCATATTTTTGAGTAGTTGTTGTTTTTCTTCATACGTAAACATGCTGGCGTTGCCAATAAAATATTCGTTGGTAGGTAGTTCTCCGCGAGTTAAAAAACTTTGTCCCTTAAATTGTTTTTTTGATTTTTGTGCAATCTCTTTTAACCAGGTTCGTAGACCTTGCGGTAATTTATGGTAGTTTTGAAATACCAGAGGTTGATTATAAACATCGTAACCGCCAAACAGCTCGTCAGCGCCTTCGCCAGAAAGTACTACCTTTACGTGCTCGCTGGCAATTTTAGAGACAAAATATAAGGCAATACACGAAGGGTCGGCAAGGGGTTGGTCCATATGATACTGTACATGTTTAATATTTCCCCAGAATTCATCAGAGGAAATGACTTTGTAGTGATGTTCCAGACCGATTTTTTGTGCAGTGCGTTTTGCAAAATCAATTTCGTTATATTTTTCACCGAAATCAAATCCTACGGTAAATGCTTTTTGACCAGGAAAATAAGTAGAAACATAACTGGAATCTACACCGCTGGAGAGAAAACAACCAACCTCTACATCGCTGATTTTATGAGCGTCTACAGAGTTTGCAAATACGTTTTCAATGCGTTCAACTGCCTGTTCTTCTGTCATATCGTTTTGTGGTTGAAAAATGGCTTCCCAATAACGGGTGGTTGTAATCTTACCGTTTTTATACCATAGATAATGACCGGGTAACAGACAATATAGGTTTTCAAAAAAGGTTTGAGGCGGTACTGCATACTGAAAGGATAAATAATTATTGAGGGTATCGTAATTTAGTTTTTTCTCAAAACCGGGAAATTGTAAAATGCTTTTTATTTCAGAACCATATACAAAATGCTCGCCCACCTTTGTATAGTGCATGGGCTTAATACCAAAGAAATCTCTGGCAATAAATAAGGATTGATCCATGGTGTTCCAAATGGCAAAGCCAAACATACCCCGCAAGCGGTTTAAAAGTTCCTCTTTCCATTCCTCAAACCCGTGGATCAGGACTTCTGAATCAGTATGTGTTGCAAATATATGCCCTTTTTGCTGCAACTCTTCACGTAGTTCTTTGTAGTTGTATATTTCACCATTGAATGTTAAAACTAGTGTTTTGTCTTCGTTATAAATTGGTTGGTTTCCCGCTTCTAAATCTATAATGCTTAAACGGCGGAAACCCATAGAGATTTGTTCATTTGAATAATAGCCGCAGTTGTCGGGCCCCCGATGTACAATTTGATTTGCCATGTTCTCCAGTGTTTCGTTACGGTTCAGAATTTCTCCTGTAAATCCGCATATTCCGCACATAATGTATCCTCCAGTTATTTTTGTTTAGTCTTTGCTTTTATTTTCCTGCTGGTTTCCGTCTGATTGTTGTTCTTGTTTTTGCATCTGTTGTGTTTTTTGATGTTTTTTTAAAATTCTATTTGCAACATCACTGTTTACGCATAAAAACATATTTGGTTCTTGTGTAATAATGGATGCTACAATAGGTAAGGAAGCATGATATACGTCTATTTTCATACTTTGATAAACAGGCGCTTCTTCTTCATTTAAATAAAATACATATTCCATGGTGTTTTTTTCATTATTTAAACCACAGTAAAAGCTTTTTTCAGGTGCAATGCCCCATTTGGAGGTTACTACCTGGGTAAGAGCAGTTTTTACAAGTTCAATTGCGTAATCGTTTAGACCTGCTTCAAAAATTAAAAGTTTTTCTTTCAATTCCTCAACGGTCGATACAATTCGTTTTCTGATATGTTCTAGTCCTTCTACAGAAATTTGTTCTAGTATTGTCTGGTCTTCATCTTGCGGCCGTACGTAAATCATAAATTTACGTATTGTGTCCTGGTACAGGCAAGAGTAAACCATATGCACCTCATAACCGCAAGCTTCGCATCGCCGCAAAAATAAGTTTTCGTTCAATATTTGTTCCCGCAGTTTTTTGTCTGCTGGTATCATAATGGAGGGATATACAATAAACGGTTCTAGCACACCACAGCTGGGGCAACCAACTACTTTTTCCATTTTTTTTGACATAAAGGACACCACCTTAGTTTTAATCAATATCAGTTAGTCATTGTGAGTTAATAATCGTACCGCCGCCAATGACTAACTCACCCTTATAAAATACCACTGCTTGTCCGGGTGTAACCGAACGTTGGGGTTCGTCAAAAGTGACTTGTACCGATCCATTTTTTTGAGGCGTTAGCCATGCAGGTGCTTCAGAGGCCTGATAACGTGTCTTAGCAGTTATACGCATAGGTTGTGCCAGTTTAGAAATCCCAATCCAGTTAACATTTTCGGCAATCAACATATTTGCATATTGACTGCCGGATTTGCCCAGTACAACTTCATTGCGAGCAGCATTTATTTTTGTTACAAACATTGGTTCTCCAAACGACATGCCTAACCTCTTGCGTTGTCCAATTGTGTAGTGTGTAATTCCTTTATGTGTTCCCAGTACCGTTCCATTTTGGTCTACAAAGTTGCCGGGAATTGGTTTTTCACCGGTATAACGTTCAATAAAGCCGGCATAATTTTTGTCAGGTACAAAGCAAATTTCTTGACTATCTGGTTTATGGGCAACAATAAGGCCGGCTTGCTGCGCTAGTGCACGGATTTGCGGTTTTGTATAAGATGCTAACGGTAATAAGGTGTGTTCTAGCTGGAATTGCGTTAAAGCGTACAAAACATAGCTTTGATCTTTAGCGGCAGGCGCTTTTTTTAAAAGCCATCGTTTTTGCTCATTTTGTTCAATTACAGCATAATGACCAGTTGCAACATAATCGAATCCTAATTCTATGGCGCGTTTCATCATAGCATTAAATTTAACATGACGATTACAGGCGATACATGGATTTGGCGTGCGGCCCTGCTGATATTCTGCTACAAAGTAGTCGATGACGTTTTTTTCAAAGATATTGGTAAAATTAAATACAATGTGCTCAATTCCAAGCTTGTATGCTACCCTGCGTGCGTCGTCAATATCATCAAGCGAACAACAACCCCCGGATTTACTTGGCTCCATATATTGTTCTGGCTTTAAACGCAGGGTGACGCCGGTGACATCAAAGCCGGCATCTAATAATAATAATGCGGCAACAGAGCTGTCTACACCGCCGCTCATACCTAACATGACTTTTTTCTTCATATTGTTACTGCTTTCTATGTGAAGTTGTGTGTAGGAAATTTTAAAATAGACCGAGACAGGTTTAGCCTCGGTCTATTTATTACGCAATGGCTTTATCATTGATTTTGTGTACCGAATGGATAAATATGATTTTGTTTGATAATTGGAATCTGATGATCTTCAACGGAGGCGGCTTCGTTAGGAGTGCCGGTAGCTTCAGTTTTGTTATAATCTTCACCGCAGCCACCATGTGCATCGCAGGCGTTAAGTATAATTTCTTCGTCTGAAGGAAAATCAATGCTTTTTAGCGTATCTTGGGTAGAGATTTGCTCCTCTTTAGTAGGAGTTATATTTTCGTCAACAGTTTTAATATAATCCCACCCAGAGGCTTCCTGTGCGTTTTCGCAGCTAGTAAAGCCAAGATCCTCACAAGCGGATTGAAAGTCTTCGTCACAGAAAAAATCTTCCGCATCGATGGTTAATTCATCCAGCTTTGTTAGCGCTCTTTCTATACGGTGATTTGCATGGTCAATTGATTTACAGTAAAATTCGGTTTCTTCATTATCTTCTTTACGCAGATTGTTAAAATAATATTTGCCCAGCGCAATATAAGCCTGATTTGCTTTTGTTTCTTCATTACGAATGACATGTTTAATACAGTTAATTAAATTATTTTTACGATTTTTTTCCACCACCAGATTGACCGCCGATGAAAATCCTTGATAAATATTATGTAAAATTTTCATGCTTCCTCACTATTCTCTGCCAATTAAACTAGATATTATGGAAGTCATCGCAGACTCTATGGCAGAAAAGTCTACAGCATCCATTTCAATATATTATGTGAACTATTATAACCGATATTCGATAAAAATAACAGGGTTTTTGTTTGAATTTACCCATTAATTGAAAATTTATATAGGATACTCTTCCAAATGTTTTTATGTTGTTCGGTTTATTCGTTGTATATCTATAATTTCTATGATAAGATAGAAATAGAACAAATGTTCTGATTAAGGAGTGTGAAATATGTTGGAATATGCGCAATGGGCAGATATGTATTTGCAGCAGGCAAATGTTATAGCAATATATATTAAGGAGCTGAAAAGACAATCGGAGTCAGAGCAAAGTATGCTTCAATCGCGGATTTATACCTGCTATCAAATGTATTTAGAATGCAAGCATACAGGTGTGTTTTTACGGCGGCGAGCACAAGTACAGAGGTGCTTACAAAAGGAAAGAGAGGGGAAGGTTCATGGGAAAACGTCTATTACATTTGGATGTATTGACGGAAAACATACTTGGAGTACAGCAGTATCAATATCAGAATCAAGAAAGAAGGGATATGGAATATCGGCGCATGATTGATGTGCTGAAACATGTAATGGAAGGCGAATTAACTAAAAGACAGTTATACTGTATAAATGCTTATTATTTTGAAAACAGAACGCAGGCAGAAATTGCTTGCGAAATGGGAATCGGTATTTCTGCCGTTAATAAGCATTTAAAAAAAGCGAAACAACGCTTATTTAAAGTTATGCGATATTTTTTTCAGCGTTTACGTTAATAAAAAGGAATTGATTATGACGCCTTATAAGTATATAAACGGTTCAAAGTATCGTCAGCTAAATCTTTGTATGTGCGCTGAAGAGTGAAATCTGAGAATATATCCTCTGTCAAGGGCATATCAATTGAACACTATTATGGAAAGGGGAATATCTGTAAACATAGACTGTTATTTTGTTCTCCATTGTAAGTTTAGGTCAGAATGGTACGAACAAATCTTTTGATAGGTTGGTCTGTGGACATGCTTTTTTCTATCAATCCGATATAAATTGCAATTTACTGCGGGCGGGGGCTATATATGTTGTCCATTAAAAGTAAGCTGTAATATATACAATATCAGAGAAAAGGTACAATTTGGTACGTTCATCGCAGTGTACCAAATTTAGGTAAGCAGCATACGCTGTAATGCTGGTACGGTTTCTGCAAATTGCGTTGCGCCTTCCCGTTCCATTTCCTCTCGGGTACCGTATCCGTATAATACCCCTATGAAATTAGTATTTACCTGTTTTGCACCGTATGCGTCAAAATGGGTATCTCCAATCATTACAGCATGTTCCGGTTTGGTATTGCAATGGGTAAGTCCTTTTTGAATTAGTTCTGTTTTATCACTATGACGCTCGTCTAAATCGGCGCCGGCTATATGGTCTAACAAAGGTGTAATTTTTAAGTGTTCTAATACGATTTTTGCCATTGGTTCTGGTTTTGAGGTTGCAATACAAATTTGAATGTTGTGTTCTTTTAGCTTGCAGAGTAGTTCCATGATATGCGGAAACGTGCTGTTATTATAAATGCCGCCGCCAATATAAGCATCTCGGAAATAGGCAACGCCAATATCGGCTTCCTTTTGAGTCATGCCACAAAAATCAATAAAGCTATGGCACAACGGTGGCCCGATAAATTTACGCAGTATTTTTTCACTGGGAATCGGTTTATTCATACGTTGTAGTGCGGCGGTTACGCATTGAAACACCCCTGGTGCAGATTGGGCAATGGTACCGTCTAAGTCGAAAATAACAGTTTCATATGGTAACGATTGTTTCATAATATCTCCTATTACGCTAGATGTTTACGTTCCAACGCTTTTTTTGCAAAACTTTCCTTTTTGACGCTAATGCGGGTATGAGTGCCAGTTGCAATTACGCCTGCGTTATCCGTTGCGGTTAGCTTAAATCCAAAAAAGCGTCCGTCTGCTTTGGTTAGTTCTGCTTCTGCTGTTACGATAACACCTTCTGCTGTGGGGGATAGGTGCTGTACGCAGATTTCTGAGCCTACCGTTGTATAGATATTGTCTATATAACGTGCGGCAAGGTCGCTTGCGGCGCCTTCCATCAGTGCTGCTACCATTGGTGTGGCAAAGACATCGACCGTTCCGCTACCCACGCTGGACGCCAATAGCTCTTTTGTAACCGTAATTTGTCGAGTTGCTTTTTCTCCTATTTTTGGATGATTCATTGTATTTATTCCTCTGTGGTGTTATTATATAAATTTTTATAGCTGGTTGTGTTTCATCATAACACATTTACCTGTATTTTAAAAGATATATTTTTATAAAATATGGCGTTGTACAGAAATGATTTTGTGGAATTGTATATGTGTGAAAAGCGTCATACTTGCATATTCATGATAAACACGTTATAATGAAACGAAACTGTTGAAACGAAAGAGGTTGAAAATAGATGAAGCTTGGGATTGTCGGTTTGCCTAATGTAGGAAAAAGCACCTTATTTAATGCTATTACAAATGCCGGAGCACAATCTGCAAACTATCCATTTTGTACGATTGAACCTAATATAGGGGTCGTGACAGTTCCGGATAAAAGATTAAATGTGCTTGCAGAAATGTACCAATCTCAGAGAATTTTGCCCGCTGCCATTGAGTTTGTAGATATTGCAGGTTTGGTAAAAGGCGCTTCTAAAGGAGAGGGCTTGGGTAATAAATTTTTATCTAATATTCGTGAAGTAGATGCAATCGTACATGTGGTGCGTTGTTTTGAAAGTGACGATATTATTCATGTGGAGGGTAGTATTGGACCTGCCCGAGATATTGAAACCATTAATATGGAGCTTATTTTATCGGATATGGAGGTTTTGGACAGACGCATAGAAAAAACACAAAAACTACTGAAGGCAGATAAAAAGTATCAGGCAGAATATGATTTTTTTCAGCGTGTTAAAGAAATGTTGAATGAGGGAAAATCTGTGCGCAGTCTAGATTGCACTGAAGATGAGGCGTTGCTGTTGTCTTCTGTTTCATTGCTAACCAATAAGCCGGTGATTTATGCCGCCAATCTAAGTGAAACTGATTTTAAAAAAGGTATTGAAGCAAATCAAGGTTTTTTGCAGGTGAAAGCTATTGCGGAACAGGAGCATGCCGGCGTACTGCCGATTTGTGCGGAAATTGAAGCAGAGATTTCAAATATGGATACAGAGGAAAAAGAGTTGTTTCTATCTGATATGAATTTGACAGAATCCGGATTAGACCGGTTGATTAAAGAATGCTATTCACTGTTGGGGTTAATTTCTTATTTAACGGCAGGTCCACAAGAGACAAGAGCATGGACGATTACAAATGGTATGCATGCACCACAGGCTGCCGGTAAAATTCATACCGACTTTGAGCGGGGATTTATCCGTGCCGAGGTAGTAGCTTATGATGATTTGGTTGCATGCGGCAATATGACGGCGGCAAAAGAAAAAGGACTTGTGCGTTCAGAGGGCAAGGAGTACGTGGTAAAAGATGGAGATGTGATATTATTTCGTTTTAACGTATGAAAAAACTATGTATATTTGCGCTTGGTTTGTAAAATATACATAGTCAGAACATTATTACAATTGCTTTAATTGGTTGTTTTATAATAAATGAATAACTTGTAAATAAAGACGGGGGACTTTTTGACATAATTAGAAAGTCTCCTGTCTTTATTTTTTATATGTCAAAGCGTAATCAACTACTCGTCCAGCTTCAAAACACTCATAAAGGCATCCTGAGGCACTTCTACTGTGCCCAGCTGACGCATACGCTTCTTACCTTCTTTTTGTTTTTCCAGCAATTTGCGTTTACGGGTAATGTCGCCGCCGTAACATTTTGCAAGCACATCTTTGCGCACCGCTTTTACGGTTTCCCTTGCAATTATCTTGCCGCCTATACATGCTTGAATCGGTACCTCAAACAGCTGGCGCGGTATTTTTTGCTGCAATTTTTCCGCCATTTTTCTGCCTCGTCCATAGGCTTTATCTTTATGGATGATAAATGAAAGAGCATCTACAATTTCTCCGTTTAACATAATATCCAGTTTGACAAGGTCGCTTTTTGCATAGCCGATCATTTCGTAGTCAAAAGAAGCGTATCCTCGCGTGCGGGATTTTAATGCGTCGAAAAAATCGTATATGATTTCGTTTAGTGGAAGTTCATAGTGAATGTCAACACGGTTGGTATCAAGATATTTCATATCCTTAAATACACCGCGGCGTTCCTGACAAAGCTCCATAATATTGCCCACATATTCGCTGGGGGTATAAATATGAGCTCCGGTCATAGGTTCTTCGGCTTTGTCAATCAATACGGTATCAGGGTAGTTGGTGGGATTATCTACCATAAGAACCTCGCCGTTGGTTTTTGTAATACGATAAATAACGCTCGGCGCTGTTGTAATAATATCCAAGTTATGTTCTCGTTCCAGCCGTTCCTGAATGACTTCCATATGCAGCAGTCCTAAAAAGCCGCAGCGGTATCCAAAGCCCAGTGCGACAGATGTTTCAGGTTCGTAGGTGAGAGACGCATCGTTTAACTGCAGTTTTTCCAGCGCATCTCGTAAATCGGAGTAATGAGCGCCGTCTGCTGGGTAAATACCGCTAAATACCATGGGCTGAATGGTACGGTAGCCGGGCAGAGGTTCTGCTGCCGGCTGATTTTGTAGAGTTATCGTATCGCCTACGTGCGCATCCTGTACCGATTTAATGGATGCTGCAATATATCCAACTTCTCCGGCAGATAATATATTAGTAGGCTCTGTACCGCAGTCGGCGCGCATATATCCGCATTCCACTACCGTAAAGGTTGCGCCTGTTGCCATCATGCGTATGACATCTCCGCAGCGAACCTGTCCCTCTTTAATCCTGACGTATACGATAACACCCTTGTAGGCATCATAGTAGGAATCAAAAATCAAAGCTTGTAACGGTTTGCCTGTATCACCCTGCGGGGGTGGAATATGCGTCACAATCTGCTCCATGACTTGATCGATGTTTAGGCCGGTTTTGGCAGAGATACGTGGAGCATCTTCTGCCGGTATACCTATGACGTCTTCAATTTCACTGCATACACGGTCGGGGTCGGCGCTGGGTAAATCAATTTTATTGATAACAGGAACAATTTCCAAACCGCCGTCTACTGCCATATAGGTGTTGGCAAGCGTCTGTGCTTCAATCCCCTGCGAAGCATCTACCACTAGAATAGCGCCTTCACAAGCGGCCAGTGAGCGTGATACTTCATAGGTAAAGTCCACGTGGCCGGGGGTATCAATTAAGTTAAATGTATAATCCTTACCATCTTTTGCGTTGTATACCAAAGTAACGGCATGAGCTTTAATGGTGATTCCGCGTTCACGCTCCAAATCCATATTATCTAATAATTGATTTTCCATATCCCGCAAAGCTACGGCTTTTGTTTGTTCTAGAATACGGTCAGCCAAAGTACTTTTGCCGTGGTCAATATGGGCAATGATGCTAAAGTTTCGAATTCTATCCTGTGGCACTGCCAAATTCATCACCTAAATTTCTTTTCACATTTTCATTTTGGTTGATATATTATAGCATAAAATAAATTGCAGCGCAATTTATAGTATAAGAATCGTACATGAAAATACTATGTTTTTATAGAAATATATCATAGCAATCATTATATATTTTTTATGTGGGGAATAGAACAGTAAATTATTGACAAACGTATGTATTTGTGATATACTTTTTTAACTAAAAGGGAGTAGCTGGCAGAGATATCTGTGATGCACTGCGACATTTCAGCTTTTTAAAAGCTCGCTTGTATCTGAAATAGCAAGACTTTTATTACGATATTTATCGTAATAAAAGTCTTTTTTATTACGCTGGTATCGCAAATTAAGTAAGGAGCCGTACTATATGAAATATTTTTTTCAACAAACCACTGAAGAAGTACTTTTGAAATTGGGGACGACTAAGGAAGGTCTCACTGATGAACAGGTTACGAAACAACGGGATGTTTATGGGTTGAACCAATTAGAGGAGAAAAAATCTAAAAATGTATTTCAGGTGTTTTTTATGCAGTTTTTTGATTTACTGGTGATGATTTTAATTGCCGCGGCAATCATTTCACTTACCACCGGTAATTTTGAGAGTACCATTGTTATTTTAGTTGTGATTATGTTAAATGCTGTTTTAGGCACTGTACAGCATTTTAAAGCAGAGAAATCACTGGAAAGCTTAAAAGCGTTGTCTTCTCCGCTTGCAAGAGTGATACGTAATGACTACCGTGTGGAAATTGATGCAAAAGAGATTGTAATAGGCGACATTATTGCGTTGGAAGCGGGCGACATGATTCCTGCAGACGCGCGATTGATTGAAAATTATTCGCTTCAAGTAAACGAAAGCGCTTTAACAGGCGAATCGGAATCGGTGCATAAAAATTGCGATGCGATTGCAAAAGAAGAGCTTGCGTTAGGCGATCAGATCAATATGGTTTTTTCTGGTTCAATGGTGACATATGGCCGTGCCTTGGCGGTAGTAACCGGGACGGGCATGAATACTGAAATCGGTAGAATTGCAAAACTGATGAACGATACCAAGGAGCGCAAAACACCGCTACAGGTTAGTCTGAATCGTTTCAGTAAAAAGCTATCTCTAATTATTATTGCAATTTGTTTTATTGTGTTTGGTCTAACGCTGTACCATGAGTTGCCAGGCAATGAATGGTTTACAGCGGTTATGGATTCCTTAATGTTTGCTGTGGCTTTAGCCGTGGCGGCGATTCCAGAGGCGCTTTCCTCTATTGTGACGATTTCTCTGGCAATCGGTACGTCTAGAATGGCAAAACAAAATGCCATTATAAAAAATTTACGTGCCGTGGAAGGCTTAGGATGTGTATCTATCATTTGTTCAGATAAAACAGGTACGCTGACGCAAAATAAAATGACGGTAACCGATTATTTTTATTATGGAGAAGGCAGCAAGAAAAGGTTGTTTTTAACTTCTATTTTATGTAACGATACTACCGTAACAGATGGTAAGGCTTTAGGCGACCCAACTGAAACTTGTTTGACCGAATATTATAGAAAGTATTACAGTGATTATGATAACAGGCTAGAGGAATATCCGCGTTTAGCGGAAATTCCCTTTGACTCTGACCGTAAATTGATGAGTACGCTGCACTGCATTGATGATACCTTATATATTCTGACAAAAGGTGCGGTAGACGTATTGTTGGAGCGTGTAACCCATATTTTAGATAACGGGACAGTACGCAGTATAACCGAAGAGGATAAAGTACATATTGAGCAGGTAAATCAAAACATGTCCGAAAATGGTTTGCGAGTTTTAGCATTTGCACAAAAGAAGGAAGATAGTCAAGAAATTCATTTACACAATGAAGACGGCTATACCTTTTTAGGACTAATTTCTATGATTGATCCGCCCAGAGAGGAATCGGAAAAAGCAGTACAGGATTGTATACGTGCAGGTATTCAGCCAATTATGATTACAGGTGACCATAAAGTGACAGCTCGTGCTATTGCAAAGCAGATTGGTATTTATCAGGAGGGAGACAGCGTTCTGATAGGCACAGAATTGGATAACATCTCTGATGAACAGCTTTTAAAAGCATTGCCTAAAATATCAGTTTATGCAAGGGTATCGCCCCAACATAAGATTCGCATTGTAGACCTTTGGCAGAAAAGGGGGCAAATCGTTGCTATGACCGGTGACGGTGTAAACGATGCACCTGCATTAAAAAAGGCAGATATTGGAATTGCTATGGGTATTACGGGTACAGCGGTATCAAAAGACGCTGCTTCGATGATTTTAACCGACGATAATTTTGCTACTATTGTGAAAGCAGTAGCCAATGGCAGAAATGTTTATCATAATATTAAAAATGCCATTCAATTTTTGCTTTCGGGTAACACGGCAGGGATTTTGGTGGTATTGTTTACGTCTATTTTCGGATTACCGGTTCCGTTTACACCTGTTCACCTATTGTTTATCAATTTATTAACCGATAGCTTACCGGCATTGGCAATTAGTATGGAAAAATCCGGAAGCAACCTGCTTAGTCAAAAGCCGCGCAGCAGTCAGGAATCTATATTGACCAGAGATTTTTTGATTGATATCGGTTATCAAGGTGTGCTGTTGGCTATGGCAACGGTAGGCGCATTCTATATTGGTTTGCAGACAGGTGCAATGGCCGCGAGTACTATGGCGTTTTCTGTTTTATGTTTGGGACGCTTATTCCATGGATTTAATGCCAGAGCCAAAGCTTCAATTTTGCGCTTAGGTATTCACACCAATTTGTACACGGTAGGCGCTTTTGTAATCGGGTTAGGGTTATTATGTGTTGTGCTATTTATTCCGGGGGTACAGGATGTTTTTGATGTGACTCCATTAAACGGTATGCAGGTTGGCGCTGTTTTTGGGTTAGCCTTTGCGCCTACTTTTGTCATTCAGCTTATAAAGGTGATTACCGATTTTTATACAGAAAAGAAAGAAAAAATAATGGTATAATTTGATTTGGATTGCATTTGTGAACAACGGGAATAGACCTCGCTGTTTTTTGAGGTGAATTGCTGTATGAAAAAAGAATGAAATATGATAGGATAGAAGTAAAATGATTACAGGAGGAACATATGGGACTGATAGGATTATACATTCATGTACCGTTTTGTACGCAAAAATGTCCGTATTGCGATTTTTACTCACTGACTGACAATGAGATGTTAGACAGATATATGAATGGTATCATAAACAGTATCCATATTTATGCCAGTCAATATAAGAGGTATGCAGATACCCTCTATTTTGGCGGTGGCACACCCAGCACATTAGGGGCGGATAGGTTAGTATGTATAATAAAAGAGGCAAAAGCCAACTTTGGTTTATCGCAGGCGGAGATTACAGTGGAGGTTAATCCGTCCGCAGATTTAGAGTCCATGTTTGGGTTACTGGCTCAAAACGGTGTAAATCGAATTTCTATGGGTTTACAGTCTATTCACCGTAAGGAGTTGGAATTGCTAGGCCGGGTACATACGGCAGAACAGACGTGGAATGCTGTAAAGGCAGCTCATAAGGCGGGGATTTTTAATGTTTCGTTGGATTTAATGGTAGGTATTCAAAGGCAAACGGAGCAAAGCCTGAAAGAGTCGATTGCTTTTTGTGAGGAGGTAGGTGCTGCACATGTTTCTGCATATTTGTTAAAGATTGAGCCTGATACCCCCTATGGAATGCAGAGGGAAAGGTTGGTCTTGCCAAATGATGATGAAACCAGCGATTTGTATTTGACTATGGTGGCGGAGTTGGAGAAACAGGGATTTTGTCAGTATGAGGTATCAAACTTTGCAAAGCAAAATAAGAATGGAGATTTATGTATTAGTAAGCATAATATCAAGTATTGGAAAGGAGAGGAATATTTGGGGTTAGGACCTTCTGCTCATTCTTTTATGGATGGAAAACGGTTTTATTTTGAGCGTAGCATACATAGATTTTTACAAGGGGCAAATCCGGTTATGGACGGAGAGGGTGGAGACAAAGAGGAGTATGCCATGTTGGCGCTGCGTTTGAACAGCGGTTTGTGCAATGCTGAGTGGAAGCAAAAATTTGGTGAACCACTGCCGCAGATTTATATGGAACGTGCAGAGCGCTATGAAAAGGCGGGACTTGTTAATATGAAAGCGGATGGTTTTGCCCTTACACCCAAGGGTTTTTTGGTTTTGAACCAGTTGATTTTATCTATTATATGAATAATAGAGCTGCTTTTTTATTTTGACTATTTGAGTTACGTTTAGAAAACATTTTAGTATGATTATATTTTCAATGTTATAAAAATTTTAATAGGAATTTTTAAAATATCATTGCATACTGTTTGATTTGCTGTATAATGAAAAAGTATATTTATATATAATGATATATAATTGTAATAGATGAAACGGAGAAATAGACATGGTTTTTAGTAGCCTCAATTTCATGTTTGTGTTTCTTCCTATTGTGTTTGGAGTGTATTTTATCTCGCCAAAAAAAATAAAAAATTTTATTTTATTTATAGCGAGCTTAATTTTTTACGCATGGGGAGAACCGTTATATGTATTGCTCATGCTGTTTTCAACCCTTATAAACTTTGGTTATGGTGCATTGGTGCAAAAATATCATAGACGAAAGCCGTCTAAATGGATATTAGTAAGCTCTGTGATTTTAAATTTGGGTATACTGGGATTTTTTAAATATACAGATTTTTTTATCAGTAATTTCAATGCGTGGTTTGGTATAGGTATTCCGCTGTTACGGCTTACCTTACCAATTGGTATTTCGTTTTATACTTTTCAAATGATGTCATACGTCATTGATGTATACCGTGGCGACGCGCGGGCGCAAACTAATTTTATTTCATTTGGTGCGTATGTGGCTCTTTTTCCCCAATTGGTGGCAGGTCCCATTGTGCGTTATACGACCATTGCGGATCAATTACAGAACCGCAGAGAAAGTACCGAGATGTTTGCTGCTGGTGTTCAACGTTTTGTCACCGGCCTTGCAAAAAAAGTATTGCTTGCCAATACGATAGGGCAGATTTGGACACAGCTTTCCTCTATGGATGCTTCCAGTCTCAGCGTTGTCGGTACATGGATTGGCGCATTTGCATTTACAATGCAAATATACTTCGACTTTTCAGCCTATTCTGATATGGCAATCGGTTTGGGACAAATGGTTGGCTTTCAGTTTTTGGAAAACTTTGATTATCCATATATTTCAAGAAGCATAACGGAGTTTTGGCGCAGATGGCATATTTCTTTGAGCACTTGGTTTAAAGAATATGTATATATTCCTTTAGGAGGAAACCGTCATGGATTAATACGCCAGATTTTTAATATTATAGTTGTATGGTTTTGTACTGGGTTTTGGCATGGGGCTAGTTGGAACTTTTTATTCTGGGGCGGTTATTACGGCGTTTTGCTTATATTAGAAAAAATATTCCTGCTTAAATTTCTAAAAAAAATCCCTGCCGTATTTTGTCATATTTACACCATGTTTTTTGTTATCGTCGGCTGGGTGTTTTTTGCGTTTGACGATATGGAAAAAGGATGGACGTATTTAAAAGGTATGTTTGGCTTTGGCGGTTTATCAATTGTTGACAATATGTCTTTGTATTTATTATTTTCAAACCTTGTACTTATTCTTATTTTGCTAGCGGGCTGTACGCCGTGGCCGGCTAGACTGGGCAAAAAAGTTATATCGGCAGTTGAAACCCGAACATGGGCCGCTTTTATTTTAGAAAATGCCTATTTGCTTGTAATTTTTACAATCTCTATTGCATTTTTAGTAAATAGTACGTATAATCCCTTTCTATATTTTCGCTTTTAGGAGGTGATTGTATGAAAGTACGTGCCGTTGCTATGACCGTTATTTTTGCACTGCTTGTCAGTACAATTGCTATTATTAATGCTGTGCTGCCTAAAAAAAACTTTTCAGAAAATGAAAATCGGGTATTAGCAGATTTTCCTAAATTTACACTGGAAAGCCTGTTTACAGGTACCCCATACGTAGATGATAGCGGACGTGAAACAAAACGGATTTGGACGACAGATTTTGAAACGTATATTTCTGACCACTTTATGCTGCGAGATCAGTGGGTAGGGTTGAAATCTCTGGTAGAGCTAGGTGCGCAAAAACGAGATGCTGGAGGGGTTTATTTTGCCAAAGACGGTTATTTAATGGAGCAATTTTGGTCTTATGACTATGGTCGATTGAAAGGAAATGTAACAGCGATTAAACAATTTACAGAAACAGTTGATCAGCAGTTTGGCATTGGTGTAAAGACGATGATTGTTCCCACCGCCAATGATATACTCAAGGAAAAGCTGCCGTTGTTTGCGCCGGAGGTTGACCAACAGGAGTTGCTGGCACAAATGAAACAGGAGATACCTGGTTTTATTGATGTAACAGATACGCTCATTGCTCACAAAGACGAGAATATTTTTTATAAAACTGACCATCACTGGACTTCTCTTGGCGTATACTATGCGTATCAGGAGTTTTGCAAACAAATTGGTATTACGCAAAAGCCGTTGATAGCGTATCAACCTGAGGTGCTCAGCGATCAGTTTTTAGGTACTACTTATTCCAAAGCGAACCTGTATACGGTAGAGCCCGAAACTATTTATTACTATAAAAGCTCCGGTTCTCCACAGCTAAAAGTTGAATATTTTGCAGGTGGTGAGGTGATAAAAACGTCTGATTCTTTAATTGAACAGGAGTATCTAGAGCAAAAAGATAAGTATTCAGCTTTTTTAAATGGCAATCAACCGGTTACAAAAATTACCACAGACCATCAGAACGGGAAAAAGCTTTTGATTGTTAAGGATTCTTATGCCAATAGCTTTGCACCCTTTGTTACAGATGACTATCAAGAGATACATTTGGTTGACTTGCGTGCCTACAAACAAAGCACACTGCAATATATAGAGCAAAGTGGTATAACGGACGTGTTGGTTTTGTATAATCTCAAAAATTTTGTAGAGGATTCGAATATGTATTTGCTGAATCGTGCATAAAAAAGTTGCTTAAAATAATAAATGGCATTTCTAAATGTTTTTTAACATTGGAAATGCCATTTTGTATATTTCGTTGAGAAAATCTTAGATATTAGATTACTATTTTTATGCTACCATTTTTTCACTCGTACTAAACCGTAATGGATATCTCTTTTTATGACGGGTAAGAGATTTAGTTTGTTGTTTTGAGCAATGGTAATACTTCTAATAAATTTTTAACTATTGTGGTGTTTTCATAGGTGCAATTTGAGTTTCTCTGTATTAAAACTGGCTTAATGCCAACTTGAGAGGCTCCTTGTACATCGGCATGAAAAGAGTCGCCGATATGAAGCACTTCTTCTGGACGGCATCCGCTGATTTCCAAAGCTTTTTCAAATAGCTCTGCACGTGGCTTATAGGCGCGAACCATATCAGCACACACAATACCTGCTGGTGTAAGGTTATTCTTTTTGATGGCGTTTTCTATATATTGTATTCTATTATTGCTGACTATATAAATAGGTACAGAGATCGCCTCATAAAATGGTGGTACATCGTCGAAAACTGATACGTTTCTCCAAGCCTCTTGAACCAAACTTTGTAGTTCTGACAGATTTTCTTCTAACTGAAAAAGACGGGTAAAATCTTGGAGTGTACGCTCCACAATCTCATCTCCGTTTAGGTAAGACTCTTTATAAGATTTGTTGTCATATTGCTCCATAGTTTCTTTCCATGTTTTTAAAACGTCTTGAGTATCCGTAAACTTACTGTTTTTGCAGATTCTCATGGCGATTTCATTCATTTCTTTTTCGCTTTCGTATACAGTAGTTCCTGTATAATCCATGAATACAGCTTTTATCATTATACTTTTCCTCCATATTGGTTTTGTAATTGCCGTTTTACGTGATTTGCATAGGGATTATGTAGAGTAGTTTAGCTGCCATATTTTTGCAGCTCATTAAAAACCTATGATACATTTAATTTGGAATATGCACATGTTAAAAAATAGTTTTTCCAAATTGATATGGCAAATATTAATTTTGGTATATTTTGTATTGCCTATAAAATTTATTATACAACAAAAAATTGTGAAAAACAATTTTTTGTTTTGATTTTAAAATGTATTAATTGTGTTGAAAAGGAATAAAGCAATGTTTTTCAGTTATGATAAAAGTGAGAGATATGTGTATATACATGAGGATTCTGCACTTATAGCATTAGAAACATATGGATTCATAATTATTTTACATTTTTGATATTGACTTTGTTAAAACAAAATGGTAAATTATAAATATAATTTAGCACTCTATAGATAAGAGTGCTAAATGGAGGGCGAAGAGGTGAGATGGTTGGAGCTCAGTGAAAGGAAATTAAAAATACTGGCGGCAATTGTTAATACGTATGTAGAGACAGGCGAGCCGGTGGGCTCCAAATTACTGGCTCTTGAATTAGGCGTATCTTCTGCTACTATACGTAATGAAATGGCCAATTTGGTTGATATGGGATATTTGCAGCAGCCTCATACTTCTGCAGGTCGCGTGCCATCACAAAAGGGCTATCGTGTTTATGTAGATCGTTTAATGCCCGCACAGCCTGTTACCGAGGAAGAGCAAAAGTATTTGGACGGTATGCTTACGATTTATGCTTACGATCCTGATAAACTGCTGAGCGGCGTTTCGCAGTTGCTGGCTGATACATCAAGATTTGCGGCGGTTTCTACTACGCCGTCAGGCAGTTCAGCGCTTATTAAAGGCATACAGTTTGTACAAACTAGCCGCCGTACTGCCATGGTAATTTTAATTACCTCTACAGGTATGATGAAAAACCGTATTTTTCGTTGTGATTTTGATATTACTTCTGAAATGCTGCGTGTGTTTTTTCGCATGGTTAATGAAAAATTAGCTGGACTGGCGGTGAGCGCCATTACGCCTGCTTTTATTCAGTCAGTAGGTGTTTCAGTAGGAGAAATGGCGGTTTTGATGTCGTCTGTTTTGTTGGCAATTTTAGAGGTGGCCAGAGACTGTATGCATGCTGAAATTAATTTAAAGGGTGAAACCAATTTATTATTTTATCCTGAATATCAGTTAGGGACTGTCCGCCGCATTTTGGAATTTTTAGAAAGTGAACAGGAGCTTTGCCGTTTTTTAAAAAAAGAATTTGTGCAGAAAGAATGTCTGTCTTCTGAAATTTCAAAAGCCCGGGTTTTAATCGGCAACGAAACCAATCGTCCTGAATTGAGTGAGTCTAGTCTGATTATTGCTCATTATTCCATAGCCGGAGCATATGCGGGAAGCATTGGTATTATCGGTCCTACCAGAATGTGGTATGGCAAATGGATTGCATATTTAGAATATTTATCAGATTCAGTTGGCAGAATGCTTACGGCGTTCATGCAGGAGCAATAAGATTTCATTAAGCACTGAATATTCCATAGAGATGCATAGGGTAAGGAGGAATTGTTTTGGCAAAGAAAGATAAAGACGTCAAAGAAGAAAAGCAGGATTCTGAGGTTGATGAAGTTCATCAGGACAGCCTGACAGAGCTGCAGGAGCAAATAGAAGCTTTACAGCATGAGCTGGAGCAAATAAGCGCTGCAAGAAATGAAGAAAAAGATCAGTACATGAGAGTGCTTGCGGAGTATGATAACTACCGAAAACGAACAGATCGTGAAAAAGCAGCGGCTTATGACGGAGCGGCGGCTGATACGGTAGTAGAGTTTTTGCCGGTTGTAGACAACATGGAGCTTGCTTTGGCACAAACCGATTGCTCAGCTGAAGATTTGAGAAAGGGTGTGGAAATGATTCAAAAAAATTTGAATGACATTCTTTCTAAATTAGGTGTAGTGGCGATGGGGGAAGTAGGAGAGCTGTTTAATCCGGAGTATCATCAAGCTGTTTCTCATATTGAAGATGAGGCTTTGGGTGAAAATATTATTGCAACGGTATATCGGAAAGGTTACCGTATTGGCGATAAGATTGTTCGTCACGCAACGGTTATTGTTGCAAACTGATTCCACAAAAATTAGTGAACATTACTTTTTAATATATTGGAGGAATTTATTATGGCAAAAACAATTGGTATTGACTTAGGTACAACAAACTCCTGCGTGGCAGTTATAGAAGGTGGCGAGCCTGTTGTAATTGCAAATGCAGAGGGTGCAAGAACAACACCTTCCGTAGTTGCGTTTTCCAAAACAGGAGAGAGAATGGTAGGACAGGTGGCAAAGCGGCAAGCCATTACAAATCCAGAGCGTACAGTTGCTTCTATTAAAAGAGAAATGGGTACCAATCATAAGGTAACTATTGATGGTAAGGCTTACACACCACAAGAGATTTCAGCAATGATTCTGCAAAAGCTGAAAGCAGACGCAGAAGCTTATCTTGGCGATACCGTATCGGCAGCGGTTATTACTGTTCCCGCTTATTTTACAGACGCACAGCGGCAGGCAACAAAAGATGCAGGTAAAATTGCAGGTCTTGATGTAAAACGTATTATCAATGAGCCTACAGCCGCAGCGTTATCTTATGGTATTGATAAGGGCGAAGACCAAAAAGTCATGGTTTATGATCTTGGCGGAGGCACCTTTGATGTTTCTATTATTGAAATGGGTGACGGTGTGCAAGAAGTGCTTGCAACTGCCGGTAATAATCAGCTGGGTGGTGATGATTTTGATAAACGCATCTGCGATTGGATGATTAGTGAATTTAAAAAAGCGGAAGGCGTTGATTTAAGCGTAGATAAAATGGCAATGCAAAGGTTGAGAGAGGCCGCAGAGAAAGCTAAGATTGAACTTTCTGGTATGACGAATGCAGCGATTAATTTGCCGTTTATTACAGCGGATGCCGGGGGTCCGAAACATTTAGATTTGTCTCTTTCTAGAGCAAAATTTAATGAGCTTACGGCTGACTTGGTTGAGTCCACTATGGAACCGGTTCGTCAGGCTTTGAAAGATTCAGGCTTGCAAATCAGTGATTTAAGCAAGGTGTTATTGGTGGGAGGCTCCACTAGAATTCCTGCTGTACAGGATGCCGTAAAAAACTTAACCGGTAAAGATCCGTTTAAAGGTATTAATCCCGATGAGTGTGTTGCGATGGGCGCTGCATTGCAGGCCGGTGTTCTGGGAGGCGAGGTACAGGGTCTGCTGCTGCTTGATGTTGCGCCTCTTTCTTTAGGTGTTGAAACCATGGGCGGCGTTATGACAAAGGTGATTGAGCGTAATACGACTATTCCGACCAAAAAGAGTCAAATTTTCTCTACTGCGGCAGATGGTCAGACTTCCGTTGAAGTTAACGTGTTGCAGGGAGAGAGAGAGTTTGCTAAAGACAATAAGCAGTTAGGTATTTTTAAATTGGACGGCATTGCACCTGCACCACGTGGTATTCCGCAAATTGAAGTTACCTTTGATATTGATGCTAACGGTATTGTAAATGTATCGGCAAAGGATATGGCTACTGGTAAAGAGCAGAAAATCACCATTTCATCCAGTACGAATATGAGTAAAGAGGACGTAGAAAAAGCTGTGCAAGAGGCTGAAAAATTTGCTGCTGAAGATAAAAAACAACGTGAGGCAGTTGATGCCAAAAACGAAGCAGAAAATCTATGTTTCTCGGCAGAGAAAGTAGTCAAGGATGCAGGAGATAAGATTGATCAATCGGATAAAGATAATTTAAATCAAAAAATTGCGGCTTTAAGGGAAACGATTACCGGTGGTAATGTAGATGCCATTAAGCTGGGAACAGAGGACTTACAAAAGGCTGTATATGCGGTTTCAGAAAAATTGTATCAGAGTCAAGGTGGTCAGGCAGGTGGTAATGGCACAGGTTCAGATGCTGCACAGGCAGATAACGGTAATGCAGAAGGTCAGGTTTATGATGCAGACTTTAAAGATGTTGACGATAAAAAAGGTGAAGAGAACAAATAATCGAAATATACTGACTTTGATCATAAAGACGATATTACATGAAAAATATTGACTTTATATGTTTTTTCGACTATGATAATTAAGTTGTATTTCATTAAACGGTTCAAAATACATCTTGTGCAGACAGAGAACCAAAATATATGTACAAATTTTTGTATATTGACATATGGTATGTAACAGGATTATTTGTGATTGTTATTGGTTAGAGTCAGCGAAAGTTTTTTTATAATCGTTATGCAGGAGTGATAAGTTTGGCTGATAAAAGGGATTATTATGAGGTTATGGGTGTGCCGAAAAATGCCTCAGAGGATGAAATTAAAAAAGCCTACCGTAAATTGGCGAAACAATATCATCCTGATTTGAATCCCAATGATAAGGCGGCAGAAACAAGTTTTAAAGAAGTAAATGAGGCATATGAAGTACTCTCAGATAAAGAAAAGCGTGCCCGCTATGACCAATTTGGTCATGCAGGTGTTGATCCTAACTTTGGCGGCGGCGCAGCAGGCGGAAGTCCGTTTCAAGGAGATTTTGATTTTGGAGATATCTTTAATAGTGTATTTGGCGGCTTTGGTGGCTTTGGCGGACGAAGTGCAAACCCTAATGCTCCTAGACGCGGTACAGACTCCGAGACTAGTATTACTATTTCATTTGAAGAAGCGGCAAAAGGATGTAAGCAGACAATTACCTATCAGCGCATAGAGGAATGTGATGAGTGCTCCGGTTCTGGTGCTAAAAAAGGAACCAGTGTTACTGTATGCTCTAGTTGCAGCGGTAGCGGACAGGTACGTATCAATCAGCGTACTCCTTTTGGTGTGGTGCAAACAGCGCGTACCTGTGACCGTTGCCATGGTAAAGGAAAAATTATTGAGCATCCTTGTAGAGAGTGTAGTAGTTCCGGCCATGTACGTAAAAAGAAGACATTAGAGATTAATGTTCCGGCAGGCATTGCTGACGAACAAATACTTAAGGTTTCCAGACAGGGTAATGCAGGTGCAAACGGAGGTCCTGCAGGCGATTTGTTATTAGTGGTACATGTACGTCCTCATGCGCTCTTTACAAGAAAAGGGAATGATATTTGGTGTGAGATTCCGCTAACCTTTACACAAGTTGCGTTAGGCGCTGAAATTACAGTGCCAACCTTAGATGGAGATGTTACTTATTCCATTCATGAGGGTACGCAGCCGGGCGATATTTTTAAATTGAGAGGTAAGGGTATCGATCATCTTGGCGGTAGAGGCCGAGGGGATCAATTTGTGAAAGTGACTATAGAGGTTCCTAAAAATTTGACAAAAGAGCAAAAGGAGATATTGCAGAGTTTTGAAGCGACTGCAAGCGATAAAAATTATACAAAACGAAAAAGCTTTTTTGAAAAAATTAAGGATAAATTTGAGTAATAATTGATTTTGATATAAAATGCAATTAACAAAAAAGTTACAGGAATACGATTCTTGTAACTTTTTTCATATAGATAACCGAATTGGAATGTTAGATTGGATTGTATTTTTTTGATTACAATTCAATTAATGCGCTATATTCAAATTTTATTGAATAACAATTGACGTATTTGGCTAATTCTTGCACCCCATAAAATAGGAAAACTATAATTACACTTATTTTTATTGGTATTTATGAATCAAGCACAACAAATCAGTCGTCATAGATGAAACTATTCAATAAAACAGGAGTTAGACTATAGAGAAATTTAGTAAAATAATAAGTTTTTGAGTTTTACTTATTTATATGGAGAATCCCAAACAATTTAGCATTATGAAAGTATACTGCCAAGTTTGAGATGGCTATCAAGACAGAAAAGATAGATTTAAAGACTTGGTTATAAAAAATATATTAATTAAAAAGTTATGGAAAAATATCTGTTACTTTATAACTGATTTATATAGTGTTTCATAAAAGTATAACATGAGAGGATGATTATAATGAACCGTGAGCAAGTAGATAGATATCTTTTGCTGAACCAACAGTATTTTCCTGTAAACAAAATTTTTTACTTAAGAGAAAAATTATTAACTGTGGATGAAAACCGACTGGTTCGACTATTTACAATAGAACTGAAGTCGCCGATGATTATGTTGCTGATATCGATATTTCTAGGTTCATTTGGTATTGACCGCTTTATATTGGGTGATATTGGTATTGGAGTATTAAAGCTGTTAACCGGAGGAGTTTTTGGTATTTTGACGATTATAGATTGGTTCACTGTTTTGCAGAGAACAAAAGAACAAAATTTTAATAAAATTATGCTGATGTTATAACTTGAATATGCGGCAAAGAATAAAAATAGTTCCCTAAAGGTAGTGCGTTGATAATTAAATTATAGGATGATTCTTATATTGGCTGCTTACAAATCCAAAAATTGCTGATATATAATATGGTATTAACGCAAGAGATTAATTGATTGTAAAGCTAATAGAGAAAAGAAAGATTTTATTGTTTTATCTTAATATCATAATTAAAATACTTGTATTTTATATTTTAATGGTTTATAATGAAAATATGTACAAGATTATATATATTTTGTGTAAATTTTATTAGAAGGGAGAGATAAAATGAAAAATTTTAATCAACTAACAGAGAAACAAATGCAGCATGTAAGCGGTGGTTTATTTGGATCTATTATGATTCTTATAACTACATGTGTTGTGGCTCCGTTGGGAATGGGAGCAGCAGCAGGTTGGGGGATTAATTACGCAGTAAAAAACAAATAAGCAATAAGTGATTTTTGGGCAAAGGAGTTTCTATTGAATGAAAACATTTAATAAAATGACAGAAAAGCAAATGCAGCATGTAAATGGCGGATTTGCGTTGTTTATGGGAATGTTAGTTACATGCCTAGGAATAGGTGCTACTGTGGGTGGTATTACAGGTGTTGTGCAGAGAAGCAAATAAGTAGTATATAATAAAAAATACAGTTTTTATTATATTGGGGTATCTTTTCTGTAACAAAAGGGTACATAAAAAATCGTTAAGATTATTTTGTATCATTTTATTCAAAAGGGTTTAATTATAAATTTAAATAATTTATAATTAAAGAAAGAGGTTTTATATGAAAAATTTTAATCAATTAACAGAGAAACAAATGGGAAAAGTACATGGTGGTTTTGTAGGGCTTATCCTTTGCACTTTGGCGTTTGTTGTAGCCCCATTGGCAGTTGGTGGAAGCGTAGGTTATGGCGCTTATGAAGCTGTTAAACAAAAATAAAACTTAATAATAAGGTTAACATAAGAGATTTAACTTATTAGGTAGAAAGCGAGTGTACAGGATGAAGAAATTTAATCAATTGACAGAGAAACAAATGCAGCATGTAAGTGGTGGAATTGTACCATTTTTAATTTTCTTGGGTGCTCTTGGCACAGCTACAGTAATTGGTGGTGTTGCTGGTGCAGCAGCAGGCGCAGCGAACAAATAAAAATATTTAATAAACTAAGTAAAAAAGTCTCAAAATTTACTATTATTCGTATAGAAAGGAATTGTAGAAAATGAAAAAATTTAATAAACTAACAGAAAAACAAATGCAAAACGTGAATGGTGGAATTGTACCTGTTGTACTAGCTATAATGGCTGTTACTACAGCTGGGGTAATTGGCGGTGCTGCAGGCGGCGCTGCAGCTGCAGCAAGCAAATAAAAGTAAATTTATTAAGAGGTTTACTTATTGAATAAAGGAAGCCCTGATAATGTATCAGGGCTTCCTTTATTCAATAAGATCAATTAGATTTGCCTTGTGTCAAAAATATATAAATTGTGGGAGAAAGGTGACCGCTCAGCTATATGGGTACAAGTTTATATATTAATCATTGCAGTGACAGATATAACTGTTGAAGATAATTCCGATGAGGAGATGGCAGAATCTGTTTTATTTAATGGTGGCCTAAACAGAATAGTTATAATTATAGTTGCGATAAACATAAAACCAATGATAATTAGGACAATCATTTGTGCTGGTTTTTTATTCATATTGCAATCTCTCCCAACCATATTTTAATATATACCGTAGTTATTATAAAGTATATATTGTGTGTTTTCAACTGAATTTTTTGTGATTACTTATACTGTACAAAATTTAAAAAGCACATACCATTTTATGGTATGTGCTTTTTGCTTTGGTATATTACTCGTCTGCACCGCAGCATTTTTTGTATTTTTTACCGCTGCCACAAGGACAAGGATCATTTCTACCGGCTTTTTGATGTGTTTGATTGCTGTCTGATGTGTTTTCCTCTTCGTTAGGGTCACTAATTTCAACGGCGGCATTTGCACCGGATTCAATCATTTCTTTAGGAGCCTCCTGCTCATCCACCACCTTAATATTAGCAGATAAGAACAAACGTGTTGTATCATCACGGATATTTGCAATCATCTGATCAAACATATCATAACCTTCGTTACGGTATTCAATAACCGGATCACGTTGTGCATAACCGCGTAAATGAATACCGCGTTTTAGCTGCTCCATGGCGTCAATGTGATCCATCCATTGTACGTCAACGCATTTGAGCATGACAACACGTTCTAATTCTCGGGTTACGTTCTCACCAAACAATTCTTCACGGGAAGCGCACAAGTCATCCACTTTTTTAATTAGGTCTGCTTTAATATCATCTTTACTCAAAGTTTTTATTTCGTCTTCGCTGTATTGTAAATCTTCTTCTGTCAGCAGCCAACCCATATAGTTGTCATGTAAACCAACAATATTCCATTGTTCATGGGTTTCGCTTTCCGGCAAATAAGTTTCTACCGTATCCTCGACAGACTGATGCATCATTTTTATAATCTCGTCTTTTACATTGTCGCCGTCTAGAACCTGATCGCGCTGATTATAAATCAATTCACGCTGACGGTTCATAACATCGTCGTATTGCAACACGTTTTTTCTGGTTGAGAAGTTACGCGCCTCAACTTTGCGCTGTGCATTTTCAATGGTATTGGAAAGCATATTGTTTTCAATTGGTGTGTCTTCATCAATATTTAAACGATTCATAAGACCGGCAATACGTTCTCCGCCAAACAGTCGCATCAGGTCATCCTCTAAAGAAATGTAAAAACGGCTTTCACCGGGATCACCCTGACGTCCGGCACGCCCGCGTAGCTGATTGTCAATACGGCGTGATTCGTGACGCTCAGTACCAATAATATAAAGACCGCCTGCCTGCCGCACTTCTTCAGCTTCTTCTTTACTTTGTTCGGTATAGTAATCTACCAGTTTGCGGTATTCTTCTCTTGCTTTGAGTACTTGGGTATCCTCTGTTTGTGCATAACCAATTGCCTCGTTGACAACTTCTTCAGGATAGCCTTTATGGCGCAATTGCATTTTTGCTTTAAATTCTCCGTTACCACCTAATTGAATATCGGTACCGCGACCTGCCATGTTGGTGGCAATGGTAACAGCGCCTTTATGACCCGCCTGTGCAACGATTTCAGCTTCCTGCTCGTGGTGTTTTGCGTTTAATACATTGTGTTTAATGCCACGCTCAAACAATTTACGGCTGAGTAGTTCAGATTTTTCAATGGAAATTGTACCCACCAAAACAGGTTGTCCTTTTTTATTGTGTTCAACAATGTCATCAATAACGGCATTAAATTTTCCTTTTTCTGTTTTATATACTAAATCACGGTGGTCTATGCGCTGAGAAGGACGGTTTGTTGGAATCTCTACAACATCTAATTTATATATTTCGCGGAACTCTTCCTCTTCCGTCATAGCGGTACCGGTCATTCCGGAGAGTTTTGTATATAAACGGAAGAAATTTTGGAAAGTAATAGTTGCCAATGTTTTACTTTCGCGAGCAACCGTAACATTTTCTTTTGCTTCTATCGCTTGGTGTAATCCCTCGTTATAACGACGACCGTTCATAATACGACCGGTAAATTCGTCAACGATTAAAACCTCTCCGCCTTTTACAACATAGTCAATGTCTTTTTGCATAACGCCGTGGGCCTTAATTGCTTGGTTAATGTGGTGCTGAAGAGTAATATGTTCAGCATCCAGCAGATTTTCAACCTCAAAATATTCTTCTGCTTTTTTCACACCGTTTGGCGTTAAGGTAGCTGTTTTTGCTTTTTCATCTACTAGGTAGTCGGCTTCAGAGTACAGCTCGTCATTATTTTCTCGTTTATTAAGCTCGGTAACCTTAACCATGTGCAGATTGGTTGCAAAACGATCTGCTTTCACATATAAATCAGTCGATTTTTCACCGGGACCGGAAATAATAAGCGGAGTACGAGCTTCGTCAATTAAAATGGAGTCGACTTCATCAACAATAGCAAAGTTATGACCGCGCTGCACTTTATCGGCTTTGTAAATAACCATGTTGTCACGAAGATAATCAAAGCCAAGTTCGTTGTTGGTGCCGTAAGTGATGTCGGCAAGATACGCAAGCTTACGTGCTTCTTTTGGTTGGTCGTGGGTAATTAAACCAACGGTAAGACCCATAAAGCGATGAATTTTACCCATCCACTCTGAGTCACGCTTTGCCAGATAGTCATTCACCGTTACAACATGTACGCCTTTGCCGGCCAAGGCATTTAGATAAGATGGTAAGGTAGCAACTAATGTTTTACCTTCACCGGTTTTCATTTCACTAATACGACCTTGGTGTAAAGCAATACCGCCTAATACCTGTACTGGAAAATGACGCATACCCAATACACGGGCAGAGGCCTCACGGCAAGCGGCAAAGGCTTCTGGAAGAATATCGTCCAACGTTTCACCGTTCTCCAAACGTTGTTTAAACGCAGGTGTCAGCGCTTGCAGCTCTTTATCTGATAAGTTTTTATATTCATCTTCTAATTTGAGCACCTTTTCACAAATAGGTTCAATACGCTTTAACTCTCGTTTGCTGTAATTACCGAACAGCATTTTCATAACGCCCATTTATTTCACCTCAAAAATTTTTCTTTTACATTTTAAAATATATATATAAAAATGCAGACAAGGACATGTATTCCTAATTATAGCACATGCTTAAAAGAAAATAAAGTTTTTTTTGCCGTAACTTGATCTATATTTTGATTAAAATTTATAGTATATTCTCTTGCGAAAATATGGAAAATTGCTTATAATAAGAGCGTTAAACGTTTTAACTTTAACCCAAGGAGAATAAAAAGTGAAAGGAGTACCATTATGATTTATTCCCATGAAGTGGAAAGCATGTGTACTGTTCAGAAAGGTCCTAACCATGGTCCAGCTCCTATTCCGGAGGAGGGCAGATGGGTTAAGGCTTATGATATTAAAGATATTTCAGGATTATCACATGGTGTAGGCTGGTGTGCGCCCCAGCAGGGAGCATGTAAGCTAACGCTGAATGTGAAAAATGGTATTGTGGAAGAAGCGTTGGTAGAAACGATTGGTTGTTCAGGTATGACGCATTCTGCGGCTATGGCGGCGGAGATTTTGCCGGGAAAAACATTGTTGGAATGTTTAAATACAGACCTTGTATGCGACGCTATTAATGTTGCCATGCGTGAGTTGTTCCAACAGCTGGCATACGGCAGAAGCCAAACAGCTTTTTCAGAGGGCGGACTGCCTATCGGCGCCGGTCTTGAGGATTTGGGAAAAGGTCTGCGCAGTCAGGTAGGCACTATGTACGGTACACAGGCAAAAGGTGTACGTTATATGGAAATGACAGAGGGTTACGTAACCTCTTTAGCGTTGGATGAACATGACGAAGTAATCGGTTACCGCTTTATAAAGTTAGGTAAAATGATGGAAGATATTCGTCATGGTGTATCTCCCAATGAAGCTTATGAAAAAAATATGGGTCAATACGGCCGTTATGACGGCGCAGCTAAATATATAGACCCCCGAGAAGAATAAATAAGGATCATCATAAGGAGGACAAAATCTATGGCTAATGATGTCATGTTTGAAGGCAAAGAAAGAAGAATTGCGAAAATAGAACAGTGTCTTGCCGAGTATGGACTTGCCAGCCTCGAAGATGCACGTACCCTTTGCCAGCAAAAAGGGTTTGATCCCTATAAAATTGTAAAAGAAGTACAGCCCATTGCCTTTGAAAACGCAAGTTGGGCATATACATTAGGCTCTGCCGTTGCGCTCAAAAAAGGCGTTAACTGTGCGGCTGAAGCAGCAGAAGCAATCGGTATTGGTCTTGAGGCGTTTTGTATTCCGGGGTCGGTTGCAGAGCAAAGACATGTGGGTCAGGGTCACGGTAACTTAGGCGCCATGTTACTTAGGGAAGAAACCGATTGTTTTGCATTTTTAGCAGGACATGAATCCTTTGCGGCGGCAGAGGGCGCAATTGGCATTGCTAGAACTGCCAATAAAGCCAGAAAGAAACCATTACGGGTTATTTTAAACGGCTTGGGTAAAGATGCGGCTTACATTATTTCGCGTATTAATGGATTTACCTATGTGCAGACGGATTATAACTTTACAACAGGTGAACTGGCTGTGGTGCAAGAGCGTGCTTTTTCAGACGGTGAGCGGGCACAGGTAAGATGCTACGGTGCAAACGATGTTCTGGAGGGCGTTGCCATTATGGCGCATGAGGGTGTAGACGTTTCGATTACCGGTAACTCAACCAACCCAACCCGCTTTCAGCACTTAGTTGCGGGAACTTATAAAAAGTGGTCTGTTGAAAACGGAAAACGTTATTTTTCTGTTGCTTCCGGCGGCGGTACGGGACGTACCTTACATCCCGATAATATTGCCGCAGGACCGGCGTCTTACGGTTTGACCGACTCTATGGGACGTATGCACAGTGACGCACAATTTGCAGGTTCTTCTTCTGTGCCTGCCCATGTTGAGATGATGGGCTTGGTTGGTATGGGCAATAATCCAATGGTTGGCGCTACGGTTGCCTGTGCCGTTGCGGTATATGAATCCAGTAAATAAAGTTTGCGGCTAATGTTGTTGTAATGTAAAAGCAGTCCACGAGAAAATTACACTGCTGTGAAGTGTTATTTTACTGGTTCTAGCATGATAAGTAAGAGGGTTGAAACACGTTGTTTCAACCCTCTTTGTTTTTGCAATGTAAGGGGTAGTTACGTATGGAAAAGCTCCATTCTTATCAACCGTTGTTCTCTTGGAAAACTTCCATGATTATCTTTGCTCCCAGTCGGAATCCGTCAATAAATGCGGCGGAGAATTCAAGGGGAATGGCATCGATCTGTTCGTCCATGATTTCGATAAATCTTTTATGTAAGGGTGGATCGAGCGCTTGTAGCGTTTCAATAAAATCTTGATAGTGGCGGTGATGTTTTTCACGAATTATGCGATATTCCTCGGTTTTTACTTTAAATTGTTTCGCAGGGAAGATTTCGCCGTCATACAAACAGCGTAATATGCTTTTCATAAATTATGTCTCCTTTATGAAATAGTTGACATTTACTAAGTGTCAACTATTTCATAGTGCAGCATATCATTATTGAGGAGATAACATTCAGTAAATGTCAAAATTAAAAAATTTATATAGCGCTTAAAGCAGACAATGAAAACAACAATATTTGCGGGCAAACGGTAAAGGAACTGCGGGAGAAGCTGCCAGAGAAAACGTCACAAAGAAGATTGGCAGAGATGCTACAAGTGGTAGGATTGAATATTGATAAAAATGCGGTGCAGCGGATTGAGAGCGGCAAACGATTTGTAACGGATATAGAGTTGAAAGTGATTGCCAAAGTTTTGGGTGTGAGGTACCAGGATTTACTTGATGTTTAAAACAGATGCATCTTTAAAATTTTATTTATAGTTATCATAAAAACCAACAGGCTTGTATATACAGCCTGTTGGTTTTGTGCGTTTGCGGTAAACTGTTTCTATAGTTGTCCCACGATAATTGTTACGGTTATTCGTATAGTTTTAAGCCTGATTTTCACAGCCTAGCACAGTTTTAATTTTGTGTGCAACCATTTCTTTAATGGCGGTACGGGCAGGACCTAAATATTGACGCGGGTCAAAATGTTCGGGGTAGTCATGAAAATATTGGCGAATTGTGCCGGTCATTGCAAGGCGCAAATCAGAGTCTATATTGATTTTGCAAACTGCCATTTTTGCGGCTTGGCGTAGCATATCCTCTGGAATACCAATAGCGCCCAGCATAGCGCCGCCGTTGCAGTTAATCATCTCTACAAATTCAGGAATAACGGAAGAAGCGCCGTGTAGTACGATAGGGAAGCCTGGCAAACGTTGAGAAACTTCCTCTAAAATGTCAAAACGAAGCTGGGGATTTTGACCTGGTTTGAATTTATATGCGCCGTGACTGGTGCCAATTGCAATTGCCAGAGAATCAACGCCGGTGCGCTCTACAAAATCCTGTACTTGTGCAGGATTGGTATAGGAGGCGTCTTCATCACTTACATTCACATCATCTTCAATGCCCGCCAAACGACCAAGTTCGCCTTCCACTGTTACATCGTGGGCATGGGCATACTCCACTACCTTGCGGGTAAGCGCTACGTTATCTTCGTAATCATGGTGAGAACCATCAATCATAACAGAGGTAAAGCCGCCGTCTACGCAGTCTTTGCACAGTTCAAATGTATCGCCATGGTCTAAATGCAGTGCAATAGGTAAATGGGCGTTTTCTTGTACTGCCGCTTCTACTAATTTGAGCAAATACGTATGTTTGGCATATTTGCGTGCACCTGCCGAAACCTGTAAGATAACAGGTGCATTCAGCTCACTGCATGCCTCGGTAATGCCTTGGACAATTTCCATATTGTTTACGTTAAATGCTCCAATTGCATATCCATTATTATATGCTTTTTTAAACATTTCGGTGGTATTTACAAGTGCCATTGGAATCACACTCCTCAGTCGTTTTCATATTGATATACATATTATACCATGGTTTTGTTGCAAATGGCATAATATTTACAGTATGTAACCGTAAAGTTGAAAAATTGTAGGTTTTACTAAATTTTAGTTTTAGAATTTAGACGTATCTACGATGGTTGTGCCCAGATACTATGCTGGTGGGAATGGTAATATAATTAGCTAAGTCAAACAAAAAAATGAACTGTAAAAGTCAACTCAAAAATGAGTGAGTGGTGGCCAAAAACAAATGATTTAAAAAGGAAAAAATTGCTTTTGTTTAAGCATAAACAGTTTATACTGAAACGTAAAGGTTTGTCCTCCTTTTTTCAAGGCGGCGGGTTTTTAGGGTAAAAACCTAAATTGCTAAATGGCATGTTGCAACTAGTGAAATACCTTGCGACCGTTTTTATTGTGGGATTGCAGCTTTACATGTACGGGCATAATGAAAAATATATTGTTGTGCAATACCTGCAAACGAGCCAAAAAATTCGGCTTTTTTGCCGGGGAATAAAGCTGACATGGCACGTTTCATCCAAACATCCATAGGAAAGGCGTTTAAATGATGTAATCCATATAGAGCGGCGCACTCCGCTACCTTTGGACCTACCCCTTGTATTGTCATGAGCTGTTGCCGCACCTGTTCCAGCGGCATCGTTTTTAGTTCTTCTGGAACAATAGAACCGTCGGTCACCTTTTGGGCGGCGTTTAGTATGTATTTCGCCCTAAAGCCGCTGCGAATCGGCTCTAAATCTTCAACGGTACAGGCTGCAAGAGTTTGGGCTGATGGAAAAGCGTATCCGCCTTCTATTTTTTCACCGAAGCATTCACATAGGCGGGATACAATGCCTTTGATACGAGTAATATTGTTGTTTTGTGAAAGAATGAAACAACAAAGTGCTTCCCAAGGCTCCTGTTGTAAAATACGAATTCCTGGTGCATATTCGGCAGCTTTTTGTAGAATAGGATCCAATTTGCAAAGATTCTCTTTAATCGCTTTATAATCTAAATCTAAATCGAAATACGGCGCCCAAATATGGAGAAATTCCTCCTCGGTTATGTTGCAGAACAAGATATGCTGTTCTTGTTCCTCCAATTCTAAATAGTGACGGAAAGCAATACCGCCCACTCTGTTATTGTGGTTTTCGCATGGTGCCCAGCGAAAGGTTTGACCGCAATCCAAAGTTTGCAGCAAATCAAATTCTTTGCTTTTTTTAATACAAATACCCGCCGGTGTTTTTGTGTACTCCATAGATGTTCCTTTCATTAAAAAGATAGCGTTTTTTTTGTTATTTTTAGTATATCATATTTTTGCTGTATGCAAAGAGGAAACGTTAAATTCAGATTTTTTGTAAAAAGTCAAGTATTATTTTTATTGAGAATGACAGATTAACAAAAATATGATTTTGATTTATACCGATTATTTTATGGAATTTTACCATTTATACTAGTTTACATAATTTTAAAATTAAATAGGTAAACTGATGTTTCAACGTCTGTAGTTTTCACAGTTATCAACATTTTCAACAGAGTTTTCAACAGTCTGAATAAGGTTCTCAACAAATATTATGTCAACTATTTTTATAACAATGGTATTACATAATGTATTGTATTATTATTTAAAACAAAAAAATGCCGATCATAATCACTAAAAATTTACATAAAATTTCTATAAAATTTACCTTGATGATATTTTCATTTTCTCATTAAACTGTTTCTCATTAAACTGTCAGATTGGAAATACAGTATAAATTCGGAAAAATTGTTTAAAATAAATGTATCACATTTATTTTAAAGTGACGAAAGGAAGCGGCATTATGGTAAGAGGTGTCAGCAGGCAAATCATAGAAGTACCGGACACAGGAAATATGTATTATGAAAAGGCATATTTAGTAGTCAAGCCAGAGTTTTCAGATGCACAGCGTGCACTGCTTGAAAAAGAGGCAAAGCGGGTCTTACGGGCAATGGATTTGCCCTCAGGGATGAAATCTATGACCAGTAAATGGATGTATATATTGCGCCTGGCAGCGGCTGCGTTGGTAGGTGCAGGTATTATGGCAGGCTGTATTTTCTTATTTTGAGTAGATGGGTTGAAAATCTGTTTTCAATATGAATGAAGTGTAAATTTATCTGTGCTTTTGGCGATTTTATTACTATTCTGGAAATCTTATGCTATAATTATAGAGCAAGTTTGAGTACGTAGATTAGGAGAATTAAAAGATTATGAGCGAAAAAGCACGCAAAATACAGCAAAAGCACAGTGGTAATCAAGGTAATGATGTAATTGGGGGAAGAAATGCCGTTCATGAAGCTCTGCGTTCGGGCAGACCCATTGACAGTTTATATGTGGCTCGGGGACAAAAAACCGGTTCACTGACTGCTATCATCGCTAAAGCAAAGCAACAGAATATTACAATCAAAGAGGCAGATTCCAAGAAGCTGGATTTTATGTGCAGTAATGCAAATCATCAAGGCATTGTTGCGGTGGCGGCAGCTAAACCGTATGCGTGCATAGAAGATATTTTTGCATTGGCAGAGTCTCGCAATCAATCTCCATTTATTATTTTGGCTGACGAGCTGGAGGATCCTTATAATTTGGGCGCTATTTTAAGAACCGCCGAGTGTACTGGCGCCCATGGAGTTATTATCCCTAAACGCCGTGCAGTTGGACTCACATATGCAGTAGGTAAAGCTTCAGCAGGTGCAATGGAGTATGTTCCGGTTGTTAGGGTCACGAATATATCAGCTGCTATTGATCAATTAAAAAAACGCGGACTTTGGATATATGCAACCGATATGAAAGGTGAACATTGGTGTACACTGGATTATACCGGGCCGATCGGTCTTGTCATTGGTTCAGAGGGTAGTGGTATCAGTCGTTTGGTGAAAGAAAAGGCGGATTTTACCTTAACTTTACCTATGGTAGGACATATTAATTCCTTAAATGCGTCTGTTGCCTGCGGGGTGCTTTGTTATGAGATTGCACGTCAACGGCAGGGAATAAAAGCCAATTAGGCGGTTGAAAATTGCATGAATGCTTTTTTTATGGTATAATAATAAGCAATATTTTTGCAATAATATGAGTAAAGTATAGTTAAAAAATAACGATTAGGGGCGTCGAGAAAGATGAGTAAATATAGATATAAAGCTCCGCAGGGTTCAGACAGTGAATTCGTAGATGAGATTTTAGCAGAGGCACGCAAAATGCGCGGTGATTTAACAGATAATTTGGATGATATAGAGATTCCGTTGGCACAAGCTCGACCTGTTAGTCGCATGTATGAACATACTAAAAGGCCGGAAGAATCTCCACAACCAAAGCAACCGCAAGTCAATCCGCCGGTTCATGAAACAGTCTCATCACCGTCGTTGCCGGAGATACCTGTGCAGCCGGTACATCAGCCGGATACGCATGTGGAAGTGCAAAGGGATGGAAAAAAGGGTTTTTTTAGTAAAAAAAGACAAAAAAAAGTTACAGTAGGTCAAGATGATATTTATTATGGTTTAAAATTAAAAACTGTAGAAGAGGTAAAAGCACAACGGCGCAAAGAGCTGAATGAAAACGGATATTCAGGAGGCGCTTTACAGAATTCTTCTCCTACATCTACATTTGCACATTTGTTCGAGGATACTCAACCGGATACCAGTCCGGAATTTGAGGAAAAATTCCGTCAATTGCATTTGGAACGTCAGGAACGTGTCAAACAGGCTATAAAAGAGGCGGGTACTGAGGTAGAAGATGTATTTTCCCTATATGAGACATCTTCTCAATTAGAACAGACCGATCAATTACAAACTTTAATACAAAAAAACGATGATACAATCACTTGGGAAGCGTTATATGAGGAAGATTTGCAGGTTGAGCAACAAAACGCTGAATTAAGACAGATGATTGACGATGTATTGGCAAAGGAAACAGTTGTGGAGGTGGAGGCTCCATTACATACAGAATCTATTTTTGGTTTGGTGGCAAAAGAGCGTGCGCAGGATACTGTAGATGCGGAAATTGTTGAGGAACAGACAAAAAAGCATGAGGACTCTGTTTTACAGGATAGGTTATTACAGTCAGTTGCCGCTTCTGAACTAAAAACGGAAACGAATTTAACAGTAAATAACCAGGGGGCAGAGAAACAAGAGGCGGATATGCACGCCTTGGATGAGAAAAATGTCGCAATAGAGAAACAGCTAAAAGAACAACCGGTACAGACGAAAGAGGTACAGGATCAAGCTGAAAAGCAACAGGAGTCCACTGCATTTTTGATTGAAGAACAGCTTGCTGCAAAAGCTGAAATACCAACAAATACTGAAGTACATAGCGCTGAAAAACAGCAAGAGGTCTGCTTTTCACAAGAAAATGAGAAAATGGTACAACAACCATTGCAAGAAGAGGTGCAAATATCTAAAAATGAGCAGATAGATGATGAGCCAATAGAAGATATTACTCTTATTTCGGAGCCGGTTAAATATCAGTTTAGTCCAAGACCGGTTCGTACTTTTGCAATTACTGGTATTGGCACTCTATTGGCAAAGGAAGCGCAGCATTTTCTTGAAGTCTCCAATCCAAAGAGATCAACCGAGAGAAGAACGATACAGGTCAGCGAGAAAGTTGTGGGGGATAAAGCATCTGCTCCTATTTCAGTAACCGAACAACCTCATAGGAAGAAAAGTGCTGGTCAGCCGCCAAAAGCCGTATCGGTTAAGCTGCAAAACACTGCTGTGAACGCAAACGCAGGGAAGGAGGAAACGCAAGCTGCATTTGCAATCAAAACAGAACCGCCGTCAGTTTCAGATGAAGATAGACATAGAAAAATGGTTCGTTTACATAATGTGAAAACATATAAGGAACAGGAGCGCGCCTCCATGCGTCCCCCTCGAAAGAAGAAACATAATGTTCGCAAAGATAAAATGCGTATTTTAACGGATATAGAGGAAGAGGATGATGAAATTCCGGAAACTATGGAGAGTGTAGGGGGACAATTAGAATTAGAGGATTTTCGTGACAAAGCAGATATACGTTGTATAGTGGGGGAGCTGCGTAAAAGTATGCACACCTTATTATTACGTTCAGTCGTGACAGGTATTTGTACAGCAGTGCTGTTGATATTGGGGGGATTGGGTGAATTCCGTATTTTTGGAGCCAATGTGTCAGCTATTGCGTATGCAGTTACCAGTTTGGTTTTTTTATTGATTGCTATTGGGTGTTGTATTACTACCGTGTTTCATGGACTGATGGCATTAATACGGCTTCGTGCAAATGCAGATTCCTCAATAGCTATTGCAACTGTTGTAGTAACCATTCAGTCGATAGTACTTTTATTTATGCAGGACGCATTGGCAGCAGGCGATATTCATATTTATACTTCTTTAATTACCGGTGGTTTATTACTCAATACCTTAGGAAAACTGACAATGGTACGGCGTATTAGACAAAACTTTAAATTCATAGTTGCTAATGGTGAGCGTAATACGGTTGAACTTGTGGAGAATGCGGAAATGGCTGCGCAAATGGCAAAGGATTGTGTGGCAGGTATACCGGTTGTAGCCTATCAGAAAAAGACGAAATTTTTTAACAACTTTTTAAAAAATTCCTATGAAAAAGATTGTAGTGAATTAACTTCTCAAGTCATTGCACCTTTGGGCTTCATATCTTCTTTGGTACTGTTTATTGTAAGTCTAATTATTAGCCAAAATGTTGGCGTAGGCATGACTGCTTTTGCAGCATCTATGTGTATTTGCGTACCTATGACCAATATGCTTTGCATACATTTACCGGTTTCCCGTTTATGTAAACTTGCAAGAAAAAATGGCGGTATGTTGGTTGGTTTTGAGGCTGTAGATAAATTTGCAGATACTAACGCAATTATGATAGAGGCTGATGATTTATTTCCAAAGGGTACGGTTGAGCTAAAAGGAATTAAAACTTTTGGTGAACAAAGTATTGACAGAGTATTGTTGGAGGCAACTGCTTTAATGGCACAAATAGGCGGACCGCTTAGCGAAGTGTTTTTACGTATAGTACAAAATAGAGATAATATTCTACCTCATGTAGAAAATATTACATATGAGGATGAGTGCGGTGCGATGGGATGGGTATCAGGACGACGTATTTTGGTAGGTAACCGTGATTTGATGAATACTTGTAATGTCAGTGTTCCTGCTGTGCAATTAATGGATGAACCTGGAAGACAGACTGTATATTTAGCTGCTGACAATGAAGTGGTCGGCGTATTAATACTTGGATATCATGTCAGCGCCGAAAAAAAACACGAAATGCAGCGCATAGTCAAAAATGGAATTGGTATTATTGTAAAAACTACTGATCCATCTATAACAGCGGAGTTTATTTGTAAACAGTTTGATATTGACCTTCATGCTATTACTGTATTATCCGGTTCATTGGTACATACATATGATGAATTGACTGGACATATAGAAGAAGCCAGTGATGCCATGTTTGGTACCAAAGGAAAAGCAACGTGTATGATGCGTGTAATTACCGCATGTGTACGTGAAAAGAGCAATATTTCTATTGTTAGGTTGTTGCAAAATATTTCGGTTATATTAGGATTTATACTGATTGCGTTTTTAGTATGTTTCTCTGCACTGAAACAAATCAGTACATTAGCTATGGTAGTTTATGAAGTATTTTGGCTGATTGTTTTACTGATATTGCCTAAAATTAGACGATCTTAATTTTGTTTCCATTAGTTTCTTTAGAAAAAGAATATTGAAACTATATAAATATAAATGGCGTTCTCAATATTTATAAATATTGAGAACGCCATTTATATTTCATGTAAAGTTTTTGTGTGCAGTTATTGGTTTTGCGACAGTTTTTTAAGATTTTGCGGCATAGATAAAATCAATACCCATATCATAGGGATGAATGATAATATTGGTAAGATCAGGTGTAATCGCATAGTAGCGTTGTTGATAATAGAGAGGATAAAAGATACCCTCTTCATTTAAGAATTTTTCTGCCTGAGCATAAAGCTCCAAAGCGATTTCGTAAGGGGCGCCCTCAGCCCGGTTTAATAAGTTGTCAAAAGTGGTGCTGTTTAGGTTTGCGGGATTATTCATATGATTGGATTGAAAAAGTGATAGCAGGCTGACGGGACTGCTGTTGGCAGGACGGACAGGACATAATGCAACAGTATAGTCGTTTTGTAACACTCTTTTCTCCAGTTCTATTTGAGAAACCGGTTCCATATTGAAATAGCTGCCTAGTTTTGTATTCCAGACGGCAATCATTTCATTTACCATTTGCTTAACGTTTGGATCATCTAAACACAGTATCGTTATAGAGGGCATTTTTGTAAGACCTCGTTCGTTTAAAACTGTTACAGTATGCTGTATCGTGCTATCGTCGTGTTTTATATAAAAAGAGCTGCCGGCAAAACTGCGGTAATTTTTACCCATAAAAAACATATCCGTTGGGATAATGTCGTTTGCTACGGTACATCCAGTGGGAATATATGTAAGCAGAGATTCTCTGTTTAATGTTTGAATAAAGGCTTTGCGGATTGCAGAAGACTGCATCAAATCAGACTGTGTGTTAAAGCAAAGCCCCCATGTAGTATCTGGGAAAGAGGAGATGGTATAACCTGTTTGCTCTAACTCAGCGGCGTAAGAGGCATTGGGTAAGGAAACTGCGGAGAAATTTTTGATATGGTTTATATCTAAATCTCCAATAGAAAATGTAAGAGAGGACGGCGATACAGGATTTTCACCATGATAGGTATCTGATACGATTAAATTAATATATTGGCTATGTTCCCATGAATAACGGTTGGCCATTTTAAAGGGACCATTTCCTAGAATCCGATTAGCATCTAGTCCGTATTTACCTGTGGTCGATTCAAAAAAACTTTGTTTACAGGGCATAAACACAGGTAAAGATGTAATAGAAGGAAAATTTTCATAAGTATATTCTAAATCAATTTTTAAAGTGTAGTCGTTTATTGCGGCAACACCCAACGCTGAAACTTCCATATTACCCTGGTGAATTGATTTTGCGTTTTTGATTGCATACATAGGCGTACACGTGGCAGATCCGGTTTGAGGATCTACTGCACGCTGAAGAGCATATACAAAATCTTTAGCAGTAACAGGGGTATTGTCTGACCATACTGCATTTTGGCGCAAATAAAATGTAAAAGACGTATAGTCGGTATTGCTTTCCCAACGTTCTGCTACACCCGGTGTTGTTTGATTGTTACTATTCAAACGTGTAAGTCCCTCGTATAACGCAGCAATTACAATGCGGCTTTCATAATCGTTTGCAATTTGTGGGTCTAAAGTAACAGGTTCCTCTGCTAAATTATACGAAATAGCGAGTCCTTCCTGTTTTGAGCTACATCCGGTAAATACCAGTAATAGTAGGCATATGCAGAGCAGTAAACAGATACCTTTTTTTACTTCCATTTTGATTCCGTCCTAATTATCAAATTGTTTTTCTAATAGACGGAAATATTTTAACATGTTTCACATAAATGTTCAATCAATTTGTGTCGATTGTGATATTTTTTGATTATTGTAATATTTTTGACATGTTTTATTGTTTATATTTCAATTATCAAATAAAGATACTATAATATAACCATAATTATTAAGAAAGTGAGAATATTTATGGACCAGAATCCTTTTACAGCTAGAGATAAAGAACAAAAACAAGCGTCATCTGTGCAGGAAGTCAATACACAGCATACAGAGAAAAAGACCGAGGAGCCTGTGTCACAATCTACACAGATACCGGAACAACAGGCATATCATCCTACACAGTATGCGGACTTTTATTCGCAGCCATATCAAACCGCTTGGCAGCCGCCGTTTCAACCTTATGGAGTGCAGCAGAACTACATGCATCAGCTGGGTTCTTCTAATGGTTCTGCAATGGGATCGCTTATATTGGGTATTATTACCGTTATGTTAGCAGTTAGCTTTTATGTGGTATTATTTTTGTTTTCGAACATTTAATGGTCCGCTTACACTGAATTGTATTTTGATTGCGTGTATCTGTACGGGTATTGTGGGTACAATACTTGGTGGAATCGGTATGAAAGATCGAAGCGTTCGGACCAGGCAACTTCAGGTATGGTCATATCTATTATTGGTTTTTTATCGGTACTGAGTATTTCTCTGCTGTTTATTCTTATTTCTGCGCTTTAACTTGGATAGTTAGTCTTTCTTTTTTGTTTATTATAGTGTGTATATCTACTAATTTAATAAATCAACGCTTTATGTATTTTAAATACATAAAGCGTTGATTTATTTTGTATCATATCCGCCAAATTTGTATGATTATAAAATCAGTGAAGCACCGGTCATTTCTTTCGGCTGAGATACGTTTAAAATTTTCAGCATAGTTGGCGCAATGTCTGCAAGACAGCCGGTATCTTTCAGTGTACAAGGATAACCGACTACACAAAATGGTACCGGGTTTGTCGTATGAGCGGTAAAAGGACCTCCATCCTCAGCAAGCATTTGATCGGCGTTGCCATGATCGGCAGTGATGATCGTAACGCCACCAAGTTGTGATACACGTTCTGTGAGTTTACCGACACAAGTATCTACAGTTTCTACAGCTTTTACTGCTGCGTCAAATATACCTGTATGACCTACCATGTCGCAATTGGCAAAATTTAAAATAATTACGTCGTAGGTATTGGTTTGTAATTGTTCCAGAAGCTTATCGGTTACCTCAAAAGCGCTCATTTCCGGCTGCAGGTCATAAGTTGCAACCTTTGGTGAGTTTACTAAAATACGGTCCTCTCCAGCAAAAGGTGTTTCACATCCGCCGTTGAGAAAAAAAGTTACATGGGCATATTTTTCAGTTTCAGCAATGCGTAACTGTTTTAAACCAAGGTTTGAAAGATACTCTCCTAACGTATTGGTGAGGATTTGGGGTAAAAATGCAACCTGAACATTTGGCATAGATGCATCATATTGGGTCATACACACAAAGGTAAGCGGTAAAAAACCGCTTTTCCTTGCAAAACCATTAAATTCGAGATCACAAAACGCTCTGGTGATTTCTCTTGCACGGTCGGGACGGAAATTGAAGAATACTACAGAGTCACCTGCTCTTATTTGTGCTTCTGGCGTGCAAATAGTAGGCAATATAAATTCATCTGTAGTGTCTGCCGCATAGGATTGCTCAATTGCCGCAATAGGATCTGAATTTTTTTGACCAATACCGTTTACCATAGCGTTGTAGCATTGTTCGATACGTTCCCAGCGGTTGTCGCGGTCCATTGCGTAATAACGACCGCATAAGGTTGCGATGGCGCCAATACCCACTTTATCAATATACTGCTGGAGTTGCTTAATATAATTAATACCTGAGGTAGGGGAAACGTCGCGGCCATCCATAAAGCAATGAATGTATACCTGCTCTAATTCTCTTTGTTTAGCCAACTTGATAACGGCATACAGGTGAGAAATATGGCTGTGTACACCACCGTCTGATACAAGTCCCATAATGTGTAGCGCCTTCTGGCTCTGTTTTGCTTTCTCTATGGCTTGTACTAAAGCTGAGTTTGTAAAAAAATCACCGTCTTCAATAGATTTGGTAATTCGTGTAAGTTCCTGATATACAATACGACCCGCACCAATGTTGGTATGACCGACCTCCGAATTGCCCATTTGCCCATCAGGCAGGCCAACGCTTATACTGGAGGCATGTAATTGTGTATATGGATTTTCATTGAAAATATGGTCAAAATTTGGTGTAGCGGCGGCTTTGATAGCATTTCCATTTGCATTGGTCATACCAAAGCCGTCTAAAATCATGAGTAAAAGTGGTTTTTTCATGACAATCTCCTTATGTTTTGCTTGCGATACCGACAATAGCTGCAAAATCTGGCGCTTTTAAGGATGCGCCCCCGATTAAACCGCCGTCAACATCCGATTGCGCCAATAATTCCTCTGCGTTTTTTGCGTTCATAGAACCGCCGTATTGAATTGTTATAGCATTTGCACAGTTTTGGTTATATAGATCTGTAATTGTTTGGCGAATCACCGCACATACTGCATTTGCTTGCTCTGCGGTTGCGGTTTTACCGGTGCCGATAGCCCACACTGGCTCATAAGCAATAATTATTTGCTTGAGTTCATCCTCTGAAACGCCCCCTAAAGCGATTTTTACCTGCATTGCTATGAGTTCTACAGTAATGCCCTGTTCACGTTGCTCTAAGGATTCACCAACGCAAAGAATGATTTTTAATTTTTCATTTAGGGCAGCGCGTATACGTTTTTGAACGGTTACATCGGTTTCTCCAAAATGTGTTCTTCGCTCGCTGTGACCAAGAATAACATATTCTACCCCAATGGCCGATAACATTGCAGCAGAGATTTCACCGGTAAAGGCGCCGCTTTGTTCCCAATGGCAGTTTTCTGCACCAATGCAGATGCTGGTATTTGCTGTTGCCTGTAATGCTGCATGAAGATCAATATACGGTACACAGACAACAACGTCGCAGTAAGCGTTTTTTACAAGCGGTTTCATTTCTTCCAACAATTGGGTTGTTTCTGCCGGTGTTTGATTCATTTTCCAGTTACCGGCAATGACTGTTTTTCTCAGTGGTTGTTCCATAACATCATTCCTCTTTATAAAAATAGGGCCGCCTAGCAGCATGCCCTTTCAATTATTCTTTTTGTAACAAACAGGAAATACCTGGTAGCTCTAAGCCTTCAATCAGTTCCAGAGAAGCGCCTCCGCCAGTCGAAATATGAGACATTTGTGTTGCAAAGCCAAGTTTTTCAACAGAAGCTGCCGAATCACCTCCGCCTATGATAGAGTAAGCTTTGCTGTTTGCCAAAGCCTGTGCTACCTTATAGGTACCTTTTGCAAAGTTGTTCCATTCTGAAACGCCCAAAGGTCCGTTCCAAAATACCGTACCGGCATGTTCGATGGCATGAGTAAATAAATCGGCGGATTTTGGTCCAATGTCCATACCCATCCAGCCTTCCGGAATTTGGTCGGAATCTGCTACTTGCCACTGTGCATCTTGTGCAAATTTATTTGCAATAATATTATCAATAGGAATTAGGAATTTAACCTCTTTTTCTTTTGCTTTTGCCATAATATCTTGTGCAAGATCCAGTTTATCGGACTCACATAAAGAGTTTCCAATAGAATAACCTAAAGCGTTCATAAAGGTATAGGCCATACCGCCGCCGATAATCAGAGTATCAATTTTATCTAGCAAAGCAATAATCACACCAATTTTATCTGATACCTTTGCGCCGCCTAAAATAGCGACAAAAGGACGTTTGGGTGTATGCAGAGCATTGCCTAGTATCTGCAATTCCTTTTGAATTAGATAGCCGCACACGGCCGGAATATATGCGGCGACACCGGCGGTGGAAGCATGGGCGCGGTGAGAGGTTCCAAATGCGTCATTGACAAAAATATCGGCAAAAGCGGCAAGTTTTTTTGCAAAAGTTGGGTCATTTGCTTCCTCTCCTGGTTCAAACCGGACATTTTCCAGCATTATTACTTGGCCCTCTTCCAAATTTGCACAAAGCGTTTGAGCGCTTTCTCCGATTACATCAGTAGCTATTTGCACCTGTTGATTCAACACCTTGGAAACGTATGGTATTGTAGGCGCTAAAGAAAGCTCTGGCTTTACAGCGCCTTTTGGTCTGCCTCGGTGGGAACAGATGATAATTTTTGCTTTATGGTCTATCAAATAGCGTAGGGTTTTAATGGATTCATCAATGCGTTTTGTATCAGTAATATTACCGACACTGTCAAAAGGTACGTTATAGTCGCAGCGTACAAGCACCCTTTTTCCATTTACATCAATATCTTCAACAGTTTTTCTGTTTAAAAAGTCCATGTATATAGTCTCCCCTTAAAGTACTTTGAAAAACTTAATTGAAACTATCATATAGTAAAATACTATATTTTTCAATACATAATGACAGCTTTTGTAGATTATCACAAATTTGTTACCATTGAAATTCACGCAATTTACCTTGGCGCAGTAAATCAGGATAGTCCCATTGCCGTAAAACCTCGTAGACGCCAATGGCAATTGCGTTTGATAAATTCAGACTACGTGCCTCTCCCAGCATAGGAATACGCACAGTGGTATTAGGATGTTCATATAACAGTGATTCAGGTAAACCGGCGGATTCTTTACCGAAAAACAGATAACAATTATTTGGGTATTGCACCTGTGTATGAGTATATTGCGCCTTTGTAGAAAAATAATACCCTGTTTTTGCAGCATTGGGATTTTTCTCAAAGAAGTGAGGTATATTACAATATATGGTAATATCAAGCATATGCCAGTAATCAAGACCTGCGCGCTTTAATTTTTTATCATCAATTTTAAAACCCATAGGTTCTATTAAATGAAGTCTGGCGCCTGTTGCGGCACAGGTGCGCGCTACGTTGCCGGTGTTTTGCGGAATTTCGGGTTCTATCATAACGATATTTAATGTAGACATCAGCTGAATCCTTTTCTATAAAATTATAATTTTTTGTAATAAAAACAATGCAGGATAGTGTCAAAATTTGTATAGGTATTAAAAATAATATACCTGAAATATTTGAGACGCTGCTGGGCAAGATAACTAAGACAGCGATACTGTTAATACCGAATTTAGGAGGGCTTTATATGTTTCGAAGCACAATGGGTTTTATTAAAGGACTGGGTTTTGGAGTGATTGCTTGTATTGCAGCTGCTTCAGTCGCTTCATATCAAATGAGAAAAAACCGTCATTTTAGACGTAATGCTAACCGTACCATGCGTTCTGTTGACCATCTAATTGGAGACGTCAGTCATATGTTCAGATAATGCAACTGGGGATTCACTGCTAATTGTGATCCCCTTCTTTTTATAAACCTTCCTTTGATTGATTATCGTACTCTTTTAAAGTCGGTTGTTCAGATCCATGAACAGTTTTTTTGATATTTGAATGTGTCTTTGAATTTTCGTGAAAATGAATATCCACTTGAGTGTACGGCAAATTGATACTGTTAAGCTCAAAGATGTATTTTACTTTTTCTTGTAAATCGAAAAAAACATTCCAATAGTATTGCGGTGCGCAATACACACGAAATGAAATTTCTATACCGTTGTCGGATTGTTTTAATACGACTACCCGAGGCTCAGGAGACTTTAGAACGTGTTGGTTTTCATGTGCAGTTTTTAATAAAATGGTTCGTACCAGATTTAAATCGGTTCCATATCGAATGGTATAATCAAAGTCCACACGGCGCATACCCAAAGCGGTAAAGTTTGTTAAAACGCTGTTGGTAATGGTACTGTTGGGAATTACCACTTCTTTTTTATCCAGTGTCATTAATGTACTATACATGATTTCAACTCGTGTGACAGTGCCTTCCACCGAGTTCATTTCAATATAATGGCCTACTTGAAACGGTTTGGTAATGATAATTTGAATACCGCTTGCAATGTTGGAAACACTCTCCTTTAATCCCAAGCCTAACGTGATACCCGCAGCGCCTAATGCAGCAAAAAGCGAGGAAACATGAAAGCCAAAAGGAGTTAAAGCGATAATAAAGGCAAAAATTCTAAGTAGGTATTTACAAAAGGATGATAAAAATGTGATAACACTTTTTTCAACGCCTACCTTTGTAAGTCCTTTTTTTATAAAAAACATAATAAGTTTAATAAACCACCAGAGCGCTATAAAAATTAAAATGGCAATCAGCAGTTTGGGGCCTGTATCCACAAACCATTTTAAAAGGTTGTTCCATATTTGGTAAATATCAAAAGTCAAAATTATTCTCCTTTTTATATAAAACATAGTATTGGTTTATATAAAAAATAGTATAGCATATTTATAAATAAAAAGCTTATACAATTCTTAAAATCTTTTTGTTTTGGCAAAGATCTTAGAGACTTTTAACGAAAAGATAAAAATAAAGACGGAATATATAAAACAATAAAGAAATTTGAAGGAAAAAGTCTTGCAAATTTTTTCGCATTATACTATATTTTAAAGAAAAGGGTTTTTATTGTTATAATGTGAATAGAATATGCCTAAGACGTTGCCAAAGAACAGCGTGCAGATAAAGGATTGAGAGGGGCTATAACGATGTCGACGCCTGATGAAAATAAAAATACCAAAACAAAGCCGTTGGTGTTTTACTCGGTAATATACCGAAAATATGACAGTCTGTCTGAACTGCACGGCAGACTATATCACGCACGGTATGCGTATTTGGTAGAAAATGTCTCTGGTAGACAGGTTATAGATGACGTTTGTGATGGTATTGAAACCAGATGGACTTATACTATTTCTAAAAAGGGATTAAAATGGAAGAAAATAAAGGGAGGAAAAGTAGTACAGCGTACCATTCCCGAAGCGACAGGATATGGAGTGATAACCATTGGAGTTGATGAAAGAATTATTAGTAACACAGTGTTTAACGATCAGCATCAATGGATACACAACTATTATTATTTAGATGACGATATGCTGACCCCTGAAATTATCATTGAACCAATTGAGAGGGAAAATGCATTAAATTTTTTAGTCTATGATAAAGACTGCCGTAAATATACAAAAAGAAAATTATATGCATGCCCTATAGAGCGGGGTTCCGTGGTGCAAAGTATTGTTAATAATGAGTTGGGAGAGCCTGAGATTTGTGCTGCTACCAGTGAAGGTGATTTTTGTTATTGTTCTCAGACAGAGTGTAACTTGCGGCAAAGCCTTGCCCAGCGGGTTGGTTTGGCGGAGGACGGAACGATTCCGACATGGGAAGGGCCCGATATGAATAATATTACGCTTGCCGAGCCGGATTTTGACCCAAATATAGATTTATCAAAATATAAATTCGATTTTACATCTGAACAAATAGGCGTAGAACCATTGGACGATATATCAAACCAATTTGAACTGGAGCAGGATACTCCGAATATTACAGATAATGTAAATTCACAAGAGAATTTTGACTTGCCCAAAAACAAGAATAGATCCTTTGTAGATTTTGAAACATTGCTCAATATCGATTTAACCGAAGAAGAATTAGAAAAATCGCAAGAAGCAATACGGACTAAAACGCAAAAAAATTTGCGTCCAGTAGAATGTACAACTACTGATTTGAAAAATACCTTGCCGTCAGGACAGCCTTGCCATACATCTTCTTATGTTGCAAATCGCGAATTGTTTCATGTCAAGAGCGGGCAGGAATCGTTATCTGTACAAAATGCAGATGGTGAGAAGACTGCACGACAAATTCATCTCATGATGGAGCAGATGGATCAGATGCTTGAGGTGGAAACGGGTCAGAAGAAAGCAGATCACTGCCAGGCCCATCGAAAAACGACTCCGGTATTTACTGTTGCTGAAGGCGCTCAGGAACAAAAGGGTTCTCGCTATACAGTTGCAGTACAAAAAGCAGATGGAAAAACTTTTTGCACGCAAGCCGTTTTGAACAATACTGTGGCAGAGCGGGGACAGGCTGCTGTAAAAAGCATATCGGCGGCAAAACGTATTGTAGTTAGTGAAGAAGAAAGCTATCTATATTTTGGCAGATTGCTTGACGGTTTACGTCAGGGCCGGGGTAGAACAGAAATGGAAAACGGTTACACCGTTTATGAAGGCAATTACCGCGATGATAAGCGTGACGGGTTCGGTGCGTATTATTATAAATCAGGACAAATTTGTTATATAGGTGATTGGAAAGAAAATAAACGGGAGGGCGTGGGTGTTTCATACACGCCTCAAGGAGATACGCTGCATGTAGGAAAATGGTCTGAAGATGCTCCTGTCGGTACAAGTGCAATCTTTGATTCAGAGGGTAATTTGTCTTTTGCCGGCCGAATTGAACATGGCTTACGTCAAGGAGCAGGTGTTTCTTACCATGCAGATGATGGTGCAATTTTTGTTGGTAAATGGAAAGATAATATTCCGACAGGTAAAGGCTCTGAGTTTGACAAAGATGGCAATTTAATTTATACAGGCATGTGGAAAGATGGAAAACGTCACGGATTCGGTACAGAATATGATAAAGAAGGCAATATTATTTTCACAGGAGAATGGGAAAACGATCAATATGCTCACGGAGTTTTATATCAGAAAATAGAGCAGACTTCTCATCAGAGTACTGATATCGATGGTCGGACAAAATAAAAAAGGAAGCTTTCTTCTATCAAAGGAGAAGGCTTCTTTTTATGAGAAAAAATATTGAATCATGTGGGATAGTTGTTAGGAGGTTCTATTGTGAAATGGATAGAATTACATAATGTAGAATTTGGAGACTGTACGGTACTGAGAGGGGATAATCAGGCTTTTATAATAGATTGCGGTTCCCTAAATACAGTGTTAAACAAAGGAAACTGTACATTTAAGGATTATGTAAACGCTTTCGCAGAACACTACGGTTTCATACGAAAAAAGTATGGGCTAATCTCTCATTTTCATAAAGATCATGTCTGTGGATTTACAGAAATTCTGCGAGAAAATCCGCAGTTTTTTGAGCGTATTTATCTGCCGTCTGCCCCACAGGACGATTGCGGCAATCCTCTTTTATTAGAATTTGCATTATTGGTTTATACATTTGTAACCGAAAAAAGCGATTACTGTGAACTGGTTGACAATATTGTAACGGCTTTCAGCCGTATTGGCACTCTGTCAGGGACAGCATGTATGGCAACCTTATGTCAGGGGGATACATTTGTTTTTGACGATGTGACTTATGAAGTTCTCTGGCCTCAGCAGACAGAGTATCCGTTTTCAAGCCAATTTTATGAGTTGGTTGAACAGGCAAATCAATTGCTTACTACAACATGGGGAAATCAGGCGGAACTCTTTTTGCAGTATAAAGATACCTTTTGTGATTGCTATTTGCGCTGTATAGATTTATTTTCTTTGTATAGTACGGCAACGCCCACAGAGAAAAGCGAAGCGATTACCGATTTAAAATGGGTTTTGGAACAAATAGATGATCTTATTTATGATTTAAATGGATTACCAGTAGCACAGGATGTTGCGGAACTGGTTGGTTCACAAAAAGCACGTATATACTTTGCCAAGGAATTAAACGGAGCCAGCGTGGTATTCCAGAATGTGCAGCAGACCGAATGGTTGTATCCTAAGCACACAAGGCAGGATTTGCTATTTACAGGTGATGCAACACCTAAAACAATGGCACAAATCTCTGAGTTATTACATGCGCATTATTATGCGGTAAAAGCGCCCCATCATGGTACTGAGTCCGAATGGTGGGACGGGTGGCGCAATATAGAAATTGACCATATTCTGATAAGCAACGGACATCATGCAGCAGGCGGTATGATTAGTGCAAAGTATGCGCAGCTCCCTGCAATTAAGCATTGTACAAACTGCACACGGTGTCATTGGTTTGCGGAAACAGGAAAATGCTGTAACTATAAAAAGAGATGTGCTGAAAATGAACATTGGTTGCGAAAGGTAAAAAAATGTCCAGCAAACCAGCGAGGAGAAACCGATGTGCAGAGAGGGTGTCATATTTATACCACAGGCCCTGTGGGTATTTATGCTTGTGATTGTCAAAAACAGCTTGAAGAAAAGACAAGCTGGTAATAAAATATTTTATTATTATAACGATATTATTTGACTAAAGTGGTGTTTGGATAATACCATGCAAGAATATCTTCGTAAGAAGAGCCTTGATCCGCCATATATGCAGCGCCCACTTGACTCATTCCTACACCATGTCCATAACCTTTTACATAGAAGGTAAAATTTCCGTCTGTATACTCTACATGAAAGTTGGAAGAACGAAGCCCGAATACCATGCGCGCCTCTGTGCCTTTTCTTGGTTCACCGCCAATTTCAACGGAAGAAACATACCCAGAGGTATCGTTGGTAACATTGCTCACCCATGTAGCAGGGTCACCTTCTAATGTGCAGTTCCATGCGCTTTGGGCAGCATGTTTAAACTCGTCTGAGGTAAGTATAACGGTGGTCCTATAGCCGTCTGCGTATACGTCTCCAGGGCTGGCAACTGGTATCAGATAACTGCGTGCGTTTCCAAATACCTCTTTGGCATCTGCTGTTGTACCGCCGGAAATTGCGTAGTAAGTAGCGGTAATGAGTTGACCGTCCTGCTGCAAGGTTTGACCCAGTACGGTATCTATGGCTGCGGTTAAATCTGCGTAATAGGAGTCAAAATTAACACCCCATTTTTCTCGCATTTGATCTTCAGTTACAAAGGTAAGCCATTGGGATGGACTTGCGGCGAAATCGGCGCCTTTTAATGCGGGGTTGGGCGTTATTTTTTGTTCCTGACGAAGACTGCTGTAGTAGGTATAAGCGGCGACTGTCTGCGCTTTGATTGCCTCTGGATGGTAGGTGGGGGCTATTTCAGCTGCAACGGTACCGATTACAAAAGTACGGTCATCCACTTCAAATACTTCATTTTTGATAGAGTCTAAAATTCGGAAAGTGCCGGTAGGTACAGTCGTTGAGACTATAGATGACGTGCTGGAATCCGACTGTGAAGAAATAGGTGGCTCAGAAGAAGCTACAAGGGTGTTATGAGAGGATGTCATTGTTCCCCCTGCTGTCACAGTTCCTTCAGAAGAGACTGTTTGCTGCGTATTTTCGCCGTTTTGAAAATGTACTTTAACATCATCCTCAATAGCAGCGCCCATTGCAAAAAATGGTACGATAAGTAAAGTTAGTAAAAGCAGGGTCAGTAATAAGCTGTAACTCCGTATAGATTTTGAGACTGTATGGGTCGTTTTCTTTTTTGTTTGATGTACTTTCATTATTTTACACTCCTTATATTGTTTGCATTGATTGTTACGACAAGTTATTTTTTATAAAATATATTGCATAGCTCTGCAAGCTCTATTGACTTTATATCATTGCTGTTATAAAATATTATGTAATAATTTGGAGACAAATACATGTGGTTTAAACTGAAAAGCCGGTCAAACTTTTTTAAGGGTACAATGTGTTAAAATCGGCTTTTATTTTTATAAAAATATCTATAAAACGGTGATTAAATATGAATGATTTTTCTGAAAAAGTGTGTGATGAATCTATTTTGGCACTTTGCGAGGAGTTTCGAAATCATAATCAAATTCCGAGCTGCACATTTGACAAATACGGTGTAAAACGCGGATTGAGAAATGCAGATGGTACAGGCGTAATGGCGGGTTTAACCAACATTTGTAATGTGCATGGCTATTTGGTTAATGATGGTGAAAAAATTCCCGATAATGGTAAACTGACCTACCGGGGAATTAACGTTGCGGATATTATTAATGGTTGCGCAGCAGATAACCGTTTTGGTTTTGAAGAGGTTATCTGGCTGCTTATTTTTGGTACACAGCCAACCAAATCACAATTGGAGACTTTTACGGCGATTGTCAGTTCTTATCGAGAGCTTCCGGAGTATTTTGCAGAAGATATGATTTTAAAAGCGCCGTCTGCTAATATTATGAATAAAATAGCCCGTTCTGTATTGGCGTTGTATTCTTATGATCAAAATCCGGACGATACATCTTTAGAGAATGTTATGAGACAATCGATTCAGTTAATTGCCAGATTGCCTTCAATTATGGCTTATGCTTATCAGGTTAAGCGCAGACATTTTGATAAAGAAAGCATGTATTTCCATCCCTTAATAGAAACTCATTCTACTTCAGAGTCTATTCTGCATACTCTGCGGCCGGACTGCCAGTTTTCTGCTCAGGAAGCAAAGCTTTTAGATATTTGTCTGATTTTACATGCTGAACACGGCGGCGGTAATAATTCTAGTTTTTCAACAAGGGTATTGTCCTCTACCGGTACCGATACGTACTCTGCCATAGCAGGTGCAGTCGGGTCGCTCAAAGGTCCGCGGCATGGCGGGGCTAATCATCGCGTTATGACGATGATGAACGACTTGATGGAAACGGTAAAAGACTGGAAAGATGAAGAGGAGATTACCGCATATCTTAAACGAATTTTGCAAAAAAAAGCGGGAGATGGTTCGGGTTTAATTTATGGTATTGGACATGCTATTTATACATTATCTGATCCAAGAGCTGTTATACTGAAAAAACATGCTGGGAAATTAGCTGCTAAAAAGAATATGACAGATCAATTTGCATTATTTGATTTGGTGGAGCGGTTATCGCCGCAAGTGTTTGGTGAAGTCAAAGGCGTGAAAAAAGTGATCTGTGCAAATGTAGATTTTTATTCTGGTCTTGTATACGATATGCTGGGCTTGTCCGGTGATTTATATACACCATTGTTTGCCATTTCTCGTATTGCCGGCTGGTGTGCACATCGCATTGAAGAAATTGTAACCTGCGGGCGAATTATTCGTCCTGCTTATCGCTCTATTACACATAGCCGCGATTATCTTCCGCTTAATAAACGAGGATAATCTAATAAGGCTTTCAGAGAGGAAGTTTTTTAATTTGAAAATCAAAACGGCGTGGTTTATTTGTATTGGTGCATTGATAGTGGCGCTTCCTGTCCGTGTTTACCAAATGTTGTTTTTGGTAAATTCTACAACAGGCTTTTTTACAGACCAAAATGTTATAGCAATTTTTCTGGCCATAATAATGGTGGTAGTTTCTTCCATTATTATGTTTATGTGTTTTTATGATAAAAATGCTCCAAAACAATTTAAATTCATTAAAAATATTCCTGCGGCCATAGCAGCTGCCCTTGGGGGCTCCAGTATGATTGTACATTCCGTTTACTCACTACTGATAGATAATGGTCAGCTTGGTAGATCTTTGTCGGAAAACGCTGCCGATACGGCGGTTATGTTGGAAAGTGGACAAGCCTACTTAAATGTAATTATGGCTTTTGTAGGGTTGGTCTCGGGTATTATTATTTTGCTTGGAGCTTTTGGTTTTGTAATAGGCAAAGATGTATTTCGTTTTATTCCAGTGGTGGCAATTTTTCCACCATTATGGTTTTGTGTGAACTTAATTATGTTGTTTACTAACTACACAAATGTTACACACATGACGGAGAATATTATGGATATGTTTTCTATGATATTTATTACGCTTTTCCTGTTGTCACAAGGAAAAATGTTTGCCAAAGTTAACATGGTTCAATCCGGTAAGCGTATTTATGCTTTTGGTTTACCTGCTATTTTATATGGCTTTGTTTCCGCCTTGCCCAGCTTTATATTGCAAGCATGTGATATGTCTCATACAAGTTCTTTGAAAATGACGTTAAATTTGGCGATTTTTTTGTTAGCCGTATATGCTTTGGTATATTTGCTTGTGTATCCGAAAATACCAAACTACAGGGAAGAACTGCAGGAGGAAACTGCAACGTCTCGCCGAAAAGTAGATGGCGAAGAATTGCCAATACGTCAGGCTTCTGTGCAACAGGTGGATGCGCTGTATCAAAAGCCGTATGCAAATCAGTCTGCTGCACAGGGGGCAGTTGGGGAATCAGAGTTGAATTTTGAGACAGAGAATGGAAATGTTGAGCCTGTGGAAAACGGCGAAGAGATTCCGTATTTAATTAATCGGGATTCTGTTTTTAAGATGGAAAAAAAGAAACGAAAAAAGAAAAAAAAGAACAGAAGTGTGTTTTATTATCTGCCCATTGTTAAACAGTATATTGATAAAAAGGAAGCACAGGAGAAGCGTCCTGCATGGATACCTGCTTCAAAGGAAAAGGATTCTGCCGTAAAGTTGGAAAATGATTGGCTTTTAGATATGTATGGTTATGAGCGTAGGACGAAAGAAAGCCAGGACTTCAAAGAAGATGAGCCTTATTTTCCCAGAGTGGTTGATACAAGAGATATAGGCAAGGAGCAGATAGAATCTGCTGACGAAAAAGAAATGGGTGAGACTGAAGAACGGTAATTTACATGATTTTTCTTTGTTTAATAATTAACGATGGTTGAAATCCCCAAAGATCTGTTGTAAAGTATAAAGAGATATTATAAAATATGCACAAGTACACCATGATTAAATTTTTAGGAGGGCTATAATGGCAATCAAAGTTGGTATCAATGGATTTGGACGTATTGGACGTTTGGTATTCCGTGCGGCTGTGGCACAACCGGACACGTTTGAAATTGTGGGAATTAATGATCCCTTTATTGATTTAGAGTATATGGTATATATGGTTCAATATGACAGTGTACATGGAAAATTTAATGGATCGGTTCAAGTGGAAAACGGCAGTTTGGTTGTAAACGGAAAAGCCATTTGTGTTTTTTCAGAGAAAGATCCGGCTGAGATTCCCTGGAGAGAATCCGGCGCTGATTATATAGTGGAATCAACAGGTGTATTCTGTACAACCGAAAAGGCTTCGGCGCATATTCGTGCAGGCGCTAAAAAGGTAGTTATTTCCGCTCCTGCAAAGGACGGTGAAACCCCTACCTTTGTTTGCGGTGTAAACTTAGAACAATATACAGCGGATATGAAGGTAGTTTCCAATGCTTCCTGTACGACCAACTGTCTTGCACCTTTGGCCAAAATTATTCATGATAAATACGGCATTGCAGAAGGTCTTATGACAACTGTTCACTCTACCACTGCAACCCAAAAAACCGTAGACGGTCCTTCTGCAAAGGACTGGAGAGGAGGTCGTGCCGCAGCTGGTAATATTATACCTTCCTCTACAGGTGCGGCAAAGGCCTGTGCTTTGGTGATTCCAGAGCTGAAAGGTAAACTAACCGGTATGGCATTCCGTGTTCCTACGCTGGACGTTTCGGTTGTAGATTTGACATGCCGCTTGGAAAAACCAACTACCTATGACGAAATTTGCTCTGTATTGAAAGAGGCCTCTGAACACAAATTAAAAGGTATTTTAGGATATACTGAGGATATGGTTGTTTCTTCTGACTTTATTGGTGATGCTCGTACTTCTATTTTCGATGCAAAAGCAGGTATTATGCTGAACGAAAGTTTTGTTAAATTAGTTTCATGGTATGACAATGAGTGGGGGTATTCTAATAAAGTTCTGAACCTCATTGCACATATGAGTAAGGTAGATGCCGGCTGTTTCTGATAAACCGTTTATTTTTATTTTACTGGATGATGGTTTTACAAAAATATAGCGATGTATGAACCGGTTGGGAGCGGACTGCTTCTAATCGGTTTTTTATTTATGGCAGTCATACGCTGTTAGTTTGAACTGTTGTAATTATTACAACAGTTTCATGATGAGTAATATTTAACAATACAAACTTGTATGAAATAAAATAGAGAATTATATTAAATTTATATAATAATTAGGTGTATTTGTAAAATATATGTATATTTTGCGATAATTTGTTGACACATAGAATAGCATATAGCTATACTATTCAAAGATAAGAAATGTAAGACAACGGATGTAATTGGAAAGGCGTGGTGCAATGGCACGGGGTACAAGATTTAAAAGGGATATTTCCGGGGAAAAGAAAAAAATGGCGCTGAGTTGGAAGATTACTATCTCCATCTTAAGTTTTATTTTAATATTGTTGATTGTAGTGATTTCTATATTTTTTTATTATTTCGGCGGGTTACGCACAGTGCCATTTACACAGGATTCTGATGTATTGGGTATCGAACAACAAGTGGAGGAGATAACAGGTGATATTGATATTACCAATATTGCGTTATTTGGCGTGGATTCCAGAGAGCATGATGATACGGGGAGATCCGACGCATTGTTGATTATGTCGGTAGATAAAGTGCACGGAAAAATTAAATTAACCTCTATTGCCCGGGATACAAGAGTTTATCTTTCCGATCGAGGCTCTTATGATAAAATTACCCATGCTTATGCCTATGGTGGACCCGAGATGTCCATTAAAACGATCAATCAAAATTTTAAGACAAATATTAAAGAATATGTAACGGTCAATTTTGATCAGCTGGCAACGGTTATTAATGCTCTCGGAGGCGTTACTATTACTATTACAGAAGCGGAGCGTGTTTCAGCAAATGAAAATATTGCCGCTTTGGGTACAGGAACGTTGATACAAAGGTCAGGTACTGTATTGTTAACAGGAGAGCAAGCTGTTGGTTACTCTAGAATACGTAAAATTGATAGTGACAGCATGCGGGCACAGCGTCAAAGAACAGTGCTTAATGCGATGTTTGAAAAATTGAAAGGCAGAAGCTTGCTGGAATATGCGGACTTTGTGCGCCAGATGTTGCCTAATGTAGAAACTTCTCTAAACTATGGAGATTTGATGGGACTTGCAACCATTATGTTTGGTTCAATTACTATGGAGCAAATGGCTTTTCCAAATGACAACAGTAATGCAAGAGGAGGGATTTTCTATTCTGACGGTGTATGGTATTATGAATATGATTTAGATGTGGCGGCAAAGCAGTTACATCAATTTATTTATGAAGATAATTAAGAATAAAACGAGTCCATATTTCGTAAAAGAAATATGGACTCGTTTTATTTTATTTGTGGGGAGAGAGCAGAGTACGATTAAATGAATGGAATATACTTTTTAGCCGGTTTTGGTATCAGTTTCATAGCCGCTAAAACAGGGATTAAGGCTGTGAATAAAAAATACAGCATAACGCATTCAATCGGCAGCATAATGGAATTTTTAATAATGCTTTTTGATACATAAAAAATATAGCCGTATTTACCTACTACCATGCTCCAAACAGAGCCAAGCAGTACATTTATAAATAAATTTACAGTTAATTTTGCAAAGACAATCCTCACAATATTAATTTTAGAGCGATAGAAAAACAATGCGTATATCAGGGTGCCCAGCATTGCCGATAAAGTATAACCCGGAAAAAACATGCCGGACGGACGCATTACAAAACTCAATAAATCGGCGATCATGCCGCTGCTCAGGGCGAGAAATGGTCCGCCGACAAGACCGATAACAGCACGGGCAAGAAAATCAAATCGAATGCGTAAATTATCTCCGACCGGAATCTGCACCTCTAGGAAACTAAGCGCAATATCAACGGCGATAAGTACGCCTATCAGTACAATGATGTGTAGATAGGTATACTGTTTTGCGGCTGACTTCCAATAGCTGGGAGAAAAAATAAACTGATATGTGGGCAAAGTTGACGTTTGATGATTATTTTTATACATAAAAACCTCCTCTATCTTATAGCAATCATCATACACGTAGCTACATAGAGGAGGGGTAATTACTCCGATATGCAGCAGCGGGATGCGAGCCTTGAACCGCAAGAAAACTTTTCGTCCGTTTGACAACTCCCCGTTCAAACGACACTTAACGCTCAAAGCTCTACTCTGCTTTGTAACTATTATAGCAACTATTTCTACCATATGCAACCATATATCTATTTTTTGAATCAACATCGTGATAAAGATAGATATATTTGTCGTTTTTGCTGAAAGGCAGCAGCTATTTTTTATTAATTTGTACAAATTAATAACTGCAAATAAATTAAAAATTTCAGATCGAGAGAAAAATTTGGTTATTTTATACACAGATGATCGTTATATTTTGATATTCTTAATAGAAGAGCAAAAAGCAACCTGGTTTTGGTATGCTTTTCGTTATTTTTAATAGAAAGTATCAATGAAAGTGTTCTGCTATTGACATTTCTAGTGATTTCTAGGATAATTTAAGTTATTATTCAAATAAGTTATTAAGTTTTTGATTAAATATTCATAATTAGATAACAATTATAAATATTTAGATGTTTTCGAAGAAAGATATGAAGCTTCATGGCGACATCATGATTTAGGAGTGGTGGACATGGTGAAAAAGCTGACCTGCTGCATTGTGGCATTGGCAGCAATTGTGGGCGTTTTATTTTTAGTACATGCGAAGGTCGATTCTTTTCATGGCGCGGCAGAGCATGCTGAAACAACAGAGCATACGGACAGGCAGTCCGGACACTGAGTTGTTGCCCGTAGAGAGTAATAATACAAAAATGAAATTATAACAATATTGGGGTGATAAAATGTTTTTGCTTTTTTTTGTGCTTTGGTTGATTTTTAATGCCAACTTTACGCTGGAGATTTGTATCTTTGGCATTGCGCTTTCAGCGGTTATGTATTTGTTTATTTGGAAAGTGTTCGGTTATAAACCAAGGTACGATTGGATGATGGTTAAGCTTTCATGGTACGGTTTAAAATATTTTGTTATATTGATTTGGGAGATCATCAAAGCGAACATTGCCGTGCTCAAGCTAATTTTCACACCTAGATTAGAGATAAAGCCTAAGCTCGTATATTTTACAGTTGATTTGGAGACGAATCCGGCAAAATTGCTGTTGGCAAATTCTATTACGCTAACCCCCGGAACCATTACGGCGGACATTCATGGGAACGAGTACTGCGTACATGCGCTGGACGAAGCCTTTTCCGAGGGTATGGATGAGTCAACCTTTGTAAAGCAGCTGAAAAAAATGGAGGAAAAAAGATAATGTTTGAGTACGTACCAACCGACTATGCACGTATTTTTTTTATGATATGTTTAGTCGCTTTGGCTGTGATTGCATTGGTTTGTCTGGTCAGAGCAATTATAGGACCTAGATTTACAGACCGTATTATGGCAGGTAACATGATTGGGACTAAAACTTTGTTAATGGTTTGCATCTTGGCTATTTTATTAGGAGAAAACTATATTGCGGATATTGCGCTGATTTATGCACTGCTTAGTTTTCTAGCGGTGGTGGTACTTTCAAAACTAGTGGTTACCTTGCATCGGGTCAAGAAAAGTCAGCAGCAAAACGCACAGACAGAGCAGTTAAAGGAACAAAATAAGGAGGAACCAAATCGTGATTAGATTTATTATTGCCTCAGTTTTTATTGTAGCGGGTATTTTTGTTTTTGCTGCGGCAGCATTTGGTGTGTTTAAATTTAAATATATACTTAACCGCATGCATGTGGCGGCAAAATGTGATTCTATGGGTGCGCTGTTGATTTTAGTTGGCTGTATGATATTAGGCGGCTTTAGTTTTATGACTGTAAAGTTTCTGTTAGTTCTGTTGGTTTTGTGGCTTACAAGCCCGGTTGCCGCCCATTTAATAGTAAAGGCAGAGATTACAACACAAAATGAAGAGGAATCTGATGAATATGAGGTGATAGGTAAATGATAGTACTAGAATTTGCGCTTATCACATTTTTAATTGTTTGTGCGGTGGCGTTTGCTTTTTCAAAAAGATTACTGACTGCAGTATTGATTTTTATGTCCTACAGTTTGATTATGTCCATTATCTGGTTAATTATTGAGTCGCCCGATTTGGCAATTACAGAGGCGGCGGTAGGCGCCGGTGTAACCAGTGTTTTGCTCTTTTTAACTTTAAAGAAAGTAAATGCTTTGAAAGGAAAAAAGGATGAATAATACAAATCAAAATAACACACAAAAGTCCGGCGTTCACCCAAAAAAGCCTTGGGATATATTTGCAGACTGGGTAAACGGTGAAGAACCTGAGGATAAAATGGAAAAGTCTGAGCAATATGCCGTGCCGCAGGAAACACATGAATTGCATGAGAATATTTCTGCTCAGACGGTTTTACACAGTGAAAGCGAGCATGAATCTCATGAAAAGGGACACTTTTTGCTTAAGGAGTACTTGACAAAATTTTATAAAATGTACTTTGGACTTTCGCTAATAGTCGGTTGTGTTGTTGTAGGTATATTGATTTATGCTGTATGTACATTGCCAGGTTACGGACTTGCAGAGAATCCTACCAATAATGAAGTAGCACAAAAGTATCTGGAGGAGGGCCTAGAGGATACCGGAGCGGTAAACTCTGTAGCTGGTATGATTTTGGACTACCGTGCTTTTGACACCTTTGGTGAATCTACCGTATTATTTGTGGCAGTTGCAGCGGTTATTATGTTAATGAAACGCAGTATGAATAAAAAGAATGAAGCGCGTGAACGATTGGTGGCACACGAAATCACTATTGATAAAAAAGATCCGAATCTTGTGCTCAAGTACAGTGCGGTGGTTTTAGTACCTCTGACAATTCTATTTGGTATTTATGTTGTGCTCAACGGTCATATTTCTCCGGGCGGCGGTTTTTCCGGCGGCGCTATTATCGGGGCTGGGCTTATGCTATATGCTTTGGCGTTTGGTCATGATAAAATTTCAAAAGTCATTCATTATCGCTCTTTCACCATGATTACAGGCTGTGCCCTGCTGACTTATGCCGGCTGTAAGGCATATTCTTTTTATACAGGTGCAAATCATATTGGGGGCGGTATTCCGAAAGGTGTTCCAGGCGCTATATTAAGCGGTGGATTTATTTTGCCGCTTAATATTTGCGTTGGTATTATTGTTGCCCTTACTATGTATGGCTTTTATTCACTATTTTCGAAAGGAGATTTATAGACATGGAAGTTATTCTGTCCCATTACTATGACATTGCGGCCGTGCTTCTTTTTGGTATTGGTTTTTTTACACTGCTGTTAAATAGAAATCTGATTAAAAAGATCATTGGTCTTAATATTATGGATACTTCCATATTTTTATTTCTCACTTCTAAAGGATATATTTTTGGTCGTGTTGCACCGATTGTGCAGGAGGGGATTACCGAGGTACAGGCGTATATCAATCCGGTGCCCAGCGGCTTGGTTCTGACGGGTATTGTAGTGAGTGTTAGTGTAAGCGCTTTTTCATTGGCTTTGGTACAACGTTTGTATAAAAAATATAAAACCATTTATCTGGATGAAATACTTGTACTTGCGAAAAAGGAGGAGGAATAATGCCATTTGTTTATAACATGCCTTTTTTCAGTATTCTGATTTGTATGATTGGCGGCGTTGTGACTCCTTTCTTTCGTAATCGCAGAATTGTACAGATCGTTAATACTTTTATTCTAGTTGCGGTTTTTACTATGTCGCTAGTATTGCTGATTACTCTGCTCACAGCAGGGGAAAGCTTTACTTATATGATGGGCCACTTTCCTGCGCCGTGGGGGAACGAGCTTCGCGCCGGCCCGTTAGAAGCTCTTTTGGCATTGGTTTTTTCCATCGTGATGTTTTTGTCGCTGGTTGGGGGTATGCGAGGTATTAATATTGATATTCGTGCCACCAGAGTTTCGCTTTACTATACCATGATGAACTTTTTGCTTAGCTCTATGCTGGCTCTGATTTATACTAACGATATATTTACAGCGTACGTGTTTATTGAGATTAACACTATTTGCGCCTGTGCGATTGTTATGGCAAAGGATATCGGCATGACAGTTGTAGCCACTATACGTTACCTGCTTATGAGTCTGTTGGGGTCCGGTTTCTTTTTATTTGGTGTTTCGATGCTTTATGCCATTACCGGACATTTGCTTATGTCTAATATACAGTCAGCGGTGATAGAGTTGATATATACCGGGCAATATACGGTTCCTCTCGTTACTAGCCTTGGGCTTATGGTGTTGGGGCTTTCTATCAAAAGCGCCCTTTATCCGTTTCATTCATGGCTGCCCAGCGCCCATGGTTCTTCGACCACGGCTTCCAGTGCTATTCTTTCGGGTCTGGTACTGAAAGGTTATATTATTCTACTGGTGAAAATATTTTACCGTGTATTTACACCAGACATTTTGGCGTCATTGCACGTGACAGATGTTATTTTTGTACTGGGTGTTCTCGGTATGGTGATGGGGTCGGTTAAGGCGCTTAAAGAAACTCATGTAAAACGTATGATTGCATATTCATCCGTTGCTCAGATAGGCTATATTTATATGGGTATTGGGTTAGGTACACAGGTGGGGATTATGGCAGCTTGCTTTCATATACTTGTTCATGCGTTTACAAAGCCGATGCTGTTTCTTGCGGCCAACGGACTTATAGATGCTTCTGGTCATCAATATGAAATGAAAGCCCTGCGGGGTTCTGCAAGAAAGGATATTTTATCCGGTATTGGTTTTACTGTGGGCTCGTTGTCTATGATAGGTATTCCGTTGTTTGCAGGTTTTGCACCCAAGGTGTTTTTAGGCATTGGCAGTATTGAGAGTGATTTTCATATGATTGTGACCTTTCTTGCGTTGGCGCTGAGTAGTTTGCTGAATGCGTTGTATTATATTCCGGCAGTAATTGCATTTTGGTCAAAACCAAAGCAGCAGGCACTAGAGATTGCAGTAAAGACCGCAAAATCCCGAAGAAGTGTATGTTTACTCTGTTCTATCGGTGTATTAATTATAAGTAACATTGCATTGGGTATTGTATATAGCCCAATTATGCAAACCATTACAACGGGATTAAATTTATTGGGATGATGGATGATATCATAGGAATCGTGAGGTGAAAAGCAAATGGGGGATGGTATCTTTTTGTTAATACCAATTTTGTTCCCAATGATTGCGGGTCTTGTTATATTGGCAATAGGTCATAGGATTGCGCGGCAAATATATGTTGGTACGGTGCTAGTGCTGAACACTATTACTGTTTTTCTCATCTCGTTTTTGACTGAGGTGAGCAGTTTTACATTATGGAAATTCAGCGGTAGTTTGTCGGTGATGTTCAGATTTGACGGTACTGGTAAATTATTTGCGTGTTTAATTTCAACCATTTGGACAGTGGCCTGTATTTATGCTTTTGAGTATATGAAACATGAGGGCAAGGAAAAGCGGTACTTTGCTTTTGCTGTAATGTCGTTGGGAGTATTAATGGGGCTTTCTATGGCAGGAAATCTCATGACCCTTTATATGTTTTATGAGTTTATGACTCTTATAACCGTACCCCTGGTAATTCATTCTCAAGGAAGAGATGCGCTCAAAGCAGGATTAAAATATTTAGGTTATTCTGTGCTTGGTGCGGGTTTGACTCTGATTGGCTTTTTCTTTCTTAACTTTTATGGAACCGGTACAGCATTTTCAGAAGGCGGCGTACTAGATTTGGCCAAGATAGCAGGTAATGAAAATGCGCTGCTGGCAATCTTTCTTGTTATGATGATTGGGTTTGGCTGTAAGGCTGGTTTAATGCCGTTACAGGCATGGTTGCCTACAGCTCACCCCGTTGCTCCGGCGCCTGCCAGTGCGGTACTTTCGGGCATTATTACAAAAGCGGGTATTTTAGGAATGATTCGCGTAACTTTTTATGTATTTAACCCGGATTTTCTGCGCGGCACTTGGGCACAGCTTACGATTGTGATTCTGGCATTGGCAACGGTGTTTGTCGGATCAATGTTGGCTTATAAAGAGCAATTGCTGAAAAAGCGGCTTGCATATTCAACAGTCAGTCAGGTTTCTTATGTAATTTTTGGAATTATGATTTTATCTCCACAAGGATTAAGCGGTGCGCTGCTACAGGTGATTTTTCATGCCATTTCCAAAAATGCGCTGTTTCTTTCAGTGGGTGCGATTATATATAAAACAGGGCATATATATGTCAAAGATTTAAAAGGAATAGGTAAAAAAATGCCGATTGTTATGTGGTGCTTTACCATTGCATCATTATCGCTGATCGGTATTCCGCCGACAGGAGGCTTTGTGGCAAAATGGGACTTAGCCTTGGGTGCGTTGTCGCCGGATTACGGCGGTGTATTGGGATATATCGGTCCTGCGGTGCTTCTTGTAAGTGCATTGCTCACAGCAGGCTATTTACTGCCGATTATTAGAGATGCGTTTTACCCGGGCAAGGATTTTGATTATGAAACGTTAGAAAAAACAGAAGCAAATGCATATATGACGGCTCCGTTGATTTTATTGTGTATTGCGGTTGCAGGTTTAGGTATGTTCCCCATGGGATTACAGCAAGTCATCAGCGGGATAACCGGTGCGGTTATGTAACTGTCATCCATTTTTAGAAAAGGGGGAAAACTATTGAGCGCTTTCTTTTTATTGTTTTTACCTGTAATTGTGCCCATACTTGGCGGATTTGGCTTATTAATTGCAAGATTTAAAAGCCGTATGGTACGTCAAATTTATGTTGGCGCTATCGTTATTGTGAACATGGTATTATCTTTGGTTGCAATTTTTGCAGCGCCAAAAGGTCAGATAGTAACTTTGGTTCCGTTTACAGATACATTCAGTATTGCCCTGAGACTAGATGGAATGGCAGCTTTTTTCGGCTTCATTCTGTGTACCTTGTGGGTGGTTGCAACTTTTTATTCCTTTGAATATATGAAGCATGAGGGAAAAGAAACAAAATTCTTTTCTTTTTACACGATGTCTTTCGGGGTTACAATGGGTCTTGCATTTTCTGCAAATTTGCTGACATTTTATTTGTTTTACGAGCTGCTGACGCTAGGAACTTTACCTCTGGTTATGCATGCAATGAATCCACAGGCGTTATATGCGGGGAAAAAATATATTATCTACTCTATAGGCGGTGCGGCCTTTGCGTTTATTGCTATGGTATTTATAATGTATTATGGCGTATCTCTTGACTTTACGTTTGGAGGCATATTGAATTTAACTCAAATAGTTGGTCGAGAGCAATGGTTGTTAGTTGTATTTGTACTGGCTTTTTTTGGCTTTGGTGTAAAGGCAGCGGTATTTCCACTTTCCGGTTGGCTGCCTTCTGCCGGTGTTGCTCCTACTCCTGTAACGGCGTTGCTTCATGCAGTGGCTGTGGTAAATGCGGGCGTTTATGCTTTGGTACGTTTAATTTACTATACGTTTGGCACTGTGTTTTTAAGTGGCAGCTGGGCGCAATATGTAGTGATGTCGGCAGCGCTTATTACAATTGTATACGGTTCATCCATGGCGTTGAGAACTGCTCATTTGAAACGGCGGCTTGCATATTCAACAGTCAGCAATCTTTCGTATATGGTGTTTGGACTGACACTTATGACGCCGGAGGGATTAGTTGGTGGTTTGACCCATATGGTGGTACATTCCATTTTAAAGATACTGGCGTTCTTTTGCGTTGGAGCTATTTTATATAAAACCCATAGGGAGTATGTATATGAAATTAACGGCTTTGGACGTAAAATGCCGATTACCATGGCAACCTTTACGATTGCTGCAATTGGTTTGATGAGTATTCCGCCTTTGCCGGGCTTTTTAAGTAAATGGACATTAGGCACAGCGGCTGTTTACAGCGGAAATCCCTTAGCATATGCAGGTATCGGCGTATTGATTTTTTCTACATTAATGTCCGCTTTATATATGATGCAAATTATATTCAAAGCGTACTTCCCCAATAAAGAGATTGATGTTGCTGTATTGACCAAAGATGTTAGAGATCCCAATTTATTTATGACTGTACCGTTTATTCTGTTATCTGTTGTTGCGATTGTTTTAGGTATTTACCATCAACCGCTTATGGATATGTTCAGCAATATTGCACATGGTTTATTTTAGTGAGAAGGAGGTAAAAATGTGGGGAATAATTATTTAATCATTGCTCTTGTTTTTTTTCCATTTGCGGCAGGCATTGGTTCTTATATCATCGGCCGCTTTCATCAACTGGCCCGTGATGTTTTTTTATACTTTGCGCTGGCGTTAGAATTGACAGGTGCGTGTTGTTTGTTCGCCACAGTAGGTACCGTAGACTCTTTCGTTTGGGAGGGATTTGCATCTTTAGGCTTGCATTTTAAATTAGACGGTTTTCATATAAGTATGAGTATACTGGCCTCTTTTATTTGGTTGATGACAACGCTCGTCTCAAAAGAATACTTTAAGGGTGCTAGAGGAACAAACAAATATTTTATGTTTATTCTGTTTACTTTAGGCGCAATGCAAGGTGTGTTCCTTTCTAACGACTTATACACTGCTTTTATTTTCTTTGAAGTCATGTCCTTTGCTTCCTATCCTATGGTGATCCAGAACGAAACTGAGGAAGCCATTGATGGTAGTAACAGTTATTTAGGATTTGCGGTATTCGGGAGTCTAGTATCTCTGATGGGACTGTTTATGCTGCAAAGTATATTAGGTACTTTGCAAATCGACCAGTTGATTGAGGCTGCATCTCATGTAACCAACTATGCTCTCTTGTATGTTGCCAGTGCATTGACTTTAGTTGGTTTTGGTGTAAAGGCAGGTATGTTTCCTCTCCATACATGGCTGCCGCAGGCTCACTCGGTGGCGCCTGCTCCTGCAAGCGCCATGCTGTCTGCCGTTATTACTAAGGCAGGTATTTTTGGTATTATTGTAGTCAGTTGCAACATCTTTTTGCATGATGCACAATGGGGTCTTGCTATCGTTATCTTTGGTACGCTGTCTATGGTTACAGGCGCTATTTTGGCTGTGTTCTCTAATAATATTAAGCGTACGTTTGCCTGCTCGTCTGTTTCCCAGTTAGGGTTTGTCATTATTGCAATCGGTATGCAATGTATTCTGGGAGAGCATAATGCTTTGGCGGTAAGAGGTACGGTTTTACACATGTTTAATCATTCTCTGCTTAAGCTGGCATTGTTTATGGGAGCAGGCGTTATATATGTCTGTATGCACACTTTTGACCTTAATAAGCTGCGTGGTTTTGGACGTAAAAAGTCGGTTTTGTGGTTTGTATTCGGCATGGGGCTGTTGGGTCTTGCAGGTGTGCCCTTGTTTAACGGTTATATTAGTAAAACGCTGATTCACGAAAGTATTGTAGAGTATATTGGAATGATGCCTGAACAAACGGCATTTGCTGGTTTAATGCAAACGGTAGAGGCTTTGTTTACATTTTCCGGTGGTCTGACATTGGCATATATGTTAAAAATATTTGTTGCCATATTTATTGAAAAAAATCCTGACAATCAAGCAAAATTAGATGCAAAGAAAACATACATGTCTAAACTGACAATGGGTGTTATGATTGTATCAGGTGTAATTTTACCGATAATTGGTACGCTGCCTTATTGGACGCAGGATCTGCTTGCTGATACGGCCCAAGGCTTTATGCATGGGCATGCTCCTGCATCACCGGTCAATTATTTTTCACTAATCAATTTAAGAGGGGCGGCGGCTTCAATTGCTATCGGTATCATTGTATATTTCTTGTTTATACGTGTGTGTTTGATGAAAAAAAATGAAAATGGTATTAAAATATATGCAGATGTATGGCCAAGTTGGCTGAGTATTGAACGAATGATTTATCGTCCCGTATTATTGCGTCTGCTACCGTTTGCGAGCGCCCTTGCTGCACGAACTATATATGTGGCGGGGGATACGGCAGTGCGTTTATTTAGAAAATTGCTGTTTTTTAAATCGAAAGATGTATTTACGCCGCCGACAAACCACCGATTTGGTACGTATGACGCGCCTGTACAACCAAAAAGAATTATCAATAAGTCATTAGCATACAGTTTGCTGTTATTTGGCGTTGGTGTTGTGGCGGTAATGTTGTATTTAATGATTATTAATGCCTCTTAAAACATTGTATATTACAGCTTGCAATAATTGGTTTTGTTTTGTGACATAACCGGTTTTGCGGGCTATATTTTATTGCAGTTGTTTATTTTTTGCACATTCCAAACCTATATTTGTTTATGGCAAGCGGTTTTTATACTGTGGTGATTTATAGAATATTTTACGTTATTTGCGTTATTCGTATTAATTATTTTCATATTTTTGACATTGAATTTTACAGGAATAAGAAACACATAGGTAGTAGTTGTAAGTTATCAGAAGATATGGTATAGTAATGATAAAATAAAATATGGAGTGATTCTTTTTTAATGGATACCGTTGATGTCATATTAATCATTGCGATTTTTCTTTTAATTTTGTTATCTGCTTTTTTTTCTGCAACTGAAACTGCATTTTCCAGTGTCAATAAGATACGTTTGAAAAACTTGGCTTCTGGTGGCAATAAAAAAGCGGCTCGAGCGTTAAAAATGAGCGATAATTATGACGAATTGCTGTCCACTATTCTAGTTGGCAATAATATTGCAAATATTCTTTCGTCATCTTTGGCAACAGTGTTGTTTACAAAGCTTCTGGGTAACGGCGGCGTAACAATTGCTACTATTATTATGACAATTTTGGTGCTGCTGTTTGGTGAAATTTCTCCAAAGAGCATTGCAAAAGAAAAAGCAGAAGTATTTGCTATGGCGGTGACTCCGATTCTACAGTGTTTTACGATTGTTTTATGGCCGGTTAACTGGGTGTTTAAACAATGGAAAAAGCTTTTAACAAAGATGTTTCATTTGCATCCTTCGGGAGGAATTACGGAAGAAGAGCTGATTACTATTGTTGAGGAAGTAGAAAGCGACGGCGGACTGGATAAGCACGAGGGGGAGCTGATTCGCTCTGCTATTGAATTTAATGATTTGGATGTAGAGGATATTTTAATGCCGCGTGTTGATGTGATTGCTGCAGAAGAGCATGACAGTGTAGAGGAAGTCGCCGCACTATTTAAAGAGCACGGTTATTCCAGATTACCGGTGTACCAAGAAAGTATTGATCATATTATCGGTATCATTCATGAGAAAGATTTTCACACTTATGTATTACATGGAGATAAAGGGCTTGCTGATATTATAAAAGAACCGATTGTAGTAACAGAAGGAACTAAGATTTCAAAATTGTTGCGTATGTTACAGCACAGTAAATGTCATATGGCGATTGTGTTAGATGAATTTGGAGGAACAGTAGGTATTGTAACCTTGGAAGACATATTAGAAGAATTGGTTGGCGAGATATGGGATGAGCACGATGATGAGCAGAATGATTTTAGCCAGCAGACAGATGGTTCTTTTGTTATTTCCTGCAATGCTAACTTAGATAAAATATTGGAATTGCTAAAGATTGATCAAACATATGAAGTTTCTACTGTAAATGGATGGGTGATGCAGGAGCTTGGTAAAGTGCCGGAAGAGGGAGATTTTTTTGTAATCGAAAATTGGAGAGTAACCGTAACAAAAGTGGAGTATCGCAGAGCTATAGAGATATGCGTAGCAATGGCGGAATCAGTATAGTGGTTTTGGGAATGGAGGCACAGAGATCTAAAGATCAAAATAAATATATCAGATATGGTGGATAGCCTTATAAAAAAGAGATTCCTTTACTTTATTAAAGTAAAGGAATCTCTTTTTTATAAACTCTAATATGTAGTATAAAGGGCATTACAGCCATTTTTCAAACAGATGATTTTGAATCATACTGACATTGGTTTCTCTTACTTTTTTACGAACTGCTAAAATAGAGCTGGGGGGAACCGAAATTTCGTCAATTCCCATGGCAAGAAATAGTGGCGTCATATGCAGATCACTACCCATGTCTCCGCAAATACTACACCAGATGTGGTTACGGTGAGCATTATCTGCTACCATCTTTATCAAACGCAGGACAGATTTATGGTGCGGTTGAAAAAATTGATCCAACATCGTATTTTGACGATCAATCGCAAGGGTATATTGCGTTAAATCGTTGGTACCGATGCTGAAAAAATCTACCTCTTTTGCAAGCAGATCACTGATCATCGCTGCTGCAGGTGTTTCAATCATAATGCCAAGTTTTGTATTGGGTACGTAAGGAAGTCCTTCTCGGTCTAATTCACGGCGTACCTGTGCTGCAATTTTTTTTATTTGTTGGACTTCTTCTACAGAAGTAATCATTGGAAACATGATGGCAATATTCCCAAAAGCAGAAGCGCGGTATAATGCGCGTAATTGTGTATAAAAAATATCTAATTGAGTCAGGCAAATGCGAATGGCCCTGTATCCCATGGCAGGGTTTTCTTCTTTCGGAAGTTTAAAATAATCGGCTTGTTTGTCTGCACCTATATCCATGGTGCGAATAACTACTTTTTTGTTTTCCATAGATTGTGCAACAGTTTTATATGCCTCAAATTGCTCCTGTTCAGAGGGGAAAAAAGTGTTTTCTAAATATAAAAACTCACTTCGGAATAAACCAATGCCGCCTGCATCGTTTTCTAAAGCGTCGGGAATGTCGGCAGTACTGCCAATATTTGCAACAATATGAATTTTTTGTCCGTCTTGCGTTACGTTGTCTTTGCCCAGTTGCTCCCGAAGCAGCGCACGATTTGCTTTTTCCTGCATTTGTATTTTGGTGTAATATGTGCTGGTTTCCTGATTAGGGCTGATGATCAATTTACCGTTGTAACCGTCTACAATAGCCTGTCTGCCATTATATTCTTTTGTAAAGTCTGTTCCAAGGTTTACTACAGCAGGTATATTCATAATTCGTGCCAGAATAGCCGTGTGAGAGTTGGTTGAACCATGACAGGTGACAAATGCCAAAACCTTGTCTTTATCTAATTGCATAATTTCGCTGGGTACCAGATCGTCTGCTGCAATGATAACAGGCTTTTCAAAGGAAATGGTTTCATCATGATTATGAGTAAGTACATTGATTAACCGCTGTGAAATATCCTTTACGTCTGCAGCACGCTCACGCATGTAAGGATCCTCCATTGCGGCAAACATATTTGCAAATTTTGCTGACGTAACACTGATGGCATATTCTGCATTTTGTCCTTGGTTTTGTATTACGTTGATGATAGAATCCACATAATTTAAATCTTCTAGCATCATTTGATGAATTTGAAAAATCATAGCGCTTGAGCGTCCTACCTCCGATAGAGCTTTTTCATAAAGCTTACCTAGCTGCTCTATTGCTGTTTTTTGCGCGGTAAAAAAGCGATTTAACTCTGCGGACGGGTTTTCTACGGTATGCGCTTTAATACCCGTTTGCGGATGGCTGTAGAATAATATTTGTCCCATGGCATAACCGCCAAAGGCTCCTTTTCCAGTAAAAGTAATCATGAATTCCCTCCTGGTTGCTGCAATTATCAGTACTCTCAAATTGATTTTATCTGCTTTACCGGCGGTATTTATTATGTTTATATGCTGCAAGCAGTAGTATATTATCTTTGTTATTATACCACGAGTGATAAGGAAATTACAAAAAGTTACGAATGTATAATTAAACTTGGTATGATGATTTGCAACGTGATGATGTGTAAATAAAAAATTTACACATTACACAGTAGAGAAGACTTCATTGCTATTATTGATTTTTTTTGATATAATCAATGCATATACTCGTTTGGATATAGAAAGAAGGATGGTTTTGGACCGAAGTGCAGGTAGTCAGGTTTTTGTTGTTTCTTACCCAAAGATAATTCCGGACGAAACATTTGGAAGTCTTTTAACATATGCGGAAGCTGACAAAAGAGACCGATTGCAGCGTATGAAACGAGAAAAAGCGCAGGCGAGTCTGATTGGACTGCTTCTTGCCAAATATGCTATTGCTCAAAAATGGGGACTGCCGTTTTATGATATACAGTTTGGCACAACGTCGTATGGTAAGCCGTATGTAATAGGTCATGAACAGGTACATTTCAATATCAGCCATTCAGGAACAGTATGTGTATGTGTGGTAGCGGATGCGCCTGTAGGTGTTGATATTCAAAAAATGGAGCCGCATAATTTTCATCGAATTGTAAAGCGTTTTTTTACTGCGGAGGAACAAGCAGTTTACGAGCAGGAAGGAAGGGGTAAGCTTGCCTTTTACCGTATGTGGACCAAAAGAGAAAGCGTTGGCAAATATTTAGGGATGGGGTTTTATTATAAAAATCATAAAGATACAGCAGATTGGCAGGTGTTTCATACAATTTACCAGCATACTTATATGCTTTGTGTTTGTACACGTGCAGAATAAAGTGTTTCTATTTTCTATCAAACGCTTGCAATATAAAAACTTGCAATATAAAAACAGGTATAGTATAATGAAAAATACAATCATATCTTCAAGGCGGGGTGAAAATCCCCACCGGTGGTATAGCCCACAACCCGTAAGGCTGATTTGGTGAAATTCCAAAGCCGACAGTGATAGTCTGGATGAAAGAAGATCATAAATGAATATTTTTTGATCGGATGATGAAGTCAAAAACCTTGGGTATATTGCTCAGGGCTTTTTTTAGGAGATTGCATAATGGGAGCAAATCTAGACGAATACTATATGCGTCAGGCATTAGAGCTAGCACAAAGAGGAGGAGGATGGGTTGCGCCCAATCCGATGGTAGGTGCTGTGATTGTAAAAAATGGTCGCATAATTGGCAGTGGCTATCACGAAAAATGTGGCGGTCCTCACGCGGAGGTCAATGCAATCGCAGACGCTGCAAATTTTGTGCAGGATGCTGTGATGTATGTAACATTAGAACCTTGCTGTCATTATGGTAAAACACCGCCGTGTGCTGATTTACTGATAGAAAAGAAAATTAGCAAGGTTGTAATTGGTAGCTTAGACCCAAATCCGCTGGTAGCAGGAAAAGGGGTACAAAAATTAAAAGAGGCGGGTATTGAAGTAATCTATGGTGTTCTTCAGGAGCAATGTGATTATGTGAATCGGATTTTCCGTCATTATATTACTACAAAGCGTCCGTATGTGGTGATGAAAACAGCCATGACATTGGATGGTAAAATTGCAACGGTTACCGGGGAATCTCGTTGGATTTCCGGTGAGGAATCTCGGCAGGAGGTACATCAGCTACGTCACCAATATACTGGTATTATGGTAGGTGTTAATACTGTCATTCATGATAATGCAGTGTTGACCTGCCGTATACCTAACGGCAAAAATCCAGTTCGTATTATAACAGACAGTTGTCTGCGTATTCCTCCGACTTCCAACGTATTACAGGATCAGGTTCATAATCCAACGATTTTGGCAACTACTGCTAAGGCAAGTACACAGATAGCCAATGAATTCAAGTCTTCCGGCTCTAAAGTGATGCTTTGTTCTGTCAAAAATGGTCGTGTAGATTTAAATGATTTAATGGATCAGTTAGGGGCTATTGGGATCGACAGTATTTTGTTAGAGGGCGGTGCATCCTTAAATGATGCGGCTTTACGGCAGGGTATTGTGCAGGAGGTTATCGCCTATATAGCGCCTAAGATGGTAGGAGGAGATCGGGCTCCTACATCAGTAGGTGGTGAAGGTATTGCTTGTTTGGAGGATGCTGTTGAATTGGAGTATATGCAGGCTGCATCTATTGGACAAGATATCAAAATTTCTGCTCTGGTTAAGCGGAGAAAATAACGGAATTTACAGTGGGAGGTGAGTCGTTTATGTTTACAGGTATTGTAGAAGAAATCGGCACGGTACGGCAGATTGTAAAAGGGAGTCTTTCCTCTCGTTTTATCATAGAGGCAGATAAGGTTCTGCAAGGCACAGAAATAGGAGACAGTATTTGTACCAGCGGCGTATGTCTAACGGTGACTCGTATAGGAAAGGGTTGCTTTGAGGCTGATGTGATGGCAGAAACTATGCGTCGCAGCAAGTTGAATGTTTTAACAAAAGGAAGCAACGTTAATTTAGAACGTGCGCTTACGCTGCAAAGCAGATTAGGTGGACATATTGTGAGCGGTCATATTGACGGTACTGGGGTCATTACCCAAATGGAACGAGAGGATAATGCTGTGTGGGTGACAGTTGCAGCTGATATAACGATTTTAAAATATATAATTGAAAAAGGTTCTGTTGCAATTGATGGCACCAGCTTGACTGTCGCTTATGTAGACGATACTTGTTTCCGCGTATCAATTATTCCTCATACGGCTGAAGAAACCACTCTGCTGGGACAAACAGTTGGTCAGCTTGTGAATTTAGAGTGCGATATGATAGGGAAATATGTAGAACGACTGCTTTCTTTTACATCGAATAAAGAAAAACATCTGAGTCAATCGGTACTTACAGAGGCTTACTTAGCCGAACACGGATTTTTATAAATAATTTTGAGAAAGGATATGACTATGTTTCAATATAATACAGTGGAGGAAGCGTTACAGGCTTTGCGTAACGGAGAAATGGTTTTAGTTACAGATGATGAGGATAGAGAAAATGAGGGTGATTTGATTTGTGCGGCAGAGTTTGCAACTGTTGAACATGTCAATTTTATGGCATCGGAAGCTAAAGGTTTGATTTGTATGCCAATGAGTAAAGCGTTTACAAAAAAATTAGGTTTACCTCAAATGGTGGAACAGAATACGGATAATCACGGTACGGCTTTTACCATTTCAATTGACCATGTTGATACAACGACAGGCATTTCTGCTTATGAACGTTCTTTAACAGCGTTGAAATGCGTAGCTGACGACGTAAAGCCAGAGGATTTTCGCCGCCCAGGCCATATGTTTCCGCTAGAAGCAAAAGAAGGAGGCGTTTTAGTCAGAACAGGGCATACAGAAGCAACGGTTGACTTATGTCGTTTAGCAGGTTTAAAAGCATGTGGTTTATGCTGTGAGATTATGGCAGAGGAAGGTACGATGATGCGTACGCCGGAATTACAGAAGTTTGCCCAAAAGCATCATTTCAAATTTATCACTATTGCAGACTTGGTGGCCTATCGGCGTAGAACAGAATGTACTGTGGAGCGTGTAGCCGCCGCAAAACTACCAACAAGATACGGCGATTTTATGATGTACGGCTATGAAAATAAAGTGACAGGCGAACATCACGTAGCATTAACAATGGGAGATATTGCAGACGGTGATGCGGTATTGGTACGTGTACATTCTGAATGTCTCACGGGAGATGCGTTGGGCTCTCACCGCTGTGACTGCGGTGAACAATATGATGCGGCCATGAAGCAGATTGCCAAAGAAGGAAGAGGGATTTTGGTATATATGCGACAAGAGGGGCGTGGTATAGGATTGATCAATAAAATTAAAGCGTATGCTTTGCAGGATAATGGATTGGATACAGTTCAGGCCAATGAAAAATTGGGTTTTCCGGCAGATATGCGCGATTATGGGATTGGCGCACAAATTTTAAGTGATTTAGGCGTACAGCAAATTAGGCTGATGACCAATAACCCCAAAAAAATTGCCGGTCTTTCTGGATATGGTTTGCAGATTGTAGAGCGAGTTCCTCTCCAAATGCAGGCAAATCCGAATGATGAGTTTTATTTGAAAACTAAAAAAGAAAAAATGAACCATATGCTGTAAGTGTTTACAGTCATTAAAGGAGGATATTATTATGCGCTATATTGAAGGTAATTTAATTGCAAATGGACTGAAAGTGGGAATTGCAGCTGCACGTTTTAACGAATTTATTGTATCAAAGCTGATTGGCGGTGCAGAAGATGGTTTACAGCGTCATGGTGTGAATGGTGAGGATATTGATTTGGTGTGGGTGCCGGGAGCATTTGAATTACCGTTGGCAGCAAAAAAAATGGTCAAAAGTGGAAAATACGACGCAGTTATTTGTTTGGGTGCGGTTATCAGAGGTTCTACACCGCATTTTGATTATGTATGTGCAGAAGTTTCTAAGGGTGTTGCTCATGTTTCATTAGATAGCGAAGTACCAGTAATTTTTGGTGTGGTTACCACCGACAGCATTGAGCAGGCGATTGAGCGTGCAGGCACAAAGGCAGGCAACAAAGGGTTTGATGCTGCATCTACAGCCATTGAAATGGCCAATCTGTTAAAACAAATTGGATAAAAAAACTATTATTTTTGATTATGACGGTACGCTGCACAATTGTGCCATTGTGTATCAAGCGGCTTTTCTAAAGGTATATGATCAATTGATTGAAGATGGCTTTGCGCGTCCGCGCACCTTTACAGATGAAGAAATGAATCGGTGGCTTGGTTGCAGTGCAAGCGATATGTGGAATACTTTTATGCCACAGCTTTCAAAAAAGCAGCAGGATGATTATAGTAAATTAATAGGTAAATATATGAATATATATTTACACGAGGGTAAGGCACGGTGGTATCCTTGCGCTATGGAGGTTATACAGCGGTTAAAGCAGGAAGGTTATCAGTTAATTTTACTGAGTAATTGTAGTACAAGCTACATGGAGGCGCATAAATCATATTTTGGTTTAGGAGATTTATTTACAGGATTTTATCCCTGTGAAAAGTACCAATATATACCTAAATATGAAGTGTTTGAGATCATTAAAAAGGAGCATCCAGCGGAATATGTAGCGGTCGGAGACCGTTTTCATGATATGGAACTGGCAAAACGTCATAAATTACCGTTTGTAGGCTGCTTATATGGCTATGGGGCAAAAGGTGAATTAGATGGCGCTGATTATCAGATTCAGGATATTGCTGCGTTGCCAGCAATTTTGCAGCGGCTTGTTTAAAATGGAGGAACTAACGTGAAAGTGTTGTTTTTGCAATATGCAAAGTGTGGTACGTGCGTTAAGGCTAGAAAATGGCTGGAAGAAAACGGTATTGCTTATGAAAATAGATCTATTATAGAAAATAGACCGACTGTAGAGGAGTTAAAACAGTGGGTGGAAAAGAGTGGTTTACCCCTTAAAAAGTTTTTCAATACCAGCGGTTTAGTGTATAAATCTCTGAATTTAAAGGAAAAATTACCGTCCATGAGTGAAGAGGAACAGTATACACTCTTAGCGACAGATGGTAAATTGGTAAAACGTCCGATTGTTGTTCACAAAGATTTGATACTGGTAGGTTTTAATCAAGGTCAGTGGGAGAAATTAAAAGGATAACGTTAATAAATTTTGTTATGAAAAGAGCAGTATAGATATATTTGCTCTTTTTTTATACAATGTATAGGGTTAACAAATGTAAATCACAAGGCAGTATTATTTAATACAGCAGAAACAATATGCTAATTAAAATAAAACAGTTATAATTTCGATATGATTGGGGAAAGAATTAGGGGATGATGGAATGGATATCCTGATACGTTTTATTGAGTTTATCAATGATTATCTGTGGAATTATGTTTTGATTTTTTTACTTTGCGGTACGGGATTGTATTTTACGATTCGCCTAAAATTTATTCAGATACGTAAATTTAGCCGCGGTTTTAAATTGGCGTTCGGCGGTGTTTTGAAAAAAGGAAATATAAAAGCAGATGAAGGGGGGATGACCTCTTTTCAGTCCCTTGCAACTGCGATTGCGGCACAGGTTGGTACCGGAAATTTGGTAGGGGCTGCCGGCGCCTTAATTGCAGGGGGACCCGGCTCTATTTTCTGGATGTGGATCAGCGCCTTTTTAGGGATGGCAACTATTTATGTGGAAGCGGCTTTAGCGCAAAAATTTAAAACAATGAAAGACGGCGTTGTAGTAGGTGGACCACGATATTATATTATAGGTGCTTTTAAGGGAACATTCGGTAAGGTTTTAGCAACTATTTTCTCTATTTTAATTGTGTTAGCATTAGGTTTTATGGGTAATATGGTACAGTCCAATGCAATTGGAAATGCGTTTGAAACCGCATTTTATATACCTCAGTGGACAGTAGGTATTGTAATCTCTGTTATTGCTATGTTTATTTTTGTGGGTGGCGTTAAACGTATCGCTTCCGTTACTGAAAAGTTAGTGCCTTTTATGGCTTTGCTTTACATAGTAGGCGCTTTAATTGTGGTGTTTGCTAATGTTACAAAAATTCCGCAAGCTTTTAGCAACATTTTTGTAGGTGCGTTTTACCCACAGGCTGTGACAGGTGGTGTAATCGGTATTACAATTCAAAAAGCGATGCAATTCGGTGTAGCCAGAGGTCTGTTTTCTAACGAGGCAGGTATGGGCTCTACACCTCATGCTCATGCTTTAGCAAAGGTAAAGCATCCTTGTGATCAGGGGTTTATTGCTATGATAGGTGTATTTATTGACACTTTCATTATTTTAACATTAACTGCTTTGGTAATTTTAGTTACGGATGTATTACCTTTGGGTTATGACGGACAATTAAATAACGGTAATTTGACTCAGGCGGCATTTGCCACTTTGTTTGGACAGAGCGGTAATATTTTTATTGCTGTTTGTTTGCTGTTTTTTGCGTTTTCTACCATTATTGGATGGTATTTTTTTGGCGCATCTAATATTAGTGCGTTGTTCGGAAAAATTGGTGTGAGAATTTACGCAGGGTTAGTGTGTGTCCTTTTAGTTTTGGGCTCTTTTTTGAAGGTAGACTTAGTATGGGCTTTGACCGATTTGTTTAACGGTTTGATGGTTATTCCGAATTTGATTGCATTACTGGCTTTGGGCGGATTAGCAGCAAAGATCAGTAAAGATTATGAATATAGCAATCGGTTAAAATTGCGAAAAGAAAAGAAGAAATAAAATAATTAAAAACAGCCTGAACCATTGGTTTAAGCTGTTTTTAATTATAGGCCTACAGTATCATCTGGTGAGTTTAGTAACAGATTAGATAGGTATGTTTTAAAAATATTGTATTGGAAAACAAGGAAAAAATGCAAAGTTCAGCAGTAAAGATATACAAATATTGCTATATATAATTTTATAAAAAAATGGTTCTCCTTTAAGATTTTACTTTTTATTTTTCTATATATATGTTAACATAATATATAGAAAAATAAAAAGTAAGGAGAGATCCAAATGGTAACATATTGCGTGTATGAAATAAGAAATAAAATTTGTTTAATTGACGGACTATTTAAATAAATTCTGTTGCGTGGGTTGAACGATATAATGCAATTGAATTGGCTGAATATATGTATGAATTAAAGTTAAAGATTACTTGAGCATGTGTGTATATTTGGTGCAGTGAATTAAGATATTTTGAAAATATTTGCAGATTTAAACTAATCCGTGAAATTCATGATTTACAGCGTCAAAGGGCGAGAATGCAGAGCGCTATATCAATGAGTCATTTAATTATAGGTTATAAACGGAACAGATGCAGGTTATATGTTGTGCGGTCAAATAAACAATTAAGATCAATTAAACATCTAAAAGCTCAGGTATTGGTGATACAAAGTGTGCTGAATATTTTAAGTAATGAGCGGATCGCTTCAAAATTAAAATGATACTGCTTTGGCAGTAAGAAAAGAGAGGATTCAAAAAACAACGGTTTGCTGATTCAATGCTATATAAAATACTAAAGAATAAATATTAAAAGAAAGTATTTTAATTTGATTGTTTTTAAATGAAAATTTTGTATGATAAAAATATGGATACATAGATTATTTTGAGGTGAACAGAATGGCGAAACGTATTGTGTTAGCTTTAGGTGGTAATGCTTTGGGTCAAACACCGCAGGAGCAACTCAGATTAGTAAAGAAAACAGCTAAAATTATTGTAGAGCTGGTGGAAGAAGGTTATGAAGTTATCATTGGACACGGTAATGGTCCGCAGATAGGTATGATTAATTTAGCTATGGATTTTGCATGTACAAACGGAGCAAAAACACCTTCTATACCTTTTGCAGAATGTGGCGCAATGTCGCAAGGGTATATAGGTTACCATTTGCAGCAGGCCATTACAAATCAATTGCGTAAACGAAACTTAAACAGAAGGGTAGCCAGCATCATCACGCAGGTGGTTGTAAGTCCGGACGACCCGGCATTTGAGCGTCCAACTAAGCCGATCGGTATATTTTACAGTAAAGAAGAAGCCACCCAGATGCAACAAGAGCAAGAGATGGTATTTATAGAGGATGCCGGTAGAGGCTATCGGCGAGTTGTGGCTTCTCCAGAGCCTGTTTCTATTGTCGAATTACCCGTTATTCAACAGATGGTAGAGTTGCAAAATATTGTGATTACGGTGGGAGGCGGAGGTATACCAGTTGTAGATCATCAAGACGGTTACCATGGTATTGCGGCGGTCATAGATAAGGATAAATCCAGCGCAAAGCTAGCTGTAGATTTAAACGCTGAAATGTTGATTATTTTAACGGCAGTGGAGCGAGTGTGCTTAAATTATAAACAGCCAAATCAACAGGAATTACATCAAATGACAGTGTCGCAGGCGAAGGAGTATATTGCACAAGGGCATTTTGCATCTGGAAGTATGCTACCAAAAGTGGAAGCCTGTGTATCTTTTGTGGAATGTATTTCTGAAGGAACAGCTGTAATTGCTTCTTTGGATTGTGCAAGACAAGCTTTACAGGGAAAAACAGGTACTAAAATTATAAAAGATAGATAGTTCTGCCACCAACATTATTTTTTATTAGCTAGTGTTGAAGGTCGGGTTGCATATTCACTGTAATAAGACGTACGGCAGGAATAAGTGATTTTATCTGTGGGATGAAAATACAATCCAAAGTATTGTGAGATATAGTTATTGGGAACAATATGTACAGTCTTTTGCACAAATCATATCGTGATTTAAGTGGCAACAGTTCAATTATAAAATAAGAAATTTATTGAAAATCAACAAATTTTGTTGATAAGATTAATTATTCAATTGACTTATTGTTTTAAAGAAAGACAATTATCATAATAGGAAGCAAAACAAATGAAAGGTAAATTTTTTAAAGCAATTATAATTGGGTTGCTGGTAGCTCTGGTTGCGTTACCGACCAATTTAATGTATATGAATGCGCTAACTAATAATACGCAGGTTGAGGAGGTTACGGTTTCTGAAATTGAAACTGCGCCGTCAGATTTAGATCAAAATCTTTTGAATAGCACTAACAATGCGGCAAATATTTTAGCTGAGGATAAAAGCAGTGCAGCAGCTCTTGCGTCTGCATCATCATTCACTACGCTTGATGCATGGTTGGCACGTAATCGGACGCTTAGTGCTTGGGCTGCATTACAGAATTTGATGAGTACACCTGATAGAATTAACTGGCTGTTTTCCGGCGATAGTATCACCCAAGGTGTGTTCTATTCAAAGGATATCGAAACAATGTAGAATATTTTGAACAATATTTTAAGAGTACTAAAATCAATGGGATTGACCGAAGCAACGATGTAATTATGAATACTGGCGTTGGTGGTTGTTCAAGTACAAATATGGTTACTAATAAAGACACATGGATTATAAATAAACATCCGGACGTTGTTTTTATTACAGTTGGTATGAATGATTGTCGCGGTAGTGTAAATTAGACACAGTATAGAGCAAATTTGGAGACATTGCTTTCTACTGTATGGCAAACCTGTAATGCGATTCCTGTTTTACAAACGCAGAACTATACTAATAATGCATCTGTAAATAATAATTTGGATATATATGAATATTGTACGTGATGTAGCGGTACAATATGACGTCATATTGTTAGATTTTAATTTAGAATGGCTGGCTATGAATAATAATAATAAGCTGTCCACGCAGTATTTGTACCATGAGGTAAATGGCTCAGTTAATGCTACGCAACTCCATCCCGATAAAGAAGGTTTTATGCTTTGGGGCAAATTTATTCTGAAAAATCTTGATCTTTTAGATCCGACAAGTGCTTTTGCTACCATGGCTGAGACCGATATAGCGTTAAAAAAACAGGTGTAGGACATCAATCAGATAATATGCCTATTGGTTTGACAGGGAGTCAAGCTATAACAGGACTAGAACCAGTATTAAGTTATAATGTGGGAAAAATGTTTGATAGTGCCAATGGTAGTATTATAACCAAAGACGAAGATATTCAAACTATACGAGCGGTGGAAGCAACGAACAGTAACCTTACCATTCGTTTTAAAACATCATCGTCAACAATTGTGAATGGAACTACTTTGGTTTCTTTTACCAGTACTGCTGACGAAAGAGTAGAAATTAGATTAACAAACACAGGAAAAGTAGTGCTTGCTGTAAATGGCGGTACAAACGATAGCGGTAAGTTTACTCTAAACACAGCAGCTTGACTGAATGATAGCAATTGGCATACGTTGTCTGTAAATTTTCAGAGTGGAGGTTTCGGGGGTTACGTAGATGGAAATTTAGCTGTTCAACGGTCTGATATCAGTACGCAGTATAATGCTGATTTTAGTGCAGTTGAATATATCACGACCGGCGGTCGCAGATATACCGGTAATACTGCTGGATCTAATTTATTTACTGGTGTGATTGATTATGTGAACGTGTATGATAATAGGCTGACAGAAGCCCAAATTGCAGAGCTTTCAGGTACGCAAACTGCCAGCGCAAATGCTGTTATTTCTCCAATTGCAAATACTACTGCAAGCGCCTGGTTGTTCGCGGGCGGCGCTACTACGGAAGGTATTATGGGAGATTATATTTCCGCTAAGAATTATGTGCAGTGTTTTGACGAAGTGATTCGACGCAGCTATAACTTTACAGCTCAGGTTACTTGTGCCCAGCGTTTTGTTATAAATGAGGGTAAAAGAGGTATAACTAGTCAGCAAATTCTCAATAATTATAATACTGGATTTTACAGCAAATATGACCCTAATGTGATGTTTGTAATGCCTGATATTAAATATAACGGTGTAGTAGTTGAGAGTAGTGTAGAAAGCTTTAAGCAAAATTTTCAAATGCTTAAAAATAATGCCTCCAGAGATGGACTTCCTCTGATTCTTATTACACCTGCTAGTGTTGATCCGGATATTGCAGATTACGTTAATGCCATGAAAGAGGTAGCGGGAACGAATACCCCTATTATTGAACTCTATACATATTTCTGCGACATTAATGCATTTAATCCGGAGATGGAAACCTTATGGTTTGATAAAAATCTAGGTACTGTTAATGAAATTGGACATTTAATGGCTGTAAAATATATTTTGAGTCAGATGGGAATTACCCAAAGCAGTATGGGTACTACCACCAGCGGTCTGACCTTGAGACCGTATTCATCTTGGATATATGGGTTAGATTATATAGATGATAATTCTGCGACTAAAAATGAAGTATATAAAGATATTTTGACTGCTGAAAGAAGTGAAAGTGATGCAACTACAGTTACGTTTGCATCCGCTAGTTTGCTTGATAACTCTCGGTACCTCCTAAAAAATGCTACTTTATATAAGGTTACTGATTCAGGAGATGAACTGGTAACAATATCGCCGTCTGTTGACAATATACTTACACAAGATTTTACTTTAACCAATGTAAGCGCTGAGGCTTGTCAATATAAGATTGTTGCCGAAGTGTTAGATAGCGCTGGGAACGTATTGAAAACTGTAACATATCCGGTAGAGATTCCTGCAACTGTAACTGAAGTAACAGTAACGGCAGAGGTGACAGGTACTGGCGGAAATATTGTAATAGGTACAGATTCGACACAAAATCCGGCTGCAACTCAAGTGCAAACTATCGAGAATGGAACAGAGATAACCTTTACTGCAGTACCTAATACAGATAGTCATTATGAATTTGTTAATTGGACGGATGCCGCTGGCAATGTAATTACAGCAACAGACGGTAATCCAGTTGGAGAAACCTACACATTTACTGCAACGGCAACAACGACTATTTATGCTAACTTTAAAGAAATCACAAGCGATTTGATTATAGTTTTAGAGGATGCAATCAGTACTGCTCAAGCATTGCAGAAGGAGTCAGGTTATAGAAAGTTACCACTTTCTATAAGAAATGCTTTCGTCAATACTATAAAGGCAGCAACGGAAGCTAAAGATGATATTGATGCAACCAGAGCTTATCTGCTAACTGCATTAGAAAATTTAAATACAGCGAACTTGGGTTTAGATAGATCATTACTGCAGGCAGTGATTAATGAATGCGACGCTATAGATACAAATGACTATTATGGAACTCAGGAGGTAAATGATTTCCTAACTGCTCTTGCAGATGCAAATGAGGCTTACCATGCTACGGACGCAACAGTGGATAGCTTAAATACTGCCCGTACAACGCTAGAAGCAGCAAAAGGTGCTTTAAAGGAAAAAATTCAAATCACTGTAACATCATTTGATATTGCACAAGGTACTGTTACTGGTGGTGGAAAATATGCGCCGAACACATCAGTAACACTAACGGCAACTGCAGAAGATGGTTATGTGTTTAAATGCTGGACAGAAAACGGAGTGATCATTAGCGATGCAGATGGTAATCCGGTTGGCGAAACCTTGGCTCATAGTCAATAAAGTAGACAGAAAAAAGTGAAATTAGGAGAGATATTGAAAGAAGAGAAGTTCCTCCTGGTCAGGAGAGAGCATGTTGTTAAAAGAGTGAGGACGAAAATGATGATAAAACCTTTCAATATATTCAAACAGAGCCAGTTTTAAAATAGAGATATTAGAAAAGGAACGTCGGTTTAACTCTTCATGCTT
>CAJTNL010000007.1 GCA_910577755.1 uncultured Eubacteriales bacterium | reverse complement strand
TTTTCAGGAAAGCCGACGGTCATGCCGAGATATTTCTGCGTCATGCCCCGCATAATGCGGAAAAATGAATTCTTTCACCAATAGCCATAGTATATCGATCCTTGTATATGTAGTTGCAAAGAGTATAACATATATGCTTAATATAAGTTAAAATAAATAAAACAAAAAAGTTTAATATTTTCTTAAAAACCCCTTGATATTAGCATGAATGCTTAGTGTAGAGGAAAGCATTAGAGGAACAGACCGAAGATGCAATTAGTAGGTTTTTGAATCGTGATAAAGAAGAATTGGAATTTAGCATGTTTTGTATGTTGGAAATGGATGGAATGTCAATAGAGGTTATAGTAGACGAAGTGTCATATACATTTTTTTTGTAGTATGCAAAGGGATATTATCAGCGCGGGGAGAACGGATGGGGAGACGTTTGATTTGAGAGGAGGAGAGTAAAGAAAATATTTTTGCATTACCTCCCGGAGAAAAAAGTGATTGGCATATGTGGCAAAAGCATTTGCAGTATCTCAACGAGTGCAAGCGATTTGTCTAGCTTAATTTGCCGACAAGCGGAGGATTGAACGAATATCTTGTAAATATGGACGAACGAGCGATATGTTTTCTCGGCTAGTAAAGGAATATACTGATAGGCAGAGAGTAACAGAAAGGTTAAAGCAGAAAAACAGTTTTTATAGGTTCAAAAAATGGATAGTATTCGGGTGTGTGTAAGAGAAGCGATATATTCGGAGATAATATATCCGTACTAAGTTAAACGGCAGGGGTAACGGTAATTCCACTGCCGTTATTCTAAATAAAATTTGTATTAAGGGGTGGACAAAAATGAAAAAGCAGATTATAATAAATTGTGTAAAAAAGTTCTCAAAAAGGAAGAAAACGCTCAAATGAATAAAGTGAAAGAAATTCGTAAAGAAAGAGGAATGTCGCAGGAAGTTCTCGCGCAGTATTCTGAAATCAGCAGGAAATATCTTTCGTTGATAGAACGACAAAAAGCCTCGCCGTCCATATCTATTGCGATAAAAATTGGCGGAGCATTGGGAGTGTCTATTGATAAAATTTTTCTTGATTTATCGGCGACGGAAAAACCAGCATATCCAAATCCTATCCGTTTTGTAGACTTGTTTTGCGGAATAGGCGGTTTCAGATATGCGTCTCAATATGCGTTTAATAAATTGCGATTAAAAGGTGAGTGCGTATTTAGCAGCGATATTGATAAATATGCGCAAACAAGTTATGAAGCTAATTTCGGGGAAAGACCTGCGGGCGATATTACAAAGATAGAAGCGTCCGAAATTCCCGATTTTGATATTTTGTTCGGCGGGTTTCCTTGTCAGGCTTTTTCGATTTGCGGTTTGCAAAAAGGATTTGCGGATAATACAAGAGGAACGCTTTTCTTTGATATAGCGAGAATTATAAAGGAAAAACAGCCGCAGGTGTTTGTCCTGGAAAATGTGAAAAATCTTGCCAGTCATGATAATGGTAAAACGCTGAAAATAATTTTAGAAGTTCTTAGAGACGAACTGGGGTATCATGTAGATTATCATTTGCTAAACGCGCTTGATTTCGGATTGCCTCAAAAAAGGGAGCGTATTATTATTATAGGCTCTAAAAAACCTTTTGTAATGGATTGGAAGTTTAATATAGACAATAAAAAAACGCTGGATGATATTCTGGAGAAAGACGTAGAAAAAAAGCACTATGCATCGCCTGAAATAGTTGCTAAGAGAAAATCTATGCACGAAACATCGGTTTATCCGTCTATTTGGCATGAGAATAAAGCGGGGAATATTTCATCTTATCCATATAGTTGTGCTTTGCGGGCGGGAGCAAGTTATAATTATCTTCTGGTAAATGGAGAAAGACGTTTAACGCCGAGAGAAATGCTGCGGTTGCAAGGGTTTCCCGATAGTTATAAGATAGTTGTTTCCGATACGCAGACGAGAAAGCAAGCGGGGAATGCGATACCCGTAGATATGGTTGCAAGAGTTATTGAAAAGTTTTTACCGTTGGCATTTTGATTTGACAGCAAAAGGCGTGGAATTTTGGCGGGAGTTATGGTAGACTATATTTTGGATAAGTTTGTGTACGGAGGGATACCATGAGAGAGCCAAGATTAAGAACTGTTAATAAAGCGGTAGCGCCTTTTGATTTGAATAAATTTCCTGCAAAATTCATAGATACGTTGGCGAAAGAAATCGTATATATGCAGGCAACGAAATCTTCTATGTCGTTGGAGGGTAACGAGTGGGAACAGATTTTTGCAGAATGCATCGGTGCAGAATGGAAACCGTCTAACGTAGGATTGGACGACGTTGTTTTAGATAATTGCTGTTGGGGAGCAAAAACTGTCTTTACTTCAAGCAATATTGAAAGACAGCAGACAGTAAGATTGATTTCAGGAAGAAATTCTCCTACATATAGTTATGGCGTTGATAAATTGACAAGTGAGAATCCAGATGAGATTGGCAGGTTAGTTCTTGATATATGGAACGAGCGCGTATCTGCGGTAAGACAGATTTATAAATTTGTGCGTACTGTTGTTTTGGTTAAATCAAAGGATTATGCAGATTATCTTGTATTTGAGTTTGATACTATAAGATACGACCCTGAGTTGTACCGTTTTGAATGGAATAAGAGAATGAACTTAGAGGGGTATGAGAAATCAACGGGGAAGCATAAGTTTACATGGCAGCCAAGCGGCAGTCAATTCACTATTATTGAGGATATTCCTGAAAAGAGGCTGCATATTTCCATAAGAAAACCTGAAAAAGTCGCTAAAGAGAAGATTTTAGAAGCAGTAAACTTTGATAGTAGTTGGTATCGGATTGTATCCGACCATATAGAGAAATAAGGCTATGGCGGATGTATTTGATAATAAAAAGCGTTCTGAAATTATGAGTAAGGTGCGCTCAAAAAATAATAAGTCTACGGAATTAAAACTGATAGAGATTTTTAAAGAAAACAGTATTGTTGGCTGGAAACGTAATTATCCAGTAAAAGGACATCCCGACTTTGTTTTCCTTGATAAGAAAATTGCAATATTTGTTGACGGTTGCTTTTGGCATGGGCATGATTGCAGAAACACACGCCCCTCCGATAACGCTGATTATTGGACAAAAAAGCGGGAACGCAATATGAAACATGATAAGGAAGTTACGGAATTATTTGAACGGCGTGGCTGGAGGGTTATTCGGATTTGGGAATGCGAGTTGAAGAAAAAGAATAGGGAGCAGTTGATAAAAAAAATACGATTATGTCAGCAAGCGAAAAACAAAGATTGAGGTGAGTAGATGGAACATCCAACAGTATTTATATCGTATTCTTGGGAAGACGACGAGCATAAGAAATGGGTTAAAGAGCTGGCAGATAGTTTGCTGTCTGATGGTATTGAGGCTACTGTAGACCAGTATGACCTTTCGCTGGGAGATAGATTACCGCAATTTATGGAACAGTCTATTTCTAATGTGGATTATGTCTTGATAATATGTACGCCTACATATAAAAGTAAATCGGATATGAGAAAGGGCGGCGTGGGGTATGAGGGGCATATTATCTCAGGGGAATTATTGACAAAAGGTAATGAAAGAAAGTTTATTCCTGTTATTAGAAAAGGGAATACAAGCAATGCCCTTCCTGATTTTTTGGTTGGAAAATATGGAATAGATCTTACCGATGGAAAACAATATGAAAATAATTATGAAGATTTAATTACTACTATTTATGGAGCAAAGAAAAAGCCAAAAGTTGGTAGGCAACCTTCATATATCAATATAACATATACTAAACCCGAAAATAAAGACGCAGATGAACCTATTCGTATTCTTGGTATTATTACAGATGAAGTAACAGTCCCTAAAATGGATGGAACAAGAGGATGTGCATTGTATAAAGTTCCATTTAGATTATCGAAAAGACCAAGTGATTTATGGAGTCAGCTTTTCTTGGCGGCTTGGAAATCGCCGCCGCGATTTTCTACTATGCATAGATTTGGAATAGCGTCCGTTATTGGGGATGAAATAATACTAAATGGGACAACTATTGAGGAAGTCAGAGACTATCATAGAGAAACTCTAATTCTTTGCGTAGACGAGGCAAACAGAAAAGAGGTTGAGATTAAGCGAGAAGAACAGAGACGTCGAGAACAGGAAGAAACTCGGAGAAAAAGGCATTATGATAATGTGAACAATATTATAGGAGAAATTGAATTTTAACCCTAACAGTAAAAACAACATCATTGATTAGGAATGGGATTATACAATGAAAGGAAATATAAAATATGGACGAAATATTGAGAGAATTAATTACTGTTATACGAGAAGTAAATTCTTTTTCTTGGAAAGATGTTATTAGTATGATGTCGGTTATTGCCTCATGGATAACAATATGGTATTTGCTTAAGGAGAGAGCGGATAATAATCGTCCTTATTTGCAAATAACTTTTGAGCTGGTTCGTTCAAATTTAACTTGTGTTGTATTAAGGAATACGGGTACTGTGCCATTAACTGTTAGTAGATTACACTTTGAGGAAGAATTTATAAATCAATTACCAGTCTCAGAAAGAGAGGGGTTGAAACAAAACAAGGTTAGTAATATGACAATATTTCCAGGAAAACAATGGATTATATGTTTGGGAGTGATAGTACCTGAAATCTTGGAAAAATATGAAAAAAAGACATTGAAAATTGATTATACATATACTAAATTGCGAAAAATGAAAAAATATGAAGAAAGCGTAGAGATTGATTTTGAACAGTATGGAAGATGTTTGGTTTATATTTCAGATATTGATGAATTACGGAATGTGAATAAGAAAATTGTTAATGAAATGGAAAAAGTGAAAAGAGACGTTCATAAAATTCATGGTGTGATTGTGCAATACGCAAATTTGAATGATACATGTAATAAAACAATGATTGCAGGATATGAAGAAGATAAAGACTGACAATAGAATGACAACAAAAAATCTGATAGTCTATATTTTATGGATAATCTAAATAATGTTGATACCTTGAGCTAAACGACATATACAAAATTATTTAAGTTAAAGGTTCAAGGAGCGAGTGGGAATAATATCTGAAACGCTAAAAACCCGCATAGATACTGGGCTTTTGGCTTGTTGAGATGCTTCGTGACAACAAAATTACAACATTTAACAGTATTTTAAGAATAAAGAGATATCAGATTTTTTGAAAGTTTGATAGCTTTTTTGCGTTTTCGGCCCTTTAGATTGTCCTTAAAGGATTGAAAAATACATCTCTTAATGCTTACAAGGGCATTTTTTCAAGTTTTGTGTAGTATCAAAATTTGGATAGTTGTAGCCCCATTGGTTGTATTTTTCCTTGCTGATTTTCTACGCAGAAAGTTTGGAAGCTTGTTTTTTTCAAGAGTACAGCATTTTTCGTAACTCATAGGCTTCTTTGCCCTTATTCTTGTTGACCTTTAAGTAAACCTTTCTGTCTGCTTCACGTAATATCTTTAAGGGTAAATAAGGTGTGTATAAACCCGATATAGCTGTCAATGTCGGGAAATTCAAGACCTGTGTACCAATGCAACAGTTAAATCTGATTTTGGTGTGTGTATCATTGTTTCCAGACTATGCTATAGGAATATTAATATTTCATTCTTAACATCTCAATTTTAAGGTGGGTTTTCGTTGTATCAGGTCCAGAATGTACGCTTTTTATCCGCTCTCTTTAATACTATGTTAATTCCACCTTTTATAAAATCATAGTTAAATAAATTATTTGTTTTGGTATCTCATATATATTTTTGCTGAAAAGCCTTTCGGTTTACTGTGCTTTTCTTTTAAATTTCTCAAACCCTATTGCAGAATAGCAGCGGATAGCGGCAGTATTGATGTTTGTAACGTCAAGTACATAATCTTTGTAGGAACTCTGTTTAATATTTTCTTTTAGTATAGTGGTTGCAATTTCTTTTCTTTGATGTGAGTTTTGCACAACGACAAATTCAATATATCCGGTGGTTATTTGTTTTAGTACTAAACTTGCAATCATACCCTTGATAAATCCAAAATTCTTTTTGTACGAAGCAATATCTGTTATGATAGCTCTGCCTTTGTAATTCGAAATGGTCACTGTACCAATTACTTTGCTTTCAGATTCCGTCGCAAAGAACTTTGAAATTTGCCCTCTTGAGTCGATTGCCGTAGCTTTTATGTGTGTCTTTGTATATCACGTCACAATTGTTTTAAATGTCTCTCAAATACATAAAGCAATATTATTCTTGTTATTTTCGTTAGCTTGTCTAATGTTTATGGTCATGTAGCTTCCCTTTCAAAATTTGTTTGTTTTATCTACTATATTTTAATAGCAAAAGGAGAATGGTGAAAAAAGGAGTCAGAAAGAAGGAGAGATAGGAGAGATTCAGGAAGAAGAGAAAATCTTTCAGGTGAGAAAAGAACATGTTGTTAAAAGAAAGAGGAGAAAAGCGATAATAAAAAGCTTGAATATATTGAAAAAGAGAAAGCTTTAAAAGGGGAATATTAGAAAAAGAATAGATATTTAGTATAATACATCATATATTGAAAAATGTATTAAATTGTAATAAAAGGTAGAAAAACTTAGAAAATAATGGATAAACAGATACAAAAAAGAAAAATAATGTTAAAAACAAGAAAATTTAAACAAATGATAGGGGAAGCGGACCATGTTTTGTAAGCAAAGATTTATCTATCTTTTTTGATTTCTGCGACGTGTACCTGTATAGAAGTATTTGTGTTGCAGGGACTGGTGATAGCGGGAATCCGTGGGGAAATATTACATATTATATTACTGTCTGTAGGGCTTGCGGTCAGTTAATTGCAGTATTATGTTTTATCGCTTTTTTTCGTTTTCAAACCCAAAAATATAACGGAGAGAGGTATGAAAAATATTTTGTATCTCTCGGAAGAATCACACTGAATGAGCCATTTTTATGAGTTGTTTTGTTGTAATCGGTGTGCTGTACGGATTGCTTTCAATGCTTTTCTACTGGATATTACGAAATTCAATGTCATTGGATCAAATTAAGGGTGTGTTCAATTGCATCATTTGAGCAATAACAATCGTGATTTTACCATTTTTGATATCAATATTCTGGTCTGCAATCAATAGTAAAGAAAACTTTTGGAGCACCTTTGTAAGTGGAATTCGGTGTAATGGAAGAAAATATCTAGCGTTGCTGATTACAGCTTTTATTTTATTTGCATTAGATATATTGCTTTCTGTAGGTTTTCATTATGTGTCAGATAATATTTTTTGGAAAATAGTGAAAACTGTACTGCTTAGTTTTCTCGGTATGATTGGGCTATTTATGACAGGTCGGATTTGTGAAAGTCAAGCGTGAAAGCTAAAAAGGAGAAAAATGAACAAGAATTGTTTGAAATCAGCGATTAGTATTATGTTGACAGCATCAATTTTACTGGGGATTGTGCCTGCGACAGTGTTTGCACAATCGCAGTTATGGAATGAAAATGTCAATACAAATTTTGCACAGAATTTCTCTGTAAATCAGTGGGAAGAAATTGAACGTAACACAGAAATTGTTTTGCGCGATCCAGGTTTGTATGAAAAAATTGAAGGGTTGGATTTGAAAGGCGCACAGGTTTCTCATGATAAAAACAGCCGCACTTATCTTTTAGAAGATGAAACATATCTGACCCGATATTTTGAAGATCCAATTACCTATACAGACCAAAACGGACATGAAAAGAATATTGATAATACACTGCAGCCAAAAGGCTCGGTATATACCAATACAGAAAATGCGTATAATCTGCTTTTGCCTGCCGAAGGGGAGGGAATAACCATTGAAAAGAATGGTTATATATTACAGCTCAAACCACAGTTTGGCAGTCTTGAACATGCGTCCGTTAAGGAAAATGCAATACGCTATAATCATGTAGCTGATGGAATTGACTTGCAGTATACTGCAAATGGAAATCATGTGAAAGAAGATATTATTTTAAATAAACCGACTGCTATCTAGACTTACTGAAAAAACAGCGCCGGACGGACGCAAAACGACATATGCCTATGACGCACAGGGCAATCTGCTGTCAGAAATAGACGCAAAAGGTCATGACGTGGAATATCGGTATGACGGCGTGGGGAATCTGACAAAAGTGATATCGACGCTGGGGCATACAACAGCATATAGCTACGATTCCATGGGCAGCCTGACCACCAAAACAGCGGCGGACGGAAGTGAAACGAAATATAGTTACGACCAGAATGGGAATATGCTGTCGGTAACCTCTCCGGAAGGAGCCGTAGAAAGTTTTGTATATGACGTACATTCTCGTTTGAAAAAGCAGTCAAACCGGACGGTTCTGTGATAGAATATGATTATGACAGCCTCCGTCATTTGCTGAGCAAAACGGCTTCCGACGGAAGTCAAAGCGTAACGTAGGGGTATGATGAGGCGAGCAACCGCATAACGATGGAAGATGAAAACGGAGAAACAAGCTATACGTACGATATACTTGGCAGGGTGAGCACAGTGACAGATGCCAAAGGGAGAACGCTGGGCTATGGATACGATGAGTACGGAAGAATCAGCGAAATCCGTTATCAGGAGAATCGTACGGTAACGTATGGCTATGATTTGGCAGACCGTCTGGTGAAAGTGGAAGACAGCGCAGGAGAAACTACGGAATATACCTACGATCATAACGGAAACGTGTTGAGCTGCCAGCGCTCGGGGAGGGCATTGCGACCGATTACGAGTATGACAAGGCAGAACAGGTGATAAGGGTTGTCAATACACAAGGCGGAAAAGAGCTGTCTCGGTTTGAATATATGTATGATGCAAACGGACAAATTGTAACGGAAACAGCCGTACAAAACGGAATAGTGAGTGAAAAAAGTTTTACCTATGACGGAGAGCATCAGCTGGAAAGCTATACCGAAACAATAAACGGAGCGACCAGCGCTACCCAATACGGCTATTCAGAAACATGAAACCGAATCGCCGTTACCAGAGGAGCGAACAACGAGACGATAGCGTATGTATACAACGCATCAGGCCAGTTGGTAACGGAAAGCGGCGGAGAAAACGGACATTGTTACAGAGATAGCTTCTTATATACATTATTACTATGAAAACTCTAGGTATTACCTAGAGTTTTATTCTTATATTTCCATATTTCTTTCTTTTCACTATAGCTATTATAAATAAATTACAATAAAACATATCAATTAAATATATTTTATTATGATATTTACAGTATTGAAATAAAATACAAGTTATGGTAATATATAGTAAAAAATATCAAAAATATCTTAATAAATATATATAAGGTGATTTAATTAATATCACATGTATTAATAAATCATGTGTTTATCATAAATGTATCATAATATATGTTAAAAAAAGGAGGAATACAAAAATAGGACACGGTTTCTATAAAAAATATTTGCGTAATACAAGTAAATAATGGAGGGTTTTTATGAAATATAAAAAATTGATTGCATCATTTACAATGATACAAATTTTTTTGCTAATTTTTTTCTCATTGACATGCCATGCAGTGTCAGCTGATGAAGATCAAAGTTTTATTAGTAATGATTATCTAAAACTGGTAGTAGAGCATGATGCCAGCAAACAGCTAGAATATCTGCGTTTTCAGCTTGAGACTAATTTAGGTGAAGAGCATAACAGTAACGATGATAATAGATCAATGCTATATAAAAACTTCTTTTCCAGTTACACAACTATCAATATAAATGGAGAACTATTTATTTATGGAACTGGAACAGATACAATGTCTCCGTATTTTGATATTGAAAATTATCAACATGTGTCTTCACAACAATTTAATGGCGTAGAAGTTGAACAAAGATTATGTTTTGACAAAGGTTTTTCAGATTTACATAACGATATGCTTAAAATAACATACACCGTAAAAAATAACATAGAAGATGCTAATGTGGGTATTAGAATTATGATTGATCCTATGCTTGACGATGATGATTCAGGTTATTTAAAAACTAATGACGTTACATTTACCAATGAGGTTACATTTTTAGATTCCAATATACCGGATGTGTGGTCATTGGAAAGTACTGTTTATCCTGAAATGCATGCTTATGGAAAAATCAATTCAGGTTATATTCCTGATAAATTAATTTTTGGTCAATGGTCTTCCTTATATGATAACAGATGGGATTATAATGTTGATGATAATCAAAATAATGGTGATAGCGCAGTTGCTTTTCTTTGGAATGAAAAGACGATTAGAATGGGAGAGAGCAATACATACACTGCATATTATGGCGTTAAGAATTATAGTTCTTTATCCCCTGCAACAGGTACAACAAATAATACAATATATATAAGTGTTATTATGTCGGTTTCCGGAATATTTACAGTAGCACTTGCAATTATTATTTTGAGAAAGTGCAGGTATGAATAATGAAAATAGCATTAAAAAAATATATGCATCGGTATCTCGTCTTTTTTCTGTTTATCATTTTATTATGTCAAATACTTTCTGTAAATGGCATTGTTGCAGCGATAAGTGAAAATGAAAATATAGCCATACAGGATGAGGACTATTTGATTTATACAAATGATCTTATGATTAATGAATACTCTGCAACTGTAAACGGTTCGGTTTATTCTAGTGGGGATACTGAATATACCGGTACTCAAAATTGTATAATAAATGGCACTATAAATTCTTATAAAACTATACAAGATAATATAAAGTATAATCATGCACTTTCCGTCAATCAAGTTATTCCAGATTTAACAAATCAAATTATTGATGTTGATTATGAAAGTAATTATACGTCTAATACAATGTTAAGCGGAGAGGAGTACAATCTGGAGGAATCATCAATTACAGTTGACGGCGATTTATTTCTTGACCAGATAACATTGAAAAATACGGGGTACATTAAGGCGAGTAATAACATACAATATAACGCTGTAAATGATGGCGAGAATGATTACACATTTTTGTTATATTCTGAAAATGGTGATATTACCATTCAGGGTTCTAATATTGTTCTTAACGGTATTATTTATGCTCCAAACGGAAAGATTGAATTGAATGCCAAAAATTTAACTATTAACGGCATAATAATTTCTGATAGGGTTGAATTTAACGGGACAGAGTTAAATATAAATCCTCTTGCCAATGATGAGATACTGAATTACCAACCTCAATTAGATATTCAGGTTGGCGGTGAACAAAAAGAAAACAGAAAATTGATACTTGATATATCTCAAAATGAAAATATTGCAAAATTCGTCAAAGATCAAACCGTTTGGTCCATTACCGCTCTTGATGGTTCTGGAGAACAAATGGTATTTATTGATGAGGATAATTCTGACGCCTATACCAAAGAATTAATTATAAAAAAACATGGAGATTATCTTGTTCAGGTTACTGCATCGTCAGTTAACCAATCCTATACATATGAAAAGGTTATTTCAATTACAGAGGATATTGAACCTGTTGCCAACATTGTTTCTGACGATACATTTTTCAGAGGGCTTGATCAAAATCAGGCGTTAATTCATGCAAGAGATATTTCTTATTCGACAGATTTTGATGATATTCAGAATCGCATATGGACTATTGTATTTGATTCAGATAATGACGGAGATTTTGATGATGAACAAGAAATTGTAATCAGTCAGGAAAATGAAAGTGAAATATCCTATCTGGTTTCTCATGTGGGAAAATACAAGATAGGGCTGAAAGTTAGAGAACATTTTACGAATACAATTGAACAATTTATTGATGAAGATGACTATTTAACTGCGTATGTTGAAAAAATTGTTATTGTAGATAATATGGCTCCGCAAACCAATCTTAATATAGAAAAAGCAAAGCATATCGATCTTGTTTTTACAGCTTCAACAACTGACACGGCCAAAATAAATGAATACAATAAGAAAATAGAAAATATTAAATCTAATCTTGAAAATAATGGTTTTACGGTATCGTTATCAGCGGTTAAAACATCTACACTAACTGCTCAGGATACATTTGCATGGACTGAATATGATCATATTAATTATCGTGATCAATATGCGCCCTCATTACCAAAACATATTCTTTATCAAGGGAATAATATTGTTATGAAGGGATATGGTTCCCCAGCATTTAAGGATTTTCTTTTTGTAAAAGATGACAATCCATCTCAGAAAATATTAAGCTTTAATATTCAGAGAGATAATAGTAACTGGCATACTATAGAGGGCGGAGGATTTTTATTTAACGCTTCTGTTGATCAAGAGTTAACCGGTTACTGTATTCTATTGACGCAAAATGGATTGAGACTGATATATTTAGACAGAGTGAATGTAGCGAATTTTAGAAATGGTAATCCTTCATTTGTCCAGAATGCAGGAATTGTATTGGCAACAGCAAATGTTGGAAATGTTTTGGCAAGTCATAGTCTGAAAATTATAGCTGACTCAAAAACAATTTCCGTATGGGATAATGGAAGACTGGTTATTGATAATTTTGTTCTTCCATTCCAATCCAAGGGTTATGGTTATGGACCAATAACGAGTCATACGTCTCATGCGTGCAGTCAGCAGTCGTATTTTACATTCGGCAACATCAAAATGCAAACAATTGAGGGGAATAGTTTATCAAGCGCTCTGGAAGATTATAATTGGACAAGCGACCAAAATCGTTATCTTATCAATTTGAGTGATACCATAGTGCAAGATTTAAATGGAGATACCAAAATGATTGAAACTGCAAAATCATTGCTTGAACAGGATATTAAATTTATTGGTATTGGATCTGGGCCAAGTATGAACCAATACCAGAGTTTGCTCCAATCTGCTGAAGGTGTTTCTTTTAGTAGCGATGATTCAAATTTTGCAGCAGAAAATATGGAAAACTATATACTCAGTAGTGCGCTGAAAAATGATTATACTATAAACAAATATATTACAACCGATGATAAATTAGTATATACAACAAATTATTCTGATAATGAAAATGATCCTGTATATAGTTCAGTTTTTCAATATAACTATGATGCTACAGTGTTTGAAAGCGGTAATGCTAATGAACCGACGAATATTGAAAAGAGTGAACCAATAACCAAGTTTGACAATACAGGTTCATATAATATTAGTTTACGGGTACAGGATAATCCAGCAAATAGTAATGATTTTGATGAATACAGAAAATGGTCCGATACAGATAATTTTGAAAAAACTTTATATGTACATACCAGACCAACAGCGGTACTGAATACGCAGGTTTATCCAGATCACAACGATACGACAAAATTTATTGTTCAAGCTGAAGAAAATAGTTTTGATCTGGATCATATGAATGCTGATGATAAGGGAATTTCTGATAAAAAATATGCATGGAAAAAAATGTCTGATCATGAATGGACTGATGGTATGATACCCGAAAAGATTGAAGCTAATACAGTTTACTTTCTAAAACTTGTTGTATGCGACAAAGAGGGGAAATGGAGTAGACCCTGTATTTCTGTCATATCATCTAATCAAGTGAAATCTAATTCTATTGATCAAGAAACGCCTGAAATATCTCTACTGTCTTCTTCGGATGATTTGAGTATTGAAGACAGATTATCAATAGAAAGTTCTGTATTAGATAATATTAGTGGTACTCCTACAGAACCATATACTGATGATGGATTGGTATCATCCGTGCCTGCAACTTGTATTTTTGACTACGTTAAGGTTTTTGCTGAAAATATATTTGTAAATAAGGATATTCGTAATCAGCAACCTAAAGTTTTAGAACGTGATGATATTGATAAGCAAATTCAAGACAAGGACATATCTTTCACAGAAGACTGCAAAGTATTGCGTGGAACGGTAAAATTGCTAGGTAAGGTCAATGATATTGATATTGATCATTATCATCTAATGTATAAAAAACAAGGGGATGAAGTATTTATTGAACCTCAGACAAACAAGGATGATAATGGATTTGTTGAGTTAGATACTACTCAACTTGATAACGGAATATATACTATAAGGTTTCTATTTATTGGTCCATCTGGTAACGAAGTATTGACAGATATGATTGTAGAAATAAAAAATGAACAGTCGTTTGTTTCGGATATTGTATCTCCTAGCGTTATAGTGTTAACAGTGTAAGTGAAAGTATGTTAGTGTGAATATAAAAGATAATCGTAAAACGCTCATATTTTAACTCAATGAGTCACTCAAATAGTAACCCATATAGGTGTACAAATATAAAATTATAGAAATATAATAAAAAACTTTATTTTTTATTAATCAATATAGATTATCCAAACTTGATGGAAGTTGGACCGTTCGCCATAATCACAAAACAGAACCAAATGAGTATTTGTTTAAGTTGTCGCTTACCAATCATAAGTAGTTGGTGGTACGGGATATATACTGAAAACAAACGAAAACAAAGAGAAGAAAGCAGACAAAATAAAAGATGATAATCATAAAAATATTTAAAAAAGTAAGTCTATACCTATTTTAGCGTATAGACTGGATGCGTAAAAGCGGTGCAGGAAAATATTCCCACACCGCTTGTTTTTTTAAATATAATGTTGGTTTTATGACGAGAAAGGGCTGCGGATTTTAAAAAGAGATTCGCAGCAGTTTAATATTGTAATTTTCTAATTAAAGGCAAGATCATGTAAAGTACCAAATGTGTAGCCTTGATTTTCTAATTCAGTTAAAAATTGATCGAGTATTTCTGCATTTGTTTTTGATGTGCTGTGTAGTAATATAACAGCTCCAGAATGCATTCGTGGAAGCAGTTTTTGCATGGCTTCTTCATGGCTTGGTTGCTTGTCAGTATACCAATCCACATAAGCAAGACTCCAAAATATGGTTTTATATCCCAATTCATTGGCTAGCTTTAGATTATGTTCGCTGTATTTGCCTTGCGGAGGACGATAGAACTTTTGCATTTCCTCTCCAGTAATTTGTTGATATAAATCTTCAAAATCTTTTAGTTCTTTTTGGAAAGAACTGATATCTGAGATTTTTGACATATCTGGATGATGATAGGTATGATTACCTACAATATGACTCTCCTCTACCATACGTTTTACTAAATCAGGGCTCGTTTCCAGATAGTTGCCTACCAGAAAAAAGGTTGCTTTTACATTGTGTTTTTTTAATGTGTCTAAAATGGAAGGTGTATACCCATTTTCGTACCCTGCATCAAATGTAAGATATACCTCTTTTTTTGATGTATCTCCTAAATAAAAAGAGTTATATTGCTTTAGAAAATCTGAAGATGCATTTCCAGTTGGTGTTCCACCGTCTTTGGGAAAGCCTAATCCCCAGTTACCATCGGAAGAAGTAGATGCTTGCACACTTTCTGTTACGTTAGTTGTGTAATGGATTGCGAGAGGAATTGCAATAATTGTTAAAACACACGCTGCAACGGTAATCATGAGTTTCTTTTTTAATACGATAAACACAGCTTTATCACCTCGATTATCTGTTTATTTTAACCATATGCAGTACTGCTTGTCATGTATGCTTACTGTTTATTTGATATACTTAGGTTTTTTATAGAGTACAAGTATCATATTTAGATGTAAGATATGCTAAAGATTATTGCTTTCTATATAAATTTATTTTATAATAAAGATTCAAGTAATTTGACATAAGAATTAGCAGGAAGGAAATAGCAGTCTATGAAAGAACGCATTCGCATTTTGCATATGCAAGGAAAAGCAAGGCGAGGGGAAATCTGTACCCATCATGGTATCGTACAGACGCCGGCATTTATGAATGTAGCCACATGTGGGGCTATAAAAGGAGCGGTGTCTGCTCTGGATTTGAAAGGGTTGAAATGTCAGGTACAGCTTTGTAATACGTATCACTTACATTTAAGACCTGGCGATAAAACGGTACAGCAACTGGGCGGCTTGCACCGCTTTACGAATTGGCAAGGTCCTATTTTAACAGACAGTGGCGGTTTTCAGGTTTTTTCTTTGGCAAAATTGCGGGATATTCAGGAGGAGGGCGTTACCTTTTCTTCCCATATAGACGGCAGAAAAATTTTTATGGGACCAGAGGAGAGCATGCAAATTCAATCTCATTTAGGTGCTACAATTGCTATGGCGTTTGATGAATGCATTGAAAATCCGGCTGCTTATGATTATGTCAAGGCATCTTGTGGAAGAACACTGCGCTGGTTGTACCGCTGCAAAGAGGAATTGGAGAGGTTGAATGCAAAGGCAGATACAATTAATAAAGAACAATGGTTATGGGGAATCAATCAGGGTGGCACCTATGAAGATTTGCGCAAGAAGCATATGTGTGAGATTCGGGAAATGAATTTGGATGGATACGCCATAGGAGGATTAGCGGTAGGTGAGACAGCGGAGGAAATGTACCGAATCATTGAAGCGGTTGAACCGGAAATGCCGGTTGATAAACCTCGCTACTTAATGGGAGTAGGTACACCTGCCAATATATTAGAAGCCGTACGCAGAGGAATTGATATATTTGACTGTGTTATGCCGACTCGTAATGCTCGTCATGGGCACACCTTTACAATGGGGGGGTGCCGTAATTTACTCAATGCAAAATATGCATTAGATGAAAGTCCGATCGATGAGACATGTGATTGTCCCGTATGTCAGCATCATACCCGCGCTTATATACATCATTTGTTGAAAAGTAAAGAAATGTTGGGAATGAGGTTCACTGTTATGCATAATTTATACTTTTATAATTCTTTTATGGAGAAAATTAGGTATGCGTTAGAGGCAGATAGTTTTGAAGAGTTTTACCTTAAAAATATAAATAGAGTTTCTGTAAGAATATAAATCTGAATTTTTTGCTTGCAAGCAAATTAAAATATTGATATAATGATTGCAACAACATGGAGGTGTAATAGTATGGATAGTATTTGGGCCTTAGAAGCTGCGGCCGAGTCTGGCGGTGGGAATAATAGCTGGTGGATTATGATTATTGTTTATGCAGTAATCATTCTAGGGGCATATTTTTTACTGTTTCGTCCACAATCTAAAAAGAAGAAAAAAGATGCCGAGTCGCGTAAAAATGCCAAAATTGGTGATGAAATTACAACTATTGGAGGTATCGTAGGTCGTATTGTAGCGGTGAAAGAGGAAAGTGATTCTATCATTATTGAAACTGGTACCGACCGTCAAAAGTTACGTTTAAAGCGCTGGGCAATTAGCTCTGTAGAAACACCTCTTGAACGTGTGCAGCAAGCAGCTTCAGAGCCCCCTGCTGTTAAATCGGATGAGAGAAAAGGGTTGTTTGGTCGCAAAAAACGGGAACAATCAGAAGAAAAATAATTAATCGTTATTTTTCTTTGCAGCATCATAAAATTTTCCCCCAATGAATATCTTTTGGTATAAGGTATTCATCAGAGGGGGATTTTTTATATGAAAAAAAGTAGAGATAAATCAGACAATACAATCGCCAAATGTCTGAAATACCTTGTTATTGGCTGTATCGCCGGTTTGGTTTTATGCGGGGTATTATTAGCGATTGGCGCGCTGATATTTGTTTTGATAAAATCAATTCCAACACAAGCGGTTCTTGTAGTGAGTATTGCAATTTCTGCATTGAGCGCTATGTTTGCAGGTTTTTTATCAGCAAAACTATGTCACAGTAAGGGTTTAATTATGGGGTTAAGCAGTGGTCTTATTTTGTTTATTCTTGTGATAATTTCTGCTTTTTCTGCAGGAGACGGTGTTTTTACTGTTTCTACAGTCATGCGTTTTCTGCTTATGATGCTTAGTGGTGCATTCGGAGGAGTTTTAGCAGTAAATAAACGTAAAAAAGTAAAATAATCTCTTTTATTTTATTTTTTTGTATGCTATAATACGAAGTAGAAATGATGAAAGGAATGATCTGAAATGAGACAAATCAAGACTTTGAACCGCGCTACTTTAAAACAAAGTGCTGTTAAAGGCGGCTGTGGAGAATGTCAAGCTTCCTGTCAATCAGCTTGTAAAACTTCCTGCACAGTAGCTAACCAAAAGTGTGAGAACGAGGATAACCGATAATTGGATTGAGATCGTTGTTCAGGGACAATATATTGTCCCTGAACATTTTCGTACACACAAATAATTGGAGATTTACAAATTATGATACATAAATATACATTGAATGATTTTCATATTGTATTGGATACCAACAGTGGTGCGGTACATATTTTTGATGATGCACCGTATGATATGTTGGACTATTTAGATGACGAAGTTCCGTCACAGGCCCCTAAAGAAATGATGAATGCTTTGAAATCTAAATATGATGAAACTACTCTAAACGAAGCTTACACGGAGATTAAAGAACTTTATGATAATGGGCAACTGTATTCAGCAGATGAGTACCAAAAATTTTCTGCTATGTTAAAAGAAGCGCCAATTAAATCCATGTGTCTAAATGTTGCACACGATTGTAACTTACGCTGCGAGTATTGTTTTGCGGCAAAGGGTGACTTTGGTTGTGGCAGAATGCTGATGCCGCTGGAAGTAGGTAAAAAAGCGATTGATTTTTTAATTGAACATTCACATGGCAGACGTAATTTAGAGTTGGACTTTTTTGGCGGAGAACCTCTTATGAACTTTGAGGTTGTCAAGCAAATTATAAATTATGCGCGAAGTAAAGAAGAGAAGCATAATAAGCAGTTTCGCTTTACCATTACTACGAATGGCTTGCTGCTCACAGATGATATTATTGAATATGTAAATAATGAAATGTACAACGTTGTACTTTCACTAGATGGAAGAAAAGAAATTAATGATTTGTTGCGTGTACGTGCAGACGGTTCTGGTTGCTATGATAACATTGTACCCAAATATCAGAAACTGATTGCGACAAGAGGAGATAAAGATTATTACGTACGCGGGACCTTTACCAAACATAATCTGGACTTTGCAAAAGATGCAGTACATATGGCAGACCTTGGTTTTAAGCAGGTGTCAGTAGAACCTGTAGTTTCAGATCCTAAATTGCCTTATTCTTTACAGGAGGAAGATTTGCCTGCAGCTTTTGCTGAATATGAAAATCTTGCAAATATTTTGTTGGATCGTAAAAAAGCAGGTAATGGTTTTAATTTTTTCCATTTTCATGTGGATCTAGACCAGGGACCCTGTGCAATTAAGCGTTTGCGCGGCTGTGGTTGTGGTAACGAATATGTATGTATTACGCCAGATGGAGATATTTATCCGTGTCATCAGTTTGTTGGTGAAGAAAAATGGAAAATGGGAAACATAATGGATAATACATTTAATATTCCCATGAAACAGGAATTTGCTCTTTCTAATGTATACAGTAAGGAAGATTGTAAAGAGTGTTGGGCAAAATTTTATTGCAGCGGCGGTTGTGCAGCGAGCAGCTGGCAGTATGAAGGTGATATTTTAAAATCTCATAAGCTCTCTTGTGATTTGGAAAAAAAGAGAATAGAGTGTGCAATTATGATGCAGGCAGCTATGGCTCAATAAGAATTATGAACTTCGTGCAATAGTCAAGTATACAATTATAGAAAAAACGGCTGAAAGATTTATTCCAGCCGTTTTTTTCATAATTGTAAGCGGAAGTTCAGCATTTTATTCTACATGTTTTGAGATTCATGGTAATACTTAATCATTAAGCTATGAGAAGTTTTTTTCAAATGTGTTGCTATGTTTTTATGCATATTTAATAATCACAGGTAGCATCTGTCAGATGCTACCTGTGATTATTTTTATTTTCTGTTTTATTGCAAAAAGTTATATAATATGACTATATTTATTTTACTTTACTGACATAATGCAAAAAAAGGCGAATTATATCTTGCGCTCCGCTTACAAAAGTAATATTATAGTAGAACAAGAAACCATTAAAGTGAAAAGAGGGAACAGTATGGAGAAAACTTTATTAGGATTCATAGGTGCAGGCAATATGGCGACAGCTATTATTAATGGTATTGTATCGACAGAAACATTATCGCCAGCACAAATTTTTATATTTGATATAAATGCAGAAAAATGCAGTTATTTTAAAGAAATGGGTATACAGATTGCACCGTCTGCTTCTGAATTGGTTGCCAGTTGCGATGTAATTATATTTGCGATAAAACCACAGAATTTTGAAGAAGTTTTAGCGGAAGTCAAGGAACAGGCAACACGAAATAAATTATTTATTTCCATTGCTGCCGGTATTTCTACCAATTATATTCGTAAAGGTTTAGCTTGTGATAGTCCGATAATTCGTACCATGCCGAATACACCGTTATTGTTAGGGCAAGGGGCAACCGCCATGTGTCGTTCTTCAGGTGTTACAGATTCAATGTATGAAATGGCAGAAACTTTTTTTTCATCCTGTGGTACAGTTATAGAATTGAAAGAAGAACAGATGAATGCGGTGATTTCTGTTAATGGCAGCAGCCCGGCTTATGTATATCTGTTTGCTAAAGCGATGCTGGATAATGCGGTTAAACAAGGTATTGAAAAAGAGATTGCATTACCGCTAATTGTTCAAACTTTTATTGGTAGTGCGGGAATGCTGATGTACTCGGGCAAAACACCTGATGAATTAATTGAAATGGTATCATCGCGGGGGGGGACTACTTTAAAAGCTCTGGAATATTTTTATGACCATAATTTTGAAAAGATTGTGGATGAGGCTATGTTAGCTTGTACAGAAAGGGCGAAAGAATTAGGCAAATAATTCATAAATGTTTCTTTGTATACATAATTATAAACCAGACAATTTGTTTGGGGGATTATGAAATACTATGAGAAGGACAAACCTGTTTTTTGTGAAAATACCAAAGAAAAAAAAATGTATAGAGTCTAGCGCTATGGACAGAGCCTCTATAGATTTAGTGCATAGCGAGATTCTGCAAATTTTAAAAAAGCAATTGTTATTAGTGGTTTTAGGGTTATTTTTGGTGGCAGGCTTAGTTTTAGGTGTTATTTTTATTCGCAATGCTGATTATTCATTACTAAAAAATTTAGACTTTGTTTTTTTTAGTAACGTGAAAGCGCGTAGTACATTATCCATTTTATCTATTTTTATTGCATCCCTAGCATCGTCTTTTTTATCGTTAATCTTTTGTTTTTTATGTGGATTGTCCATGTGGGGAGTTTATTGCGTACCCATTGTACCGTTTTTTCGCGGTTTTGGTATTGGTATTGTGTCAGGCTATCTGTACGCAGCTTATGGTTTTCATGGTTTTCTGTTTCATTTAGCGGTTATTGTACCAAGCGCATTTATTTGCTCCATTGTTATTTTAATTGCAGCAAGAGAAAGTATGCGGTTCTCAAAAAAGATTTGTTTTGGGAAACAACCTGATCAGGGGCACACAAAGCCTAAAAATGATATTAGAAATTTTTGTGTTCGTTTTTCGGTTTTAATAGGTATTTTAATTATCGCAGCATTGGTAGATGTGTTGACAACTGTGTGTTTTTCAGGATTATTTACATTCTGATTGAGGGGAGGGCGTTTAGAATGAATGAATATCTTGAGCAATTCAAAGAATATTTGACCAAACAAAAGGCAGTATCTTCTAATACACTTCAATCTTATATACGGGATATTCAACACTTTTTTGATTATATAAAAGATAATCGGTATCAAAGTCCGTTGCAGGTTAATGTTTATTGTGTGCAAATGTTTATAGAAGAATTGATGAAACAAAAGCTTTCTGATTCTACCATTACACGACGCTTGGCATCAATACGTTGTTTTTATCGCTTTTTGCTGCAAACCAATAAAATGAAAATTAATCCCGCACAAGGGATAAAAATAGAGAAAGCTCCCAAAAAACTGCCGCAAATATTGAATGGAGCTGAAATAGAATTGTTGTTAGCACAACCTGATATTACCGAGTCAAAAGGGTGTCGTGATAAGGCGATTTTAGAATTACTTTATGCCACAGGTATACGTGCAACAGAGTTGGTTGAGTTGAATTTGGAGGATGTAAATTTGCAATCCGGTATTCTTCATTGTAAAGGAAAAATGGAACGCACAATTCCAATATATCCAACGGCTGTACATGCTTTAGAGCATTATATTACACGTGTACTCGTTGAAATTTTATGTGAAGATTCACCAAAACCTTTGTTTGTAAATTTGAATGGTAATCGCCTCACGCGTCAGGGGTTTTGGAAAATTGTGAAAGGATATGCAGCGCAGGCGCATATTACCAAAGAAATTACTCCTCACACATTACGTCATTCTTTTGCTTTGCATCTTTTGGAGAATGGTGCAGATTTAAAATATATTCAGGAAATGATGGGACATGCAGATATATCTTCCACACAAATCTATGTGCAATTACTCAATTCTCATTTTAAACAAGTCTATCATAATTGCCATCCAAGAGCGAAAGTATAGAAATGCAGCGGATTTTCATAAAAAATGATTCCATTTTTGGTTTTATTATGGTTTTAAAATAATAGTTATTTAATATTAAATAGGCTTAGTTGCGTTTTTCTTTCATACATTTAATTATCTTATTTATTTTAGTTTGTTATTCATCTGTTTGTTTTTTATTTTTTAATTTCATATTGGACAGAGGGTTGCTGTCAGACGCTTTTTTCATTTGTTTATTTGAAATGTGGGTATAGATTTCAGTAGTACCCAAATTTTCATGACCTAAAATATCTTTTAGCACTCGTATATCAACATTACCATATTGATACATTAAGGTTGCTGCTGTATGGCGCAGTTTATGTACTGAATAGCCTGGTCCTCCCAACCCAATTTTTGCCAAATACTTGTTTACCATCGCTTGTACAGTTTTGGGGCTAATACGTTTTTTTTGACGACTGATAAATAACGCTTTTTTATCAAGAACGCCATTTACAGGGCGTTCTTTTATATACTGTTCAATGGCATTCATACAGGAGTTATTTAAATAAACAAGCCGTTCTTTATCTCCTTTTCCGGTAATACGCATTATATGCTCTTGATAGTTAATATCATTCAAATTAATGTTGACTAATTCGGATAGACGCATACCGCAATTTAAAAATAACGTAAGGATACAATAATCTCTACTTTGATATGGTTCATCTACGGCATTTAGGAGCGCAATGCTTTGCTCCAATGTTAAATGTTTGGGCAAAGTTTTTTTTGTTTTTGGCGTTTCCAGCTCTAAAATAGGGTTATGCTCTAATTTGTTAACTTTATTTGTTAGATAATGAAAATATGTACGAAGACTTGAAACTTTGCGGGAACGAGTGCTGGCTTTATTTTTGCGTTCAGTGCCTACGAAGTTCATGTATTCGTACACATCCGTTAGTGTGATTGTTTTAATAAAATTTAAATCAATATTATCAATCAAAATTTCATCAAAAGGCGTATTGGCAGGTACATGGCCGCGATGGATATTCATATAGCGAAAAAAGGTTCGCAAGTCCATAAAGTATTCCTCCACCGTCAGTGGGGACTTACCTTTTACTGTGCTTAAATATCCTAAAAACTCTTTAATAATTGATGGAGCTAGTGAGAAAATATCCGGCTTCATAATCATTCCTCCCCTTTGATCAATCAAATGACAAAAAACAAATCATATAATGTGCTCTATTATAGCATATCATGGTAATCATCACAATCATTGCAAAATACATCGATTCCCTTATTTTTTCTTGTCAGTACGATAAAAAATTAGATATTTATATAAAATATCAATATATTCATTGGATTTTGGTGTGAAAGTGCTAAAATGTATTGCAATCACCTTGAAAGGGTATTATAATAGGGACATACCATTTTAAGGAGGTTATTATAATGGCTGTTGTTACAAAAGATACCATTATTGGTGATATTTTAGATATGGACAAGGATACTGCTCCGTTTTTTTTAGAGATGGGCATGCATTGTTTAGGTTGCCCGTCTTCTCGTGGTGAGACATTAGAGCAGGCTTGCTTAGTTCATGGTGTAGATGTCAATGATTTGATTGTAAAAATCAATGCGCATTTGGCAGGCAAATAAATCGTTATAGAGGAACACAAAATGCCGCCCGTCAAGATTTTGTCGGGCGGTTATTTAAATATATTGCAAAATAACAGCTAAGGATGAACAATTTTGTTATTTTTAAATAAAAAAAAATTATTTCAATTGGACAATCGGCTACAATTATGTGCTTCTATGGTCCGGAATGATTGTAAACTGGCCGATATTGGTACCGATCATGCATATTTGCCGATTTGGCTTGTGAAAAACGGTATCATTAAAAAAGCTATTGCGGCAGACGTTAATTTAGGTCCTTTGCAAAAGGCAGCCTTTCATATTCGTCGTTACAGTGTGGTAGAACAGGTAGATGCAAGGCTGTCTGACGGATTAGAGTTGATTTTTCCTAATGAAGCAGATGACATTGTGATTGCGGGAATGGGCGGTGAATTAATCTCTTCTATTATTGAAAAAGCGATTTGGCTTAAAGATAATAACAAACATTTAATTTTACAGCCTATGACCTCAGAGCCAGAATTGCGTAGCTATTTATCACAGAACGGTTTTTCTATAAAGCAGGAGCAGGCAGTAAAAAATGGAGAACATATTTATACCGTTATGCAAGCTGAATATGATCCAAAATATGTACAAACCGATGTGTTATTTCCGTATATTGGTATTTTAAAAGGAAACACGCCAGATAATCGGGCTTATATAAAACGCAAATGCGACTGTTTGCAAAAACGTGTTAATGGTTTAAGGCAGGGCGGAGATAATGACAATGAAGCAAATCGTCTGGCAGAAATCATTCAGCGTTTAAAAGACATGCTTTAAGATGGAACGTTCTGTATATTTAAAGATAAGGAGGAAGCTGTGGTAACAGTAGGACAAATTTATAATTTTATTGATAGTTTTGCGCCGTTTCACACAGCCATGAGTTTTGATAACGTAGGACTGTTGATTGGCGAAAAACAGCGTCCGGTGACATGTGTAATTGTTTCTATGGATATTACGCCGGAAGTGGTGAGTGAAGCGATTGAAAAAAAGGCAGAATTGATTATCAGTCATCATCCTGTAATTTTTCAACCTTTAAAACATATTTCACCCACAGATGTGCCATATTTATTAATAAAAAACGATTTATGTGCTATAGCAGCTCATACAAATTACGATTTGGCTTGCGGAGGTATCAATACTTGTTTGGCGCAGTGTCTGCATTTATCAGATACTGTGATGTTAGAGGAATATCAACATTCTGGTTTGGCGTCTTCTTTGATTGGTGAATTAAAATCTCCTATGGAATCGAAAGCCTTTGCTTTATATGTGAAAGAACAACTACAATGCGGCGGTGTGAAATTTACGCAAGGTAGAAAGTCAGTGAAAAAGGTGGCGGTAGCTTGCGGAGCTGGATCCTCATCTGTGTTTGCAGCAGTAGCTGCAGGCGCAGATGCATTTGTCAGTGGAGATAGTAAGCACCATGAATTGTTGGCAGCTGATAGTATGGGGATTACTATGGTGGATGCTGGTCATTTTGCAACGGAGGATATTGCCATTATGCCTCTTTGTCGCCGTTTAACCGTAGCGTTTCCAGAAGTGAATTTTTTTAAATCTCGTCAGAAGGATCCTGTTCGGTATCTTGTATAGTGAAAGTTGCATACAAACTTGTAAAGGAGGAGTAAAATGGCGTTAGACGGTGCATTTTTACGGCATGTTGCCAAAGAGATAGAGGTAGCGGCATTAGGTGCAAGGGTGGATAAAATATATCAGCCAAATCGTGAAGAAATTGTTGTATCGTTACGTACAAAGCAAGGCGCTGTACGTCTGTTATTGTCTGCACGAGCTAATAGCGCCCGTGTACATATTACAGAACATGTTCCAGAAAATCCAAAACAACCTCCTATGCTGTGTATGTTATTGCGTAAAAAGCTGGGAGGAGCCAAGCTTACCGCAGTTTGTCAAACTGAGTTAGAGCGTGTACTTTGCTTGAAGTTTGATGCTTATAACGAATTGGGAGATTTAGTTGCGTGTATATTAATAGTAGAAATTATGGGTAGACACAGCAATGTAATTTTGGTAGACCATGAAGGTAAGATTGTTGATGCTTTGAAACGTGTAGATGAGCAAATGAGCTCACAACGGCTTGTTTTACCGGGCTTATTTTATCGCAGTCCCCCTCCGCAGAATAAACTATGCATGTTAACTTGTACGGTGCAGAAAGTTATCGTGACTTTACAGAGCGTACAAAAAGTGATGTCTTTAAGTGATGCTTTGCTTTATACATTACAGGGGGTTTCTCCTGTTGTGTGCCGAGAGTTAGCAGATCAGGTGGGACAGGGGGATGATTTGTCTGTACAGCAGCTTACAGAGCCGCAATGGACTACCCTGCAACAATTACTTAGCGCTTTATTTGCCGTTGTAAAAACAGGTAGTGGTAAGCCGTATATGGGGATAGGTGTAAATGGAAAACCGGTGGATTTTTCATTTATTTCTATTGAGCAATATCATGGTGCTGTAAACGTCACGGAGATGCGGTCTTTTTCAAAGCTGCTGGATTTTTTTTATCAGGAACGGGATCAGATCGAGCGTATGCGCGTACGTTCTCAGGACTTAGCTAGATTGCTTGCCAATACTGCGGAGCGGTTAAGCAAAAAAATGAATGTTCAGGCTGCAGAACTGACGCAGTGTGAACATCGAGAAACTTTGAAAATGTATGGCGATTTAATCACGGCTAATGCGTATCGCTTGCAAAAAGGGGATATGTATGCACAGGTTGAGAATTTTTATGAAGAGGGTAACCCAACTGTAAGCATCTTGATGGATCCGTTGATGACGCCGTCTCAAAATGCGCAGAAATATTATAAAGAATATAGGAAAGCCCGGACGGCGGAAGGAAAGTTGAAAGAGCAACTGGAAAGAGCTCGGCAGGAACTTTCTTATATTGATACAGTACAGGAGGCGTTGGGCAGAGCAGAAAAAGAACAAGATTTAAGTGAAATCAGGCAAGAGTTAATAGAACAGGGATATATTCGAGAAAAAAAAATAAACGGTAAGCGACAGAATACAGCGCTGGCAGTTCCTATGAAGTTTCAAACCAGCGATGGATTTACTGTTTTAGTCGGAAGAAATAATCGTCAGAATGATAAATTGACTTTAAAAGATGCGAATAATCATGATTTATGGCTGCATGTAAAAAATATTCCTGGCTCTCATACCATTATTGTTTCTGATCATAAAACGATTACAGACCGTGCTATTTTGGAGGCTGCACAAATAGCGGCATATTATAGTCGTGCGAAAGATTCTTCACAAGTACCTGTGGATTATACATTTGTACGCTATGTGTCTAAACCGCAGGGTGCAAAACCTGGGATGGTGATATATGTAAAGAATAAAACGGTATATGTTACCCCCGCACTACCCCAACCAAAAGATTAAACAACCGACGGAGGTTTATTATGAGCAAAATGTTTTCTTATATTGCTATGATATGCGGTGCAATTTCATCCATATTATTTGGTGTTCTGGCTGCGTTATATACACAAGGAAATACTCATTTATATTTATGTATTGCAGTAACGGCAATGGAATTTATTTTTGTCCGCTTTAATTTAATGGCGCTGAGAAGCGATCAGTCTGATCGTTTATTAGTGGTCAATAATGGCGCAGTTTTAATTTTGTTTGCATCACTTGCTTACTTTATTCGTATAATGGTAGGTGGTTTTCCCCTGTGGTTAGATATTACCGTTGGTATCGTTGCAGGTGTCTATGCTGTACTTATTATTATATTTTACACAATAAACGGTAGAAGAAGAGCGGGGAGATTACGATAATAGGAGAGTTTTATTGTGAAACAAACGATAGGCAATATGGAATTACAGGAGCAACAAGGCGTAGCTTTTTTGACTTTTCCTGCACTTACGGCATTACCGTTTTTAACCCATGCGTTTTCTACGCGGATAGGTGGAGTCAGTGAGCATGAATTTAAAACGATGAATTTGAGTTTTAACCGTGGCGACAGTGATGGTAATGTTTTGCAAAACTATCATCTCTTTTGTAATGCCGTGGGTTTTGATTTTTACAAACTGGTTGCTTCCGCACAGGATCACCATACAGAGATACGTCGCGTAACATCACAACATGCTGGCAGTGGTATTTGGAAGCCACAGGATATGCGCAGTGTAGACGGGCTTCTTACCAATGAATCTGGTATTGTATTAGTTACTTATTATGCGGATTGTGTACCGCTTTATTTTGTAGACCCTGTTAAACGTGCTATAGGTTTAGCACATGCAGGCTGGCGTGGAACTGTTTTGAAAATGGGTGCTTGTATGACAGAGGCAATGCAAACGGAGTTTGGCAGTAATCCTGCTGATTTAATTGTGGCTATAGGACCGTCTATTGGTAACTGTTGTTATGAAGTAGATGTACCTGTATACGAAAAGGTGATGGCGTTGGAGCAGATTACCCCTCATGAATGTTTACATGCTGTTGGTGCGGATAAATATATGCTAAATCTTTGGGAGGTCAATCGCAGAATTATTATGGCTGCTGGTGTACCGGAACGTCAAATAATGGTTGGTCACGTATGTACGAAATGTCATTGTGACTTACTGTATTCACATCGTGCAATGGGGGCGCAGAGAGGAGGTATGGCGGCTATGATGTCTTTAAAATAGTTTATAGATACCGCATGATGTTAGGTGTTCGTTATAATAATAATTTAATTGGTCATTGATTTTTTATAATTTTATAGGATAAACTATATGAAAGAGCGAATTGTTCGGGTGATGCTGAAAGTAGTGAATGTCAAACTGTTATAGATAGTTTGTGAATTTTTCTTGTATGAGTTGACTTTCAGATATGTCCATATTAAGATAAAAATATATAATCGTGTACAATTTGACGTTAATTTATAATAGAAAAGAGTGTTGAAATGGAAGGGATTAAACAAATAACAAGAGCGCAGCGTCGTGGTTTGTTACATCTTCCTCAGTATTCCCTTGGCGAAGAAGTTTGGAATGCAATTAGCCATGGTATAGGGGCCGGATTATCTATAGCGGCCCTTACATTGCTTATGTTATTTACACCTAAAACAACAGCGCATATTTTTAGTTTGCTGTGTTATAGTGTTTCTATGGTTTTGTTATATCTTATTTCCACTATATATCACGGACTGCCTGTAAATAAAGGAAAAAAGGTATTTCAAATTCTAGATCATTGTACTATTTTCCTTATGATTTCAGGAACCTATACGCCAATATTAGTCATTGCAATTGGTGGTGCTCTTTGTTGGACGATGCTAGGTGTTATATGGGCGGTTTCCATTGTAGGAATTATGCTAAAAGTTATAGATTTACAGCGATTTGAGAAGCTTTCTATGGTATGTTACCTTGGTATAGGTTGGTCGTGCATTTTTATTGTAAAACCAGTGGTGCAGAATCTCAATGTTTTAGAATTGTCGATGTTAATAGCTGGTGGTGTTCTTTATACCGTAGGGGTCATCTTTTTTACCAAAGGCAAAAAACTTGCATATATGCATACTATATTTCATGTATTTGTATTAGCGGCGAGTGTTTTTCATTTTTTTGTAGTATTGAGTATTGCTACACGTTTTTAATATTATTTCTTGCCATCTTATTTAAGGTTCAATAAAGACTCCGTCAACGACACATTGTCCGTGACAGAGTCTTTATTGATAAAGTATATATTTAACAGAGTGAATTTGTTTAATGTATTAGTTTTATTTAATACATTTGTTTTCTTTACTTTACAATGCGTATATTTTATTTTACTCTAATCCCAGCAATGCAGCGCCAATGATTCCAGCGTCGTTTCCTAACAGGGCCTTACAAAGAATGAAAGGATGTGTTTGTTCAACTGGATAACGTTCTGCTTCAATCAATATTTGTAAAGGCCTTAAAAGCGCTTCTCCTTCATTACAAACACCGCCGCCGATACAAATAATGTCTGGTTGAAAGATATTTACCGCATTAGTTAAACCACAGCCTAGCATTTCAATATAGGAATGGCATATTTTTGTGCCAAGCGCATCTCCGTTTTTCATTGCCTCAAACGCCGTTTTTCCGCTGATTTTATTTAAATCATGTTCAATTAACGAAAGTAAATAGTTTGCTTGTTCTGGTTCCTTGCAAATAAATTCTTTTGTGGTCTGTTTCAAACCGTTTGCTGAGGCATATTGTTCCCAGCAGCCTTTTCTGCCGCAGCCGCAAGGCCTGCCGTTGCGTACAATGACCATATGTCCCATTTCTCCGGATGATGCGTTAGAGCCACGGTAGATTTGTTTATTGATGATGATACCACATCCAACACCTGTTCCTAACGTGATAGCAAGGGCGTTATTTGCACCTATCAGTGCGCCTGCCATAAATTCTCCAAGAGCAGCAGCTTTTGCATCATTTTCAATTAAAACTTTTTTGTTTAGCCTTTCTCTTAGTAATCTTTCTAATGGAAACTGCCTAAATTGTAAATTACTTGAAAAGGTAATTATACCGTTTGCACGATCAATAGAGCCTGGACTGCCAACACCAATCCAAGGAATATCGTTTAATGTTAAATTTGCATCTTGTAAGGCTGATAATGCAGAGGTTGCTAATTGTTCACACATTTCCTGTTCACTGCAAGGTATGTGTGTTTTCTGTTTACTGCGGCCAACAAGACGATATTGCTTATTAATGACTCCTGCTGCAATATTTGTGCCCCCAAGGTCTATACCTAAATAATACAATACTAATACACCTCTTTTTTCATAAAAAGTATAGCACGTTATGGCAGAAAAAACAGTAGCTTTATATAATTTTTACAATTGTGTTTATAAAAAAAGAACTGTGTGTTTTTGCAGGGAAACAATAATATATTAATTCCAGCTAAAATTTAATTTATTTGTAATAATTGCGATGTTCTTACTTATAATAGAGATGGAATATTTTATATGCAGTATTTGTTTAAATAAGGAGATGTATAGCATGCGGCATTATGAATATCACCGGAATAAAAAATCTTTTATAAAGGCAAGAAGAATTAAAAATATTGCGGCTACCTTGCGAAATATACAGACCGCAGAAAGCAATCAAAAGATGAAAACTCCTGTTGGGCAGTTTTCGAATACGGAAGGTCCAATTTTCTCAGATGTATTGGGAAGTTATACTGGTATGACATATGACGACGAATCGCCTGTGCAAGACGCAGATGATTTATAATTAGGGAAATATTTCTTACTTTTGTTTCATAAGAATGAACAAGAGTGGGGGATAGCAATATGATTTATAAAATAAAACGTAAAACAATTCTTATTATTTCTGTTATCTGCGTTGGTGTAAGCGGTGTCGTTGCAAGCGTAATTATAGGTATTTACTGTACACAGACAGGCAGCGTTTATGATATGCAGATAGAACAGTTGTCTGAAGAATCTCTGGTAGCATACGAGCAAGCATCTACCAGAGATTCTGCTATAAATGACGACGTTTCATCGTTAGCTGATACACAGTCAACAGGAGAGGTAAAAAAAGATTTTATAAAATATGTTGAATTTAACGTACCCTATGTAGCTTTAGAAAAAGCTTTGCAAATTGATGTGAAGAGTCATCAAGACGATTCAAAGCTAGACATAAGCTGGATTGATTTGCTGGCATATTTAGGCGCGAAATACGGGGGAGAATTCTCTCATTATAAGAGCAGCGACATGGATGCACTGGTTAAACAATTAATAGATGGAAAAACCATGAACGAATTAACTGATGGTATGAAGTATTATTCTTATTATAGTGAGGTATATACAGCGATTTTAGGAGGGATGGTAGGTGCATATCAAACTAAAACGACAGATGAAAATGGAGAAACAGTTATGCAGGAGGAGTACGGATTAATTGCATATTCTCCTATTGCAAAAAATTATCCCTTTGATCATTATGACGACTTTGGTGCACAGCGTACTTATGGATATAAACGTCAGCATTTAGGGCACGACTTCATGGCGCAAACTGGTACGCCGGTTATTGCAATTGAATCCGGCATTGTGGAAGCGGTCGGCTGGAATCAATATGGAGGCTGGCGTTTAGGAATTCGCAGTTTAGACAGTACCAGATATTATTATTATGCACATTTACGGCAAAATCGTCCATATGCAGAAGGGATAGAAGAAGGTAGAGTTGTCAAAGCCGGCGATGTAATTGGCTATGTCGGCCATACGGGTTATAGCACGAAAGAAAATGCTAACAACATTGAGGTGCCGCATTTGCATTTGGGTATGCAGTTGATTTTTGATGAATCTCAAAAAGAGAGCAATAATGAAATTTGGATTAATTTATATGCTCTGACGATGTTATGGGAAAAACATAAATCGGAAGTATATAAGGTGGAAGAAACTAAAGAATACTATCGTAAACAGGATATTTATATACCTGGGATCATGGATGATGAGTAACACTTCCATCTTTTACAACTATTTTGATCTATTGACTCAGAGGAACATTTGTTATGACGGTCAAGACAACTGTTATTTTATATTTATCATTTATATTTAATAAAATTTAGATTAAATGGATAAAATGCTTGATTTTTTACTTTGTCTATGCTATAATAACAAATATTCCGCGCTGGTATGGTGGAATCGGCAGACACAAGGGACTTAAAATCCCTCGGTAGCAATACCGTGCCAGTTCAAGTCTGGCTACCAGCACCATAATAGGAACGTAAAAAAGATATGTTAAGAAAAACCCCGATAAAATCGGGGTTTTTCTATTACCTAAAAGTTGGGTTTTATGCTGCGTATTTAAAGCTATAAAACCGAATCCTCGTTTAAATGTTAATGTATACCTTTATAGATAATAACATATATTACACTTAAGTGAGGTGATTTTTTGAAAATAGAATGGAAAAAACTAATTTTGTGTATTTCACTACCACTCGCCGTTGAAGGTTTAGCAGGAGTTTTAACACGTGGTGGTATGGAAACTTTTCAAACGCTGAATAAACCGATGCTTACTCCTCCAGGATGGCTGTTTCCGATAGTGTGGACAATCTTATACATTCTGATGGGGAGTGCTTCGTATTTTGTTCTTATATCAGGAAAACTGAATCGTTCTGCTTTAGTCATTTACGGAATACAACTTGTATTAAACTGTTTTTGGTCTATTATTTTTTTCAACCTAAAGGCTTATTTATTTGCTTTTATCTGGTTGGTTATTCTATGGTTTTTCATTCTTGTAACAATGATTCTGTTTTTCAAAATATCCAAGTTTGCAGGATATCTGTTGGTTCCATATTTACTGTGGGTTACATTTGCCGGATATCTTAATTTTTCTATTTATCTGCTCAACTAAATAGAAGAAAATATTGTTATTAAGGTTTTTATGAATTTTGTGCAATATATTTTATATTGTTCTACAATATAAAATAAAGCATTTCAAAGCTGAAATACTATTGTTACACACTTTATAACTTCATATAGTTTACGGCAACTTTCAGCAAGTTGCAAGGGTTTTAATCTCTCAGTCGAAATGCTAGAATATCTTTTTGTAGTTTATTCATACACTTGAAGCGGGCAATTTGCTCGCTTCATTTTTATTTGATATGTAGAGTAGAATGAAAAAAACAGCGTCTTTTTTATGTGTTGCATTTATGGTATAATAAAATACAAAATTTTATGTTTTAAATAGAAATAGGAGAGATTTTATGTTGGGATTCGTGCTGGGGGGGGCTGGTAGCGGTAAAACGCATTATATCAAAGAGCAAATAAAATCGTTGATACAACATAATGAGCATAAAGTGATTGTTTTGGTGCCGGAGCAATATTCTTTTGAAACAGAAAAGGCAATGCTAAAATTATTAGGTCCGCACCAAGTACATAAAGTGGATGTTATGAGCTTTACTCGTCTTGGAGATATGGCGTTTCGTGCTTTTGGCGGCAGTAGTATACCGAAGTTGGACGACAGCGGTCGCCATTTATTTATGAGTCTTGCTTTAGAAGAGGTAAAGGAGCATTTACAGTTTTATGTTTCCCGTTCAGAGGAACTGATTCCGTTGATGCTTTCTATGTCTGCTGAGCTGAAAGTGTGTGCAGTGTCTCCTACGGTATTGATAGAAACGGCAGACCATGCAGAGAACGATACTTTAAAGCAAAAAATGAAAGAAGTAGGTCTGATTTTATCGGCTTATGATGCGTTGGTAGCACAAAGTTATTTAGATCCGCTGGATGATTTACAGCGGTTAAAAATTACATTTACGGAACATGCTTTTTTTACAGATTACCATATTTATATTGACTCTTTTAAGGGGTTTACACAGCAGGAGTTTGATTTAATAGAATTGATGATGATACAAGCCCAGCAAGTGACCGTATCGCTAACTTGCGATACATTAGATAGTGGAACAGGTGCAGATGTTTTTGCACGTGTGCGCCATACGGCTCATGTATTAATACGTCTGGCTAGACAAAATCATGTACAGATATGTGCACCAGTTATGTTGCAATTCGGTATCCGCTTTGCCAGTGAAGCATTAAAGCAAGCAGAAAGACAATTATTTCGTCCGATACAAACACCTGTTCACTTAGAGCCTCAATGCATCTCTTTATATTGTGGAGACACCATATACAGTGAGGCGGCTTATATTGGCGCAGCTATTCGCAATTTGGTGATGGATGAGGGTTACCGTTATGAAGATTTTACAATTATTTCCAGAACGCTGGATTCCTACCATAGCATTTTGGGTGCTGCCTTAGAACAGTATGAGATACCGTTTTTTATGGATACGCCGCGCTCTGTTTTTTCTGAGCCGTTGATGTGTTTAGTGCTATCGGCTTTACAAGTACTGAAAAGCGGATTTTCGTCAGATGAGCTGTTTAACTATTTGAAAACAGGATTGGCAGGTTTGACAGCTTACGAAATATCGCTGCTGGAAAATTATACATTTTTATGGAATTTATCCGGTAAACAGTGGATGATGGAATGGACAGCCAACGCTGATGGTTTTGTGGAACAACAAACTTCAGAGCAGCAAAAACGGTTAAAGGAAATCAATCAATTACGGGAAAGAGCAGTGAAACCGCTACTTACTTTGCAAAAGCGGATACAGGAAGGAAATGGATTTATCTTTGCAAAAGCCATTTATCAGTTATTGGAAGATTTAAAAGTATCGGTATCTTTGCAAAAGTTGTCTCATCAACTGGAACAGTTAGGATGTTTAGAAGAAGCTGAACAACAAGCGCGATTGTGGAATATCTTAATGGAGATTTTAGATCAGTGCGCATCTGTTTTGGAGCGGGAAGTTTTGACCGTACAGCGTTTTGCAGAACTGCTTAGGCTTATGATTTTATCTTATGATGTGGCAGGAATTCCACAAACCCTTGATCATGTGACGATAGGTACGGCAGACCGTATGCGTCCCGCACAACCTAAAGTGGTGTTTGTAATTGGCGCAGTACAAGGGGAGTTTCCAGCTGTGCCGACCAGTGGTAGTATTTTTAGTGAGACGGAACGGCGGACGTTTGTTGATTTAGGAATTTCTCTTAGTGACACTGTCGAGGAAAGAGTTATTGAGGAGCAATATTTAGCGTATACCGCAGTAACCAGCGCTTCTCACAAATTGTACATTACATGGCATTGTGCAGATGCTTCAGGAGAGGTGAAAACACCGTCTGTAATAGTATCGGAAATAAGAAAAATATTTCCTTTTCTGCAAACCCAGACAGAAAAAAGTATAGAGAAAACATGGCTGGCCTGCACCGCTGAATCGGCTTTTTCTATGATGGCAAAGGAGTACCGAAGTCCAAGTAAATTACAGTCTACGTTAAAAGCGCTGTTTTTACAAAGGAATGGTTATCGGGAACGTCTGGCTGCACTGGATTATGCTTGTAAAAAACATGTGCACCGCTTTGTGCATGTGGATTATGCAAAAAAACTGTTTCAAAATAAATCAATTTCCGCTACGCAAATTGAGCAATATTATTTATGTAGTTTTCAATATTTTTGTCGCTATGGGTTAAATATTAAAGAGCGGAGAGTGGCAGAGATAGATCAACTAGAATATGGAAGCTTTATTCACTATTTACTTGAAAAGATATTTGCCTTGTATGGAGCGTCTGAAATTTGTAAGATGACAGAAGCTGTCTTACAGGAGAGCATTAAAATATTGATTTCAGAATATATAGACTTGAAACTGGGGGGAAACAAGGATAAAACACCGCGGTTTCGGTTTGTTTTTCGTCGCATTGCTGATTCTGCACAGACTATAATACGGCATATTGCAAAAGAATTGGCGCAGAGTCAGTTTCAACCTATCGGTTATGAATTATCTTTAACAGAGGGCGGCGATATAGAGCCGCTGCAGGTGGTTTTGCCGGATGGGGGTTCTGTGTATGTAGAAGGAAAAGTCGATCGTACGGACGTCATGGAACAGGACGGTGTCCGTTATATTCGGGTGATTGATTATAAAACCGGCAGAAAAGAGTTTAAATTGGGAGACGTAATGCATGGAATAAATATGCAAATGCTGATTTATTTAGCGGCTTTTATACAAAGTGGAAGATATCAGCCTGCAGGTGTGCTTTATATGCCGGCATCGCGTCCAGTCATTTCTGTTCCCCGTTCTGCAAGACCTGACACAGTAGAGAAAGAAATCAATAAAAAATTACGTATGAACGGTATTGTAATTAATGATACCAATATTATTTGCGGTATGGAGGAAGAAGCAGACGGTATTTATATTCCTGTAGCGCTGAAGAATGGAGCGCCGCAATCCAAAGAGTCGATTCTAAGCGCAGACGAAATGAATTGCATTCTGCACTATATAGAATATTTAATCGGCAATATGGCGCAAAGGTTACAGCAGGGGTATGTCGAGGCAAATCCGTTGCAGGGTGATTATGACGGCTGTCAGTATTGCTCTTATTTTGCTGTTTGTCAACATGAAAAGGATGACAGACATAATACACAAATCTGTTTGAAAAAAGATAAGATGATTGAGTGGCTTATGGAAAATGGAGGTGAACGTAATGAACAGAGTGTGGACGCAGGAGCAGCAAAATGCGATTGATGCACGGAGAGGCACACTGCTGGTATCCGCAGCGGCAGGTTCTGGAAAAACTGCTGTGTTGGTACAAAGAGTGATAGAGCGACTGACAGATCCAGTACATCCCAGTGATGCGGATAAATTGCTGGTTGTGACCTTTACTAAAGCGGCGGCGGTAGAAATGCGGGAGCGTATTGCAGCAGAGCTAAGCCGGTTACTTTCCGAGAACCCTTTTAATCGCCGTTTACAACGTCAGCAATTATTATTGGCGCATGCGCAAATCAGTACTATCCATAGCTTTTGTAGCGAAATTGTACGTCAAAATTTTTATAAATTAAATATTTCTCCAGACTTTCGCATTGTGGATGACAGTGAATTGACTTTATTGAAAAGCAAAGCGATTGCACAGGTGATGGAGTGGAATTACGAACATCAGGATAAGGCTTTTTCTGATTTAATTGAGGCGTTTACCTCTGATCGTGATGACAACCGAATGATACAAATGATAGAGGATTTGTATATGTTTACACGTTCCCATCCATTTCCTGAAAAATGGCTGAAAGAAACAGCAGCCATGTATTTCGACGTACAGAATGTAGCCAGTACCGTATGGGGCGAAACGCTTTTGCGGTATGCTAAGGAAGCAATTGATTACTGTATCTCGCTGATTACCCATGCTTTGATGCTCATGCGGGGGGATACAAAAATATTGGAAGCCTATGAGGGAACTTTTCAAGGGGATCTTGCAGAGTTATGTAAGCTGAAAGAAACGGTAGAATCTGGAACATGGGACGAAATTTCGGATAAGGTGATTCACGTTTCTTTTGCTCGTTTACCAACCTTACGGGGTTACAAAGAAGATACGCTAAAGATGCAGATCAGTAATTGCAGAGAGCAAGCCAAAGAGACGATTTATAAAAAGCTTTCGAAACTGTTTTGCGTAACTGAAAAAGAAACAAAGGAAGATTTATCCCATTTATCACCAATAGTACAAAAGCTGATTGATATCACAAATCAGTTTGCGGAGGTATTACAAGGTCTAAAAGCAGAGCGCAACGCTGCAGATTTTGGAGATTTGGAGCATTGGACGTTAAAGCTGCTGGTAAAAAATACGAAAGACGGCTTTGTGCGTACACAGGAAGCAGAAAGGTTGTCAGAGCAATTTGATGAAGTGATGGTAGACGAATACCAAGATACCAATCAAACGCAAGATATGTTATTTCGCGCCGTTTCTCAAAATGAGCGAAATTTATTTATGGTTGGTGACGTAAAGCAAAGTATTTATAGCTTTCGTCAAGCGATGCCAAAGATATTTTTAGAGCGCAAACAGAGTTTTCAAGAGTATCGGAGAGAATTGGACATATATCCGGCTTATTTGGTGTTAGATAAAAACTTTCGTTCTCGTAATACGGTTACAGATACTATTAATTTTGTATTTTCTCAAATTATGTCATCCCATGTTGGGGATGTTGCTTATAAGGGTAAAGAATGGTTGGTATCAGGAGCGCAGTATCCTGCACATGAAGGGTGTCAAACAATGTTGGATTTGATTGACCTGGGGGCGGTTCAAGAGGAAACTGAAGAAAACATTTCAACTGTCGAAAGTATTCATATAGCAAATACCATTCATAAAATGATGAATGAAGGCTTTCTCATTACAGAAAATGGTAAGCAGCGTCCTGTGCGCTATGGAGATTTCTGTATTTTGTTGCGCAGCGCTAACAGACATGCCTCCGACTATGCCAGGGAATTGGAAAAGCAGGGTATTCCTGCATGGACGGATACAAAAAATGGATTTTTTAGCACAGTTGAAATTGCAGTGATACTATCGTTGTTACGAGTAATAGATAATCCTTTACAGGATATTGCTTTAGCGGCGGTTTTAATGAGTCCTATTTATGGTCTCACTGTAGACGATATGGCGTTGGTGCGTGAAGGCAATAGAAAACAATCTCTGTATTTGGCATGCCAAAAATTTAGTAATCATCATATGCAAGTAGCAGCGTTTTTAAACGATCTAGAGCAATATCGCACTATGGCGGCCACTATGCCGGCTGATCGCTTACTTCAAGTAATTTATCAGAAAAGTGGTTATCTCCATATGGTGCAAACTATGCGATATGGACAAGGTCGATTAGCAAATTTACAAATGCTGATTGAGTATGCAAAACAATTTGAGCAGGCAGGCTACCACGGTTTATCCGGATTTATCCGTTATATTGATCGCTTACAGAAGCAAGATGCCGATTTACCTTCAGCTTCTGTCATAGCTGAAACGGCAGATGCTGTTAAAATTATGAGTATTCATCGTTCAAAAGGGTTGGAGTTTCCTATTTGTATACTGGCGCGTTGTGGTCAGCAGTTTAATCGTGAGCAAAGCGATGCTTTATTGCACCCGTATCTAGGACTGGGCGTAAAATTACGTGACTTTCAAACATATTGTAGATACACAACATTACCTAGAGAAGCCATTGCTTTGGAAATAAATCGAGAAAAAATTTCGGAGGAAATGCGAATTTTATATGTTGCTATGACCCGTGCAAAAGAGAAACTGATTATGGTAGCAGCGCTTAAAAATTTAGACAAACGCTTAGAAAAAGCAGTATCTCAATTAAGCATTGATGGCAAGCAGAAACCGTTTGTGGTAGGGCGTGCTTCCAGCTTTGCAGATTGGCTAATTTCCTGTGCATTGTGCCATCCAGACGGTTATAAGCTGCGAGAGCGTATTATGGCTAACAATATTATGATACAGTACAGTTCCGAACAACAGTGGAACATTAATGTGGTACTGCCTTCAAAAGTGGAAGATATACAGGAAGAAAGAGAGCAGGAAGAAGAAATAATACCGGTAGATGAGGATTTACTGAAACGTTTACAGCAGCAATTAGATTTTCAGTATCCGCAAATACTATTGACAAAACTACCGGCAAAAGTTACAGCGTCAGGACTGGCAGAGCAGAATTTACAAGAAACGATTGCTTTATCTCGTCCAAGATTTATGAGTGGTTTTGGGTTAACGCCTGCAGAACGAGGTATCGCATTGCATCAATTTATGCAATTTGCTGATTATAAACTTGCAGAAAGCAATGCAAAGGCTGAGTGCGAACGTATGATGATGCAAGGTTTTTTAACGCCGAAGCAAGCGCAGGCAGTAGATGTAAAAAAAGTAGAGCGCTTTTTTACAAGTGACCTTGGCAAACGAATGAACCAAGCTAACTGGTTAAAAAGGGAAAAGCGTTTTATGATAGAGATGCCGCTTTCAAAGATAGAGGTCTCTCTTCCGCAGAGTTTGCAAGAAGAAACCGTTATTTTACAGGGGGCCGTTGACTGTGTATTTGAAGAAGAAGGGCAACTGATTATTGTGGATTTTAAAACAGACCGTGTATTTGATGTGAGCAAATTGTGGGACAGATATCGTACCCAGTTGGAGTTATATGCCTTTGCAATGGAGCAAACTTTTATAAAACCAGTCAAAGAGTGTCTGCTGTATTCCTTTGATTATAATCAAGCGGTAACGGGAGAATGGAGAAAATTTATACTTGACAAATGATAAGTAACTTGTTAGAATAATTAAGTAAAATAAAGAAGAGCATATGCGCTCTCACCTGTGGGGTGCTGTCCGACACGGGTCAATAATCAATATCTCTCATGTGTTTTTGCGGGAGTAGTATGTTTATTGATGCGTGGATGGAAGATTCTATCCACGTTTTTTACATTTGCAATTATCATGCTCACGATATATTTTTGGAGGTGCGTAACCATTAGCAGCAAAGATCTACAAATTAACGAGGAAATCCGTGACAAAGAAGTCCGTGTGATTGATTCTGACGGCAGTCAGCTTGGCATTATGTCTACTGTAAAAGCTTTTGAATTGGCAGTGGAAAAGAATATGGATCTTGTAAAAATTGCACCGCAGGCTACGCCGCCTGTGTGCAAAATTATTGACTACGGTAAGTTCAAATTTGAACAGACCAAGCGTGAGAAAGAGGCAAGAAAGAATCAACATGTTGTAGATATTAAAGAAATTAGACTTTCTCTAAATATTGATACTCATGACTTTAATACGAAAGTCAGTCATGCCATGCGTTTTCTTAAAAGTGGAGATAAAGTGAAAGTTTCCATCCGTTTTCGCGGCAGAGAAATGGGACACCCTCAGCATGGATACGATATTATGAATCGTTTTGCTAAGGCTTTGGAGGAATACGCTAATATCGAAAAACCCGCTAAACTAGAAGGTCGTAATATGCTAATGTTTCTTGCAACCAAACCAACAAAGTGATGTTAAATAATTAAGGAGGATCAACTCATGCCTAAAATTAAAACACATTCCGGCGCTAAAAAGCGTTTTAAATTATCTAAAAATGGAAAGGTTATTCGCGCACATGCGAATAAATCGCATATTCTCAATAAAAAGACCACCAAACGCAAAAGAGGTTTGAGACAAACTGTTACTGCTGATAAAACCAATGTAGCAGCAGTAAAAAGAATGATTCCTTATAAATAAGAATTCTCGCTTAAAGTCAATATAAATGATCGTTGACTGAATATTGGAGGTAATATATCATGGCACGTATTAAAGGTGCGTTGGCAACACGCAAAAGAAGAAAAAAAGTTTTAAAGCTGGCAAAAGGCTATTGGGGTGCAAAAAGTAAGCATTTTAAAATGGCGAAACAGGCTGTTATGAAGTCTGGTAACTATGCATATATTGGTCGTAAACATAGAAAAAGAGATTTTCGCCGTCTATGGATTACTCGTATCTCTGCTGCAGCACAACTTAACGGTATGAACTATTCTACTTTTATGAATGGTCTAAAAAAAGCCAATGTTGCTTTAAACCGCAAAATGCTCGCTGAGATTGCAGTTGCAGATCCTGCAGCTTTTACCGCACTGGTAGAGACAGCAAAAGCTGCTCTATAAAAAAGCTATAGTTGCGCTCGGGGGAATGCCTCGGGCGCAAATTTTGGTTACACGGAGATTTTTATTTTATGTTGGAAATTATTAAAAGTCGTAAAAATGAAGCGGTCAAATTGGCTGCAAAATTAGTAGATTCTGCATCATTCCGACGTAAAAAAGGTTTATTTGTAGTAGAAGGCGCAAGATTATGCTGCGATGCTGCGCTCAGTAATATTGAAATTATTTCTGTTTATTTTACACTGGCAGCACAAGCGAAATACGAGGCTTATATTGCAAAAATCATGCAGCGGTGTCATTTCTGTCAACTTGTTGAGGAGCATGTTGCACAAATTCTTTCTACTACGAAGAGCAGCCAAGGTGTTTTTTGCGTATGCCGCATACCGGACGAGTCTCATAAATTAATCAATATGAATCCATCAGGCATGTATGTTGCTCTTGAGCAAATACAGAATCCTGCTAACTTGGGCGCTGTTTTGCGTACTGCTGAAGCTTTGGGTATCAGTGGGATATTGCTGTTAGGGGATTGCTGTGATATTTATAGCCCAAAAGCATTACGTGCCGGTATGGGGGCTGTTTTTCGATTGCCGTGTTATATGGAGAAAGATACCGCCGTTGCCGTAAAGCAATTGCAGAATATGGGCTTTACTGCTATGGGTGCTGTACCGGCGGAAACGGCGCAGAGTATACTGACAACTCATTTTTCTAAACCCACAGTTCTTTTGATCGGAAATGAAGGGAATGGATTAACCGAAACAGCCATAAAGGCTTGTGATATTTCTGTGACTATTCCTATGAAAGGACGTGCAGAGTCATTAAATGCAGCGACTTCAGCAGCAATTTTAATGTGGGAAATGGTAAGAAGCAAAATACAACAAAAACCGGAGGAAACATCATGTCGGTAAGCCGAAAAGCGTATTGGGCATGGTTGCAGCTTGCACTAGGAGCAGGCAGTTTTAAACCAAAGCGTTTGTTAGAGTATTATTCCGATGTACAGCAGTTTTATGAAGTTGGTCATACGGAATGGAGATCGTTAGGGCTATTTACACAAAAAGAGTTGAAGATGCTAGCGGATACGAGTTTAGAAGATGGGCAAGCTCTGCTTAATGCCAGTGAACAAGCAGGTCTACAAACCATAACCCCCGATTGTGAGGTTTTTCCAGAGTTACTGCGTGAGTTAGAGAATCCACCTAGTGTTCTATATGTGCGTGGAACACTACCCAATGTAGATATTTTGCCGGCCTTGGCAGTGGTTGGAACAAGAAATGCGACTACTACCGGTAAACAGATTGCATTTGATTTAAGTATGCGGCTTGCACAATCAGGTATGGTGATTATCAGCGGTGGTGCAAAAGGTATTGATACAGCTGCCCACCAAGGTGCATTACTAGGAGATGGACAGTGTATTTGTGTATTGGGCTGTGGCATTGGTTATAGATATTTAATGGAGAATGAGCCGATTAGAAACGCTGTTGCAAAGAACGGTGCCGTTGTGTCTGAATTTCCATTAAACATGCCGCCGATTAAACGAAATTTTCCGATTCGCAATCGTATTATTTCGGGCTTATCGGTTGGAGTGCTGGTGGTAGAGGCTGCTGAAAGAAGTGGTTCTTTGATTACTGCCAGAACTGCTTTAGAGCAAAACAGAGATGTTTTTGCGGTACCGTGCGGTATTTATAATCCTGTTTCAGAGGGTGTTAATAATTTATTGAAAGCGGGCGCGAAACCCGTTACCAAACCGCAGGATATTTTAGAGGAATATGAGAAGTCCTATCGGTTATTATCTTCTAATCAGCAATTAATTATAAAAAATGAAAAACCAGCGGATTTGTCGTTATATAACGAGCATAAGTTTGCCAAAGTAAACTTAAAGCATGAAAATGTCTCTGATGTTAGCGCAATACAATTAGCGTCGCTTTCACCAGATGGTGATGTTTTGTATCGTCAATTAACCAGACAGCCTTTGCATATTAGTGAATTAGAGCAGCTTACAGGATTTTCAACTCAACGTATCCTGATTACACTTACAGAGTTGGAATTATGCGGTGCAATTGTTTCTCATGCCGGCAGACGGTACAGTTTGCCTAATGGAATTTAGTGATTTTATAATAATCGTTTTATTTGTTTGGATAATAAATGATAAATACAAAAATTATTTAAAATAGAAATATATGTAACAAGGGTGGTTGGTCAATGTCAAAATTAGTAATTGTTGAGTCTCCTGCAAAAGCAAAAACAATTAAAAAATACCTCGGTTCTGATTTTGAGGTTGTGGCATCTATGGGGCATGTGCGAGATTTGCCGGAGACCCGTTTAAGTGTAGATATTAAAAAAGATTTTCAACCAAAATATGAAGTAATAAAAGGTAAAGAAAAGTTGGTGCAAGAGCTCAAAGAAGCCGCAGATAAAAGTGATAAAATTTATTTGGCAACTGACCCTGATCGTGAGGGTGAGGCCATTTCGTGGCATTTAGCTTATCTTTTAGGATTAGATGTGGAAGATTACAACCGCATTACATTTAATGAGATTACCAAAACAGCAGTTACCAACGGCATTGAGAATCCACGTTCAATTGATATGGATTTGGTTAATGCTCAGCAGGCACGCCGTATTTTAGACCGTTTAGTAGGTTATAAACTGAGTCCGTTTTTATCTCAAAAAATCAGGCGGGGGCTTTCTGGAGGCAGAGTACAATCAGTAGCGGTGCGTCTAATTGTAGATCGTGAAAATGATATTCGTGCTTTTGAGCCTGAGGAGTACTGGTCATTAGATGCAAAATTTATTCCCAAAGGATCTCGTAAAGCATTTCCTGCTTCTTTTTACGGAGATGTAGAGGGGAAGATTAAAATTACTAATCAGGAGCAAGCAGATAAAATTTTAGCAGAGTTAGAAGGAGTGGAATACCAGGTTGTAAAAGTAAAAAAGGGTACGCGAAGAAAATCTCCGGCCCCACCGTTTATTACTTCTACTTTGCAGCAAGAGGCTTCGCGCAAGCTTGGTTTTCAGGCACGCAGGACAATGAAAGTTGCACAGGAATTGTATGAGGGTGTTGAGGTTGCAGATATGGGTGCAGTGGGTTTGATCACTTATATGAGAACAGATTCCCTGCGTATTTCAGATGATGCTATAAAAGAGGCTGCTGATTATATTTTAGAACGTTGGGGTAAAAAGTATCTTCCGGATACACCACGCAAATTTAAGGTGAAAGCTAACGCACAGGATGGACATGAAGCAATACGTCCGTCTATGCCTCATGTGTCGCCCGATCAAGTTAGGAGCAGTTTGACAGGGGATCAATATAAACTGTATAAGCTGATTTGGGAGCGTTTTATCGCCTGCCAGATGACGAATTGTTTACAAAGCACAACGCAGGCAGATATTCAAGCTAAACAATATATTTTTAAAGCCTCAGGATATACCGTGACTTTTGATGGTTACACGGTTTTGTATGAAGAGGGAAAAGACGAAGAGGAGGAGGCAAAGAGCGCATTACCAGTTTTAGAAAACGGTACTTTGCTAAAATGTAAAGAGCTTTTGGGTAATCAGCATTTTACTCAACCGCCGCCGCGCTACACAGAAGCTTCTTTGATCAAAGCACTTGAAGAAAATGGTATTGGTCGGCCGTCTACTTATGCAACCACCATTTCTACTATTACCTCGCGTGAATATATAACTCGTGAAAACAAAACGTTAAAACCAACAGAGCTGGGAGAGGTGATAACCAAGCTTATGAAAGAGCGTTTTCCTAAAATTGTAAATGTAAAATTTACAGCTCAGGTGGAAAGCGAACTGGATGAGATTGAACATGGTAAAGAGGAATGGACACAACAGCTACACGTTTTCTATGATGAATTTTCAGAAACATTGAAAAAAGCTAAAGAGGCGATGGAAGGTGTAAAAATTCAGTTGGAGGAAGATAAAACGGATATTATATGCGAGTTGTGCGGACGGCAAATGGTGGTAAAGACTGGTCGTTATGGTAGATTTATTGCGTGTCCCGGTTATCCTGAGTGTAAGAACGTGAAAAAAATTATTAATGAAACAGGTGCGGAATGCCCTAAATGCGGCGGCCGTGTTATTGCCAAAAAAACGAAAAAGGGCCGCATTTTTTATGGATGTAAAGAATATCCTAATTGCGATTTTGTTTCGTGGGACGAACCGGTGATGGAAAAATGTCCGCAATGCAATAAAACCTTACTTAAGAAAAAAGGAAAAAAACCAAAGTACTATTGTATAACACCGGAATGCGGCTATGAAAAAGCGGAGGAAGAATAAACATGAAAGTGATTGGAGCGGGTTTGGCTGGTTGCGAGGCAGCATGGCAGATGGCGTTAAGAGGCGAGTTGGTTACGCTTTATGAAATGAAACCTAAAAAGTATTCACCGGCACATACTAGTGCATATTTTGCTGAACTGGTTTGCTCCAATTCTCTCAAAGCAGATCGTATAGAAAGCGCTGCTGGTTTATTGAAAGAGGAAATGCGTCGGTTTCGATCTCTGCTTGTGGCGTGTGCTGACCAATGCCGTGTTCCGGCAGGCGGCGCTCTAGCAGTGGATCGTAACCGTTTTTCTCAAATGGTTACGGAAAAGATTAAAGCCAATCCGTTGATTACTGTGGTATCGCAGGAAATCACTGAAATTCCTACCGATGATATTACAGTTATTTGTACAGGTCCGTTGACATCAGACGCTTTGGCAGAAAAAATTGCCGCTATGTGCGGCGGTAGTCTTAGTTTTTTTGATGCAGCTGCGCCGATTGTAACAGCCGACAGCTTGGATATGGAGGTTTGTTTTTCAGCCTCCCGTTATGATAAAGGAGAAGATAACGCATATATCAACTGCCCTATGAATCAGGAAGAGTATGAATCGTTTTACGAAGCGCTTGTATCTGCGGAGAGAGTACAGGTTGCTGATTTTGACGTTGCTAATCCAAAGGTGTACGAGGGTTGCATGCCTATAGAAGTATTGGCGCAAAGAGGTAAAGATACGATGCGTTACGGACCTATGAAACCAGTCGGTTTGAAAAATCCCAGAACGGGACACCGTCCGTGGGCAGTAGTGCAATTACGGAGAGAAAATCAAGAGGGGACTCTATTAAATTTGGTTGGTTTTCAGACCAATTTGAAATTTGGGGAACAAAAAAGAGTTTTTTCTATGATTCCGGGATTATCGTGTGCAGAATTTATGCGTTATGGTGTGATGCATCGCAATACCTTTTTGAATGCACCGCAAGTATTAAATCAAGATTTTAGTTTTCGGCAAAAATCGAAGTTGTTTTTTGCTGGGCAAATTACAGGTATAGAAGGATATATGGAATCAGCTTCCTCCGGTATTTTGGCAGGTATTAACGCAGTATATCGTAAACGGGGACTGAATCCGCTGATTTTACCAAAGGAAACTATGATGGGGGCGTTGAGCAATTATGTAGCCAATAGCATATCGGATGATTATCAGCCGATGGGGGCAAATTTTGGCGTTCTGCCTCCGCTTGAACAACAGATTAGAGATAAAAAAGAACGATATGCAGCATTGGCGCAACGTTCTCTTACGTTACTGGAAGCTTTTATAGTGAATGGATAAAGCGAAGGATGTGTATAATATGAAACTGATTGTAGATGCGTTTGGCGGAGACAATGCGCCTTTAGAAATTCTGAAAGCTTGTGCTGAAGCAATTATAGATTTTGACATAGATATTTTATTAACCGGTGATAAAAAAAAGATTGAACATGTAGCAAAAGAACATAATATTTCTTTAGCACGTATGGAAATTGTTCATGCACCAAGTGTGATTACCATGGAGGATGAAGCCACTGAAATAACAAAAAGTAAATCTAACTGTTCAATGGCAGAGGGATGCAGGCAACTGGTTGCAGGAAATGGAGAGGCTTTTATCTCTGCCGGAAACAGCGGTGCGTTAGTAGTAGGTTCTACGTTAATTGTCAAAAGAATCAAAGGAATTAAGCGCGTCTCATTTGCACCATTGATGCCTAAAAATACGGGAAACTTTATGTTGATTGACGCAGGTGCTAATAATGAATGTCGTCCGGAAATGCTGCATCAGTTCGGACTAATGGGTAGTATTTATATGGAAAGAGTAATGCATATCAATCGGCCAAGAGTGGGTCTTGCTAATATAGGTGGAGAAGAAAATAAAGGCTGTCAGCTGCAAATTCAAGCGTATCAAATGCTTAAAGAAAGCAATTTGAATTTTGTTGGTAATGTAGAAGGAAGAGGCGTACCAGATGATGCGGCGGATGTGGTAGTAGCAGATGGATTTACTGGAAATATGATTTTGAAAGTATATGAAGGCGTAGCGATGGTGCTGATGCGAAAGATGAAAGAAATTTTTACAAAGAGTACCAAAAACAAATTGGCCGCTTCTGTTCTTTTAAAGGATATGAAAGAGCTGAAAAAAAGCGTAGATTACACTGAGGTTGGTGGAGCGCCCATCTTAGGCGCTGCAAAACCGGTATTTAAAGCACATGGCAGTGCGGACGCCAAAACATTTAAAAGCGCCATTCGCCTGACAAAAGAATATGTGGAATCCCAAGTTGTAGAACTAATTGCCAAGAGTATTTTGAGCGATCAAACAAAAGAAAATTCATAATTATTTTGTAATTGGGTCATACCATGAAAATAGGGAGGAGAAATATTATGTTACATGAACTGGAAGATAAAATTGGTTATCATTTTAAAAATAAGCAGTATCTCAAAACGGCATTGACCCATTCTTCTTATGCTAATGAAAATCGGAAAGACGGAAAAAGTAATGAGCGTTTAGAATTTTTGGGCGATTCTGTTTTGGGGGTAGTGGTGGCTGATTATCTTTTTAAACAGTGTCCCAATATGCCGGAGGGAGATTTAACCAAAACAAGAGCTTCATTGGTGTGTGAAAAAGCATTGTGCGGCTTTGCTACTCAACTCGAAGTAGGTAGTTATTTATTGCTTAGTAATGGTGAAAAAAATACAGGGGGAGAGACAAGACCTTCTATTTTGGCAGATGCTTTTGAGGCGATTATTGCTGCAATTTATATTGATGGAGGCATGGAGGATGCTCGATCCTTTATTTTACGTTTTATTGAGCCGGCTGTACAAACAACAAGATCCAAACCATTTAAAGATTATAAAACGATGCTGCAGGAAATCATTCAGCAAAATCCGGAAGAGCATCTTTCTTATGTGCTGATAGGAGAGAGTGGACCGGACCATAACAAGCATTTTACTGTTGAGGTACATCTTAACCAAAATGTAATTGGAAAAGGCGGCGGCAGAAGTAAAAAAGATGCTGAACAACAGGCGGCTAGAGAAGCGTTGGAGTTGATGGGCTATTAAACACGGAAATATTGCAATTTTTGTTCCTCATAATGGTTGCTTGCATCAATGCAGCTTTTGCAATCAAACCCATATTACAGGTATCAAGAAGCAGCCCACTCCAAAGGATGTTATATGTGCTGTTAAAACTGCTGTTGCTCATGAGGATTATGGGAAAATGCGGTTGGAACTTGCGTTTTTCGGGGGAAGCTTTACGGCACTGAACCGGGATTATATGATCTCTCTGCTCAAGGCTGCACAGCCGTTTATTTCAAAAGGTGTTATAAAAGGGATTCGTATTTCCACCAGACCGGATGCCATTGATAGACAAATATTAAGTATTTTAAAAACATATGGAGTATCTGCTATTGAGTTAGGTGCTCAAAGTATGATAGATGAGGTTTTAAAAGCCAATCGGCGTGGTCATACGGCACAGCAAGTGAAAGATGCTTCTGCGTTGATTAAACAAGCAGGTTTTGAATTAGGGTTACAAATGATGACCGGTTTATATACCGATACAGCCGAGGGGGCAAAGTTGACTGCACAAAAAATTGCTGAATGTAAACCTGATACTGTTAGAATTTATCCTACTGTTATTATGAGTCAAACACATTTAGGAGAGTTGTTTCAGAGGGGCGATTATCAAACATTCTCGCTGGAGAAAACGGTAGATTTATGCAGTGAGTTGCTCCATTTTTTTGAAGACAGGCAAATTCAGGTTATTCGTCTTGGACTGCATAGTACGCCTGAATTGGAAAAAGAGCGTTTGTCAGGACCATGGCATCCTGCGCTGCGAGAACTCTGTGAAAGCCGGAATTTTCGCAATAGCATTTGTAATGAGCTGCAAAAAAATCACGCTGTAAACAAAAAATGTTTATTATTTATAAATGGTAAAGACCGCTCTAAAATTGTAGGACATAAAAAAAGTAATTTAGAGTTTTTTTCTTCTCAAGGCTACAATATACAGGTGATAGTAGATGAATCTATAGAGAAAAATAGCTTTAAAATTGCATTCGCAGATAAAGAATAAGAATAGAGGAAAGGAGTGAAAATTTGCGGTTAAAAGGTTTAGAGATTCATGGATTCAAGACGTTTCCGGATCAAACCAAATTGAATTTTAATCATGAGTTCATTGCCGTAGTAGGTCCTAACGGAAGCGGTAAAAGTAATATTAGTGATGCAATTCGGTGGGTTTTGGGTGAGCAATCTATTAAGAATTTACGTTGCTCAAAAATGGAAGATATTATTTTCAGCGGTACATCCAATCGTAAGGCGCATGGATATGCTGAAGTGACCTTGACGATTGAAAATCATAACCGTGAATTGCCTTTTGACGGCGACTTGGTTTCCATCACTCGCCGTTACTACCGTTCTGGAGATAGCGAATATTTAATTAATCAAGCAACGGTGCGGTTAAAGGATGTGCACGAGCTATTTATGGACACAGGACTTGGTCGTGACGGTTATTCTGTGATTGGACAAGGTAAGATTGACAGCATTGTTTCTGCTCGTTCTGAAGATAGGCGTGAAATTTTTGAAGAGGCGTCAGGTATTTCCCGTTATCGTTACCGAAAAGAAGAATCCGAAAGAAAATTATTTCATGCTGAAGAGAATTTGGTGCGTTTATATGATATTGTTTCTGAAATGGAGGACCGTATAGAACCACTGCGTAAACAGTCTGAAAAGGCAAAGCTCTATTTGGAGTATTATGAAGAAAAGCGTAGTCTGGAAATAGGGCTTTGGCTCAACACGTTGAAACATTTTGGTAAAGTGCTGTGCGAGCAGGAAGAAAAGATAGCTATTACAAAGCAGCATCAAGAACAGGTGTCGGTACAGTTAGAGGAAATTAGCGGTGAGATTGAAAAGGGCTTTTACCATGTAAATCGTTTAACAGCGCAAATGGATGAACTGCGTACAAGTCATGCTGTTGCTGAAGAATCAGCTGTTAGAAAAGAGGGTAATATTTCCGTTTTGGAAAATGACATGCTACACAATAACCAGAGTATTGAGCGTATTACAAAAGAATTAGAGTTGGCATCGCTTTCTTATGGATCTGCGGAACAGGAGATACGCTTTATTAATGAAAAACTTCTAAAAAATGAGGAACTGCAAAAAGCAAACCAACAAGAACAGCAGATATATTTAGAGAAAATTAAAGAACTGCACCAGAACTTAAATCAATCAGATAACCGCATGACGAAAGTGAACCAACGGTTACATATATTAACCGAACAAAGCTCTCAAATAAAATTACAGCAAATGATGGCGGATTCTGCTATTTTGCAGGCCGAGGAACAGAAAATTACGCTTGAGGGGCAATTGCAGTCTTATCAAAAACAAGCAGAGAATCTAGTGCAAGCAGAAGTTGAATATGGCAATATGATAAAAGATTCACAGGATGAACTTGCATTTTTAACACAGAATATGCAAAAACATGAACACGTCTATGCAGATTGTCGCCGCCGATTAGAGCAAGAGAAACAAGTTGTTGACCGATTAATGTTAGAGCAGAATGAACAAGTACGCAGGCTTAAATTTCTGGAGAATTTAGAAAGTAATTTGGAGGGATTTCATCATTCTATTAAAGTGGTGATGAATCAGGCGGCAAAAGGTGGGTTAAAAGGTGTACATGGTCCTGTATCTCGTTTAATTGAGGTGTCTAAAACATATACTGTTGCGATTGAAACTGCATTAGGTGCATCCATGCAACATATTGTTGTAGATAACGAGCAGGATGCAAAACAAGCGATTCAATTTTTACAGCAGAAGGATAAAGGACGTGCAACCTTTTTGCCTCTGACTACCATAAAATCCAGTCAGCTAAATGAAGAAAAGCTTGACAGCTATAAAGGATTTATCGGAATTGCAGTGGATTTATGTCAATGTGATAGTCAGTATCATTCTATTTTAAAGTCCTTGCTTGGACGTATTGTAGTGACAGAAAATTTAGATGCTGCAACTAATATTGCAAAAGCATATCATTATAAATTTCGCATTGTCACACTGGATGGACAAGTGGTTAATACCGGCGGTTCCTTAACAGGTGGTTCCCAAAGTCGCAGTGCTGGATTGCTGAGCCGCAGTGCTGATATTGCGCAAAGTAAAGAAAAAATTACAAATATAGAAGAATTAATACTTCGGGCACAACAGGATTACGATAAAACGGCGCATCTCGTTGCAGAGACAGAAAAAACAATTGAAACAGCTAAGACTGTTTTATATAAAAAACGTGATGAAACTATACAAATACAAGCGGAATACAGTCGGGTGCAAAGTGAACGCAAGGTCATAGAAGCCTCTTTACGGCAATTGAAAACAGAAAAAGAGACTGTTTTTAAGCAGTTGCAAGCACATTTACAACTCAAAGAAAATGCCAGAATACAGTTGCAAGAGTTGACAGATCAGATTGCAATACTGCAAACAACAATGTCACAATTGGCTGGGGACAAAAAAGCTCGACATCTGAAAAGCCAAACTTTTAGTGAACAATTACAGGAATTGCGTCTTGCAGAATTATCGCTTCAAAAAGAGCGTGAAGTATTACAAAAAGAACTGGAGAATATACATCAAAATCAGAGTGATTTTGATAAAAAAACTGAAATACTCAGTAGAGAGAGAAAAGCAGTAGAGGTAGCTAATCATTTAATTGAAGAGCAATTTACAGCATTAAAAAATGAAGTGCAGTCTTTGCGGGAAAAGGCACAAACGGCCAAATCTAGTATTGCAAGGCTTACACAAGAACGTATGGAAAAGGAACAGCATTCTGTTGCATTGCGCACTAAGGAGCGGGAGAAAACAACAGAACGTGAAAATCTTGGTAAAGAGCTAGCCCGTTTAGAAGAGCGTACGGTAAACCTGAAAAAGGAATATGATGGGATTATTACAAAATTATGGGAAGAATATGAATTAACACGGCGGGAAGCAGAAGCTTTGGCAATCACAATTGACAATATACAAAAAGCACAACATAGATTAAATGAATTAAAGGCAAAAATTAAAGGCCTTGGTGCGGTAAATGTCACGGCGATTGAAGAATATAAAGAGGTTTACGAACGTTATGAATTTTTAACAGCACAAATTGCAGATGTAGAAAAATCGCGCAATGAATTGAAACGTTTGATAAATGATTTGACCCATCAGATGAAGGCATTATTTTTGAAACGATTTGAACAAATCAATCAAAATTTTAAAGAAACCTTTCATATTTTATTTGGTGGAGGTAAAGCAAATTTGGAGTTAACTGATACAGAACATGTATTAGAAAGCGGTATTGGTATCATGGTGCATCCGCCTGGAAAAATTGTGACCAATATTGAACTGCTTTCTGGAGGTGAAAAAGCGCTGGTTGCCATTGCATTGTATTTTGCTATTATGAAAGTTACTCCTCCACCGTTCTGCATTTTGGATGAAATTGAGGCGGCTTTGGACGATGTCAATGTATCTAGGTTTGCATCATATTTGCGTAAAATGAATGATAATACACAGTTTGTCACTATTACCCACCGTCGTGGAACCATGGAAGAAGCGGATATTTTGTATGGAGTGACGATGCAGGAACAAGGTGTTTCAAAATTACTGGAGCTTGACATAAGTGAGATTCAGGAAAAATTAGGCTTATAAAAACAATGGAGAGGAAATTGAGTTTATGGGTTTTTTTAATAAAATTAAACAAGGATTAAAAAAGACAAGGGAAAGTATATCAAATTCAATCGGTTCCATGTTAAATACTTTTACTAAAATTGATGAAAATTTATTTGAAGAGCTTGAAGAGCTGCTTATCATGGGTGATGTGGGCATGTTAACCGCAGAAAAAATTTGCGAAACCCTAAGAAAGCGTATAAAGGATGAGGGTGTTACAGATCCACAGCTAATTATGGGTATGATTCAGGAAATTGTAGCTGAAATGATGAGTGGCGGAGAGGAATTGCAAATACAGACGAAACCATCCGTTATATTGGTAATCGGTGTAAACGGTGTTGGAAAAACAACGACTATTGGCAAAATGGCACTACAGCTAAAAAAAGAAGGGAAGCAGGTTATTTTAGGTGCGGCAGATACTTTCCGTGCCGCTGCCATAGAGCAGTTGGAGGTTTGGGCAAACCGTGCTCAAGTGGAGATGGTAAAGAGAGATGAAGGTTCTGACCCGGCATCGGTTGTATTTGATACGATTGCCAAAGCGAAATCCATCGGTGCAGATGTGATTATTTGTGATACTGCCGGCAGATTACACAATAAGAAAAATTTAATGGATGAGTTAGCTAAAATGAGCCGCATTATAGATAGAGAATTACCTGAATGCAATAAAGAAGTATTGCTGGTACTAGATGCTACAACCGGTCAAAACGCAGTGAGTCAAGCAAGAGAATTTAAAAATGCAGCTGGTATTTCCGGTATTGTATTGACAAAGTTAGACGGAACTTCAAAGGGAGGTGTAGTACTGGCAATTCGTCAGGAATTAGATCTTCCTGTTAAATTAATTGGAGTTGGTGAAAAAATTAATGATTTACAACCGTTTAATGCACACGATTTTGCTGCTGCCTTGTTTGAAAAGAGAAACGACGATATGTATGAAGAAGAGGAAGCATATGATGAGGATAAAGATTTAGAAGATTTTGATAATTATTTTAAGGATGAATGAGGATGAAATTTATTATAGCGACTCACAATCAAAGAAAACGAGAGGAGCTGGAACGAATTTTAATTCCACTGGGGATGGAAGTGGTAACAGCTAAACTATTGGAAGTAGACGAAACCGGTACGACCTTTGAGCAAAATGCTTTTTTAAAGGCAAGGTCGGCGTGTAATCAAACCGATCTGCCGGCTATTGCGGATGATTCCGGTTTGATAGTAGATGCCTTGGACGGTGCGCCTGGAGTATATTCCGCTAGATATGCAGGTGAACATGCTACCGATGCACAGCGGATAGAAAAACTGTTGAAAGAGATGGAAGCTGTACCCAAAGAGCAGCGAACTGCACGCTTTGTATGTGCCATTTGCTGTGTGTTTCCTAATGGAGTTTGCATTACGGCGGAAGGTGTTTGTGAGGGTGAAATTGCCTTTGCACAGTTAGGTGACGGCGGCTTTGGCTATGATCCTGTGTTTTTGGTAGGAGAAAAGTCTTTCGGGCAGCTGACTGATGAAGAAAAAGACTGGATCAGTCATAGAGGAAAAGCGTTGGCGCTGTTTTCTCAGAAATTAAAAGATCATTTAAATAATAGATAAAGGAGCATACCATGCTAACAAGTAAACAACGCGCTTATTTACGAGCATTAGCGAATCGTCTTGAAACTATACTAATGGTAGGAAAAGGCGGTATTGATGAGCATATTGTAAAACAGGCAAATGATGCGTTGAAAGCAAGAGAGTTAATAAAAGTAAAAGTGCTTGAAACAGCGCCGCATTCTTCAAGAGATACTGCACAGGAAATTGCAGAACAAACTAAATCAGAGGTTGTACAAGTTATTGGCACAAAATTTATTTTATATCGTAAAAATCAACAGAATCCCAAAATTGTTGTACCAAAGTCAAAGAAAAATTGATAGAATGGTTGTGATGTGCTAATATGCAAAAGATTGCGATATTCGGTGGGACATTCAATCCGATTCATAACGGGCATTTACATCTTGCGCATTGTTTTTCGCAAAAAATCAACTTCGATCGGGTTATTTTTGTTCCTACAAAGACACCCATCCATAAAGAGGATATTTTTTTAGCGTCTGCGGAAGATCGTTTGTATATGTGCAAATTGGCGGTTCAGGGGACAAATTATGAAGTTTCTAATATGGAAGTATGCAGGCAAACACCCAGTTATACGGTGTTAACTTTAGAAGATTTGAAAAGGCAGTTTCCATACGATAATTTGTATTTTATTACAGGTGAAGACATGTTTTTATCACTTCTGACATGGAAAAACCCTGCGCGTATTTTTGAGCTGGCAACTATTTGTTCCGCACCGCGCAGTGGAGAAGGTATGGAACGTATGAGCCGATATGCAAAAAAGTTGAAAGAGTTAGGTGCAGTCACAATATTGGAAAATATTGATTTTCTGCCCATATCTTCTACTATGGTGCGTACGGCGCAGAAGAATGGAAAAGATATATCTAATATGGTTCCTACTACCGTTATGGAGTATATAGAACAACATCATTTGTATAAGAGGTAAAATTTATGAACTCAAAACAATACAAAGAGATTATTCGTCCATTTTTATCAGATCAACGATTCCGACACTCTGTTTATGTTGCAGAGGAATGTGTTGCTTTGGCAAGCAGGTTTGGTGTTGATGAGAAAAAAGCGGAGACCGTCGGTATTTTACACGATATTATGAAAGAGAAACCGAAGGAAGAACAATTGAAAATGATGGAGAATTCTGGTATAATACTGACTGATGAAGAACGCAGTGCGCCAAAGTTGTGGCACGCAAAATGCGGTAGTTTATATATGAAAAACGTATTGCATATTGAAGATGAGGAAATGCTAAATGCAGTACGTTATCATACAACGGCACGGCCACATATGACGCAATTGGATAAAGTATTATTTGTGGCCGATTTTATCTCGTTGGACCGTGATTATAAAGGGGTGGAAGCCTTACGTGACGCTGCGCGGGAGAGCCTTGATAAGGCGGTACTGGATGGGCTCGTGTTTTCGATTCAATGTTTAACCGAATCTCATATGGCAATTCATCCTGACAGCATTGCAGCATATAACTGGGCGGTTAAAACATGCAAAGATTAATTTTATTTCAGGAAAATTAATCGGTATCAAGTTACAATTTTCTGTCCGGCGAAAGAAGATTGTAAGTATAATAGTATTCGCTGGAGAAATGGTGAGAAAGCACATGACATCTTTAGAATTAGCCAAACAGGCAGCAAAATTTTTATATAATAAAAAAGCAGCAGAAATTAAAATTGTAAAAATAGAAGATATTTCCTCCTTGACCGATTATTTTGTGTTTGCAACCGGTACTAGTAATACACATGTCAATGCACTGACCGATGAATTGGAGGTAGGGTTAAAAGCGATGGATGTAATGCCTGATCATTTAGAAGGCTACCGCGCCAATTCATGGGTGTTGATGGATTATAATAGTGTTATTGTGCATATTTTTACACCGGAATCCCGAGATTTTTATGATCTTGATCGGTTATGGCAAGACGGTGAAAATATTGATATGAGCTTTTTAAATTAGGAGGAAATTCTGTGAAATACGAACATAAAATATTAGAAGAAAAGTGGCATAAAAAATGGGAGCAGACCGGTGTATTCCATGCTTCCAACGAATCCGATAAAGAAAAATATTATGCATTGATTGAGTTTCCTTATCCTTCAGGACAAGGTTTGCATGTAGGGCACCCGCGGTCCTATACCGCAATTGATATTATTGCAAGAAAACGACGTATGCAAGGTTATAATGTACTTTATCCAATTGGTTGGGACGCTTTTGGTTTACCAACAGAAAACTTTGCGATTAAGAATCATATTCACCCTAAAATTGTAACAGAACAAAATATTGCTCGATTTAAAAAGCAGTTAATTTCATTGGGTATCTCTTTTGACTGGTCGCGTGAAATTAACACTACCGATCCAGAATACTATAAGTGGACTCAGTGGATATTTCTGCAATTGTTTCAACATGGTTTGGCATATAAAAAGGAAATGGCAGTTAATTGGTGTACCTCTTGTAAATGTGTACTTGCTAATGAAGAGGTTATCAATGGTGGTTGTGAACGGTGCGGTAGTGAAGTAGTACGTAAAACCAAATCACAATGGATGCTCAAAATTACAGCGTATGCACAACGTTTAATTGATGATTTGGATTTGGTGGATTTTCCTGACCGTGTTAAGGCACAGCAAAAGAACTGGATTGGTCGTTCTACAGGTATGCAAGTAAAGTTTGCGACTACTACGGGGGATATTGTAGAAATTTATACTACTCGTCCTGATACGATGTATGGAGCTACTTATATGGTAATGTCACCGGAACATCCTTTAATTGAAGCATGGAAAGATAAACTTTCTAATATGGACGTTATTTGCGCTTATAAAGAGGAAGCGGCCAAGAAATCTGATTTTGAGCGTACGGAAGTTGTTAAAGAAAAAACAGGCGTTGAACTTAAAGGTGTAAGCGGAATCAATCCTTTGACAGGTAAAGAGATTCCAATTTTTGTTTCTGATTATGTTCTGGTTTCCTATGGAACAGGTGCTATTATGGCAGTTCCTGCACATGATGCACGAGACTGGGATTTTGCGAAAAAGTTTCAGTTGCCTATTATTGAAGTAGTTCAAGGTGGAAATCCTAAAAAAGAAGCATATACCGAAACGCAAAAGGGAATTATGGTGAACTCTGGTATTTTAAATGGATTAACTGTAGAACAAGCAAAGAAAAAAATTATTTCATACTTAGAAGAACAGGGTATTGGACATACGAAAGTAAACTTTAAATTGCGTGATTGGGTATTTTCTCGCCAGCGATATTGGGGTGAACCAATTCCAATTATTCATTGTGATAAATGTGGACAAGTTGCTGTACCAGAGAATCAGCTTCCATTGGAATTGCCGGATGTTGATTCCTATGAGCCTACTGATAATGGTGAATCTCCGTTGGCAAAAATGCAGGATTGGGTGAATACCACTTGCCCCAAATGCGGCAATGCAGCAAAAAGAGAAACTGATACCATGCCTCAATGGGCAGGCTCATCATGGTACTATTTACGGTATATGGACCCGCACAATAGTGAAGCATTGGCAAGTTCGCAAGCTATGCAGTATTGGGCGTCTGTGAATTGGTATAACGGTGGTATGGAACATACTACTTTGCATTTACTTTATAGCCGTTTCTGGAATAAATTCTTGTATGACATTGGAATAGTTCCATTTAAAGAGCCTTATGCAAAACGTACCAGCCATGGCATGATTCTAGGGGAAAATGGTGAAAAAATGAGTAAGTCACGCGGTAACGTTGTCAATCCAGATGATATTATTCGAGAGTATGGTGCAGATACCATGCGTATTTATGAAATGTTTATTGGTGATTTTGAAAAGGCAGCTCCTTGGAGCACTTCGAGTATTAAAGGATCACGTCGCTTTTTGGAGCGTTTTTGGAATTTACAAAGTATTATGATCAATGAAGATAGTCTACGTATCAAATTTGAAGGCTCTTTTCATAAAGCAATTAAAAAAATTAGTGAGGATATTGAAACATTAAAGTTCAATACAGCCATTGCTACACTGATGGCATTGCTCAATGAAATTTATGATAGCGGTTCTGTGACAAAAGGTGAGCTGACATTATTTACAATATTATTAAATGTATTTGCGCCCCATATCTGTGAAGAGGTGTGGGAACGCTCCAATTTAGGTGAAGGTATGGTTTGTCAGCATGTGTGGCCTACATATGATGAAGAAAAATGTGTGGATAAAACTATTGAAATTGTGGTGCAGATATGCGGAAAAATACGCAGTCGATTAAAAGTTGCTGCAGATATTGAAGCATCTGCAGCAATTGCAGCGGCAAAGGCCGATAAAAAAATTGCGCTTGAGATTGCAGAAGAACAAATTATTAAAGAGATTTATGTACCTGGTAAATTAGTAAATATTGTTATAAAATAGATAAAAGTTCTAAACAGGTTTATAAACCTGTTTAGAACTTTTATTATATTGTTTAAAAGATCAGTAATTTTATGAAAGTTAAATTATTCTTCTAACTAATATTCAAAAAACTTATCAGATAAATTGTATCATGATAGGAGAGTCCATATATTTTTACGTTTTAACTAAAGAATACAATGCAAAACAACCTGACTTCTCTAAAAAGAGAGTCAGGTTTTGTTTTGCATAAAAAACTATTTGTTTGTAGCTGCTGCTAGACCAGCACCTGTACCTACACCAGTTACTGCTATAAATGCTGCTGCTATGATTGCAAGTAGTGATCCACCACTAGCTTTACTCATTTGAGCTTCAGTCATTTGATTGAATTTTTTCATATGTATCACCTTTCTTTATATTTTTGCATTTAAAGTTGATCAAATATGCTAAACCAAGATAAACTTCAAAATAAAAATTATTTATTTGATGCAGCTCCTAGGCCAGCGCCTGTTCCAATACCAACTATTGTTATAATTAATGCTGCCATAGCTGAAAGTACTGCGCCGCCATTAGCTTTACTCATTTGCACTTCAGTCATTTGATTAAATTTTTTCATATATATCACTCTACTTTTCTATTTTATTTAGATAAAAATAATTCTAACGAATGCAGATTGAAATTTATTTTTTTGCTGCATTGTAAAGTGCTCCACCAACACCTGTGCATGCAACAAAAGTACAGAATGCTCCAATAACAGTTGCCAAAACAAGACCACCGTCTGTTTTGCTCATTTGTTTTTCGGTCATTTGATTAAATCTTTTCATTTTATTTTCCTCCCTTTCTGTTAATTACCTAAAATAACTTTTACTTATTTCTTTTTAGTAGCTCCTGCAGTAACACTAGCAGTTAAGCCAGTTACACATGCAAAAAGAGATATGCCGGCCATTAATACAGAGAATAGACCACCATTTGTTTTACTCATTTGAGCTTCAGTCATTTGATTAAATCTTTGCATTTTATTTTCCCTCCTTTCTTTTATGGTTTCTGCTATTAAATTTAATATATTTTTATATAGAGATACAATAGGTGCAACAAAAATGTTATATAATATTACAAAAACGAAATAGTTGACACAAATAATATTAGCATTATTAACAGTATTAAACTTAATGTATAATATAAGGTGTAATATCTATAATTTTACATTATATATTAAATATACATAATATACAGAAATTGGTAAGTGTTTATATATAATATACTAATAATTTTTAGTCATAGATAAAAGTCTTTTTATTGTGCATAAAAAAGTATTTGGTTTATAATATTCTATTATTTTAAGAGCAAAATACTGTATTAAAAAAGTGATTTTTAATACAAAGAGGCTGTCAAAGAAGCGATAATTAACTACTTTAATTTGTAATACAAAAAATTACAGGAGGTAAAAAATTTTGTAATTTTGTAACACATATAGTTTGATTGTAAATTGCAAGGATATTAAAATAGGCGCTTTATTGCTATTAAATCATTATATTGACTTGTATTACTAACAGACATTAGTATAGCAAGATTGTGCTATTGGATGAATAGAGGACAGATTTATTGATAAAAATTAATATTTGAGCTTTAATAGAATCGTATTATTTCTTATTATTATTTTATTTGATATAAAGTTTTTACATAAAAATAAATAAAATTTTGTCTCAAATGAATAACTATATTTTAAATATACCTAAAAAATTAGATTTTTTTGGATTTATTTCTGTTTTTTAAATTTTTTGTAGATTTAAGGATATATCAGAGTTATAATATATACGTATTTACATTTTTTATATCTCTATATTATAGCTCATGGATGGTATAAGTAATTTATAAATGGTATTGAAAAGATTCGTGATGTTTGATTCTCTATTTGTTTACAAATATTTATGTTAAACAGCTAGTTTTTCAAATCTGCTATTATGATTTGGATAAACATAAAGCATTTATCCTAGAGCTTGAATTACAATCATCGTTAGTCATGATATCACCAGAGTTTACTATATAACTTTGATGTTGAGAAAATTAACATAATGGCTAGTTACGAAGTAGTATCAGTTCTATATTGTTTTGCAACTATTCATAAATGATATGAGTATAGTTTTATGCGTTTAACTAATAATTAAAATATTCTATTTTTTAGCATTATAATAAAGTTATGTTAGTGCAGTAATATCAAAAATATAAAAAGGATTCATTGACAAATCAGCAATGTCTTTGTATAATAAATACAATATTATTTTTAAATAGATATAGAACATATTAAAAAAATAAAATACAATCCATTAGCCTTAAAACTATATATTTACTAAAAATACATATGAAATACTTATGCAAAGTGTGTAGGTATTTCATATGTTTATTTATGACAATTGCAATTAAAAAGAAAGCGAGCTAGTATATGCCATCAAGTTTTATAGAATATCCTCTTAGTAAAGAAATTTTATCTGCCCTGGAGCAGTTAGAATATCATACACCGACTCCTGTGCAAGTAAAAGTCATTCCAGAAATTTTGGCAGGAAGAGATGTGTTAGCCAAATCACAAACAGGAAGTGGTAAAACAGCTTCCTTTGGAATTCCGCTTTGTGAACTTGTTAATTGGGATGAAAATCAACCGCAAGCATTGGTTTTAACCCCCACAAGAGAACTTGCAATTCAAGTAAAAGAAGATCTTTTTCACATCGGTCGCTTTAAACGAATTAACGTGCCTGTTTTGTACGGTCGTTCACCTTTTTATAGGCAAATGCAGGCTTTAAAGCAAAAAACGCATATTGTGGTTGGGACTCCAGGCAGAGTGTTGGACCATATGGAGAGAGGAACACTTCATACTTCTAGTATCCGCTATCTAGTCATTGACGAAGCGGACGAAATGCTGAATATGGGTTTTTTAGAGCAGGTAAAAACTATTTTTAGTCATCTGCCTGGTCATCCCATTACGCTATTGTTTTCAGCAACCATGCCCAAAGAAATTGAACGTTTGGCACAGACTTATTTGCTAAATCCTGTTAGAGTTGAAATAAAGCATCAAACGGTGACTGTAGAGCGGATTAAACAAACTGCCTTTCGTGTGGAAGAAAAAGATAAGTTACAATTGCTTAAAGATGTTTTGATTTTGCAAAATCCTGATAGCTGTATTGTGTTTTGCAATACTCAGGAGAAAGTGGATATGGTCTATCAAGATTTGATGGAATTTGGTATCCCGTGTGGTAAAATTCACGGAGGAATGGAGCAGGATGACCGTATTTCGGTAATGAATCAATTTCGGCGCGGTGATTTTCGTTATTTGATTGCAACAGATGTTGCGTCAAGAGGCATTGATATTAACCATGTGACGCATGTGGTTAATTTTGATTTACCCCGTGCCAAAGAGCATTATGTACATCGTATTGGACGTACCGGGCGAAATGGCAGAAATGGTATTGCGATTACTTTTTATACAAAACAGGAAACACAAGCAGCACGGGAGTTGCAGACATATATAGGCTTTCGTTGGATTTATGTGACACCGCCTTTTACAGAGTTAGTAGCACAATATCGTTCTGCTTTTGAAGAAAAGCTAAACAAAAAGCCAGAGTTTAAACCTGAAAAAGGCTCTATATTTCATGGCAGTATTACAAAAATTCATATCAATGCAGGCCGAAAAATTAAACTGCGCCCTGTAGATGTAGTTGGAACCATTTGCAATATTAAAGGCGTCACATCTATGGATATTGGTATTATTGATGTACAAGGGGTTTCAACCTTTGTAGAGATTTTAAATGGTAAGGGTGATAAGGTGTTAAAAGCATTACAAAATAAACCGATTAAAGGTCGTCTTCGCCGTGTATCCAAAGTAAATTACTAATAATAGAGTATCACAGTTTGTGTGGAAAACACAATTTATTCGTGGATTTGTGTTTACTAGCGTTTTAAGATTTGAAAAAAGCAGACACTTCAACGAGCATCTGCTTTTATAATTATTCATCGCACGTATTTGTGCCTGCTACATTGTTTTTTTCTATTTCCAAAATGCCTACCAGATCTTGATTGTCTATATTTTTTGATAAAGTAAAATTTTTCTGTTCTGCAAGCAAGTCACGGATTTCTGTTAAAAGTAATTCTTCTTTACTTGGTTCTGGTGGTGTTTGTACAATTTCTTCTACTTTTTTTCTGTGTAGTTTACCGATAATTTTGATGACAACGAAAATAGAAAATGCAATCAGTAAAAAGTCTAAAACTGTTTGCAGAAATACACCATAACTTAATATAATGGGGTCTTTACCTTCGGCAGTTAGTAAGGTGAAACTCAGGTCTTGTAAGCTGACTCGTCCGGTAATTAAGGATAATGCAGGCATAATAATGTCTCCTACAAGCGAAGATACAATTTTACCAAATGCAGCACCGATTATAACACCGATTGCCATGTCCATTACATTCCCGCGCATAGCAAATTCTTTAAAATCTTTGAAAAACTGTTTCATTATTATGTAAACCTTTCTTATATATTTTGGGTCTTACAACGTATATCTTGTTTATTTTATCACATTTTCGATAATAATCAACCCTTGTTTTGTAATCATTTAGATTGGATATACAAAATATACTTTTTTTGATAATTATTTGTTTTTTTAGTATATATTATAATTATTTTAAAGCTTTAATTTTTGTTTTCTTTTAAATATAAATATGATATACTGGTATAGAAAGAAAAATGCAAACTAAATTAGGAGTAGATAGCAATATGGAGTTTACTAAGGTACGTACACAGCATATTGATAATAAAATTTTATTCAAAGTACAGGGATTGCGCAGATCCACATTAGACAAGATAATGACCTTTTTTACACACATAGGGAACGGCGCTTTGGTCTGGGTTTTTACAGGGATTTATATTACTTTGTTCACGCAGTATAAATACCATGGAGTGTTATTGATTGTAACCATTATTATGACAGCTTTTTCAAACGTGTTTATAAAGTCGCGGTTCAATCGTTTACGACCTTGTGATATTTATAAAGATGTCCCTATTTTAATTCGAAGACCAATGGGCTCTTCATTGCCGTCGGGACATACAGCATCATCATTTGCCAGTGCAACTGTTTTGTTACATATGAATTATACCGTGGGTATGATAGCATTAGCTTTGGCATTTATAATTTCTTTTTCTAGATTATATTTATTTGTACATTTTCCGTCAGATATATTATTGGGAGTGCTTTCGGGCGTTGTCGTTGCACTTATTAATATTCCGATTGCAGTTCGACTGGTTTAATTAATAGTACATACGGTACGGAGAAGATTATCCCTGTACTCTTTTTTGTATAATCAGATTTTTTGGTGATAGCTTTAAGGATTTTTTAGCATACTCTGATTAAATTGCTATGCACAAATATATATTGTAGTTAAGATACAGTGAAAAGTTTTTGTGACCTTCTTTGCCGGCTTAAATAAAATAATAATAAAGAAAGTCCGCGGCATCGTACTGAATGCTGCGGACTCTTTATTATTTGTAAATACGAAGAAAGATAATATTATATTTTGGCTTTTTTGCGTCCGAATTTTCCCATTATTTTACTAACACTTTGTATCAGTATTTTTATATTTAATAGTAATATTAATAGTGTTAAGAAAACTTCATAGATAATCCAACCGGGCACTTCTGTAATCATAATAATTGCTTGCACGAGTGTTAGCAGGGCATTGACTGCAAATTTTAATACGCTATAGTTAATACGAATAAATTTTTTGGTATGAATTGCCCGAATAACAAAAACAAGAAAATAGCTAAAACAGGTAGAATATGCGGCGCCGCTAATGCCGCATAGAGGAATCAAAATGAAATTACCAATCAGATTGGAGACGGCTGCTATAATTGAGGTGATAAGACTTGTGACACTCTTACGTTCAATCATATAGACGGTACCCATAAATTGAACCATACAATTGTAGATGGTTGCCAACATAAGAAACGGAATGTAGTTCCATGATTCGTAATAATCTCCGGATACCAGTATAATGGTGCATATTTTGGAAAAAGGAATGAGTAAGCCACCGCCGAGAAATATTATGGATTGATAACCCCGAAATACATTAGAGAAAAAGCGTGCTAAAGCTTTTCGATCTTTAATTTCTGAAACAGCGCTGACCTGCCATGCATCCATAAAAATCGTAGAGACAAGAACAACTATAGTTGGTATTTTAAAGGCCGCTGCATATAGACCGTTGGCGTCAGGACCAATCATAAAAGTAATAAAATAACGGTCTGAAACGCTGACGATCCACCACAGTAATGTTGTTGGAATCATAGGGAGTGCATAACGCAGTATTATTTTAAATGTTTTTTTGTTTAGTCCTCGAAAATGAATATTTCGAAACAGTCGGGCTGAGAAGAACAAGAATAATGTAGAAAGTGCATCTGTTGTAATAATTGCTGATAAGTAGCCGTTTATACCCCAATGAAATCCTGTTAAAAATATAATTGTTAACAGACAATTCATAAAGGTAGTTAGAAAACCATCAAAAGCATATAACTTTACATAACCTTTGACTCTGGAAAATTGACTGCACATTTCTCTTAGGGCAGACATTAAAATGAAAAAATACAGCATAACCGTATAATCTGAAGTATAAGAAATCATGTTCATTAAGGGTGAAAAACATAATAAAAGCGTAAATCCACTTGTAAAGCATATGATACCGGTGGTAAATACATCGTTTTTACGAAAGGAGGTGTCGATTCCAAAGCGAATCAGGGCGGAGGTAACGCCTAAAGTTACCACTGGTACAAGTAAATTTGAAATTTGTTGAATTAAATCAACCGTGCCGTATTCAGTGGTAGATAATGCACGGGTATATATTGGCATCATTAAGAATACCAAAACTTTTGAACTGAATGTTCCTATAGCAAAGATTATGGTATTCTGAGCTAAGTGCCGATACTTATTACTCAATATAATCTCTCTTTTCTAAATATTTTTTATTTTTGTACTTATATAAGTATAGGATGATATTTTAATATTATAGTACTTTTTGATTTGTATGTATACAGGTATGGCATATTATTTATATTTTGTTGCGATATGGACATCTTTTGTTGTTTCATGGATAATTTTTGTATGAGGTTATAGAAGTAATAGGCATTTGTATTATATATAAACAGATGATTTATATGAGCAGTTACAAACTTTTACTGTGATTTTTGATAAATAAGTACATTCAGTAAACGGTATATAGAATGAATAAAATGTAGATATGTGTCATAAAATATAAAATTACCTAATTTTCTATTGACAAAATAGGGAAATAATGCTATACTCACAGCATTAAAAGTCATTCTTATATAAGGAGTAAGTATTATGGAAAATTTACACGATAATACCATGAATATGACAGAAATGCATATATGTCATATGTGTTCGAATTGTCTTGCAAATCTTCCAATGTACTTTTCTGTTGTATGAATGAGAAGCTATTTTTCTACAAAGATAGTAAAACCATTTTGTATTTATTGGAGGGAAGCTTCATTGGAGGCTGTCCTCTTTTTTTATGTCGAAAGGAGTTATTATAGTATGTATATGATGACCCGTATCATTATTCAAACAAATATAAAGAATAAACGAATGTGTCTGATAAAACTGTTTACATGCAAATATAAACATTAGTGATATAACATATTTTAGGAGATGAAAATTATGAAAAGAATCTTTACTGTTATTTTAGCAACCATACTTGTGGTTGCAACGTTCACAACGTTATCTGCCTGCTCAGGCAGTGGCTCTTTAACCATAGCTGTTCCAAACGATACGACTAATGAGGCTCGTGCCTTGATGCTTTTACAGGAGCTAGGCTACATTAAACTGAAAGAAGGTGCAGACATTACTGCGACCCCACGTGATATTACAGAAAATCCATATAATATTACCTTTAAAGAGGTAGAGGCTGCACAGTTGCCTAATGTACGACGCGATGTGGATTATGCCATTATTAACTCTAACTATGCAATTGAAGCAAAGCTAAGTCCAGCTTCTGATTCACTTGCTCTTGAAGGATCTTCTTCAGCATATAATAACATTCTGGCGGTCAAGGCGGGCGCTGAAAATACAGACAAAATAAAGGCTCTTACAGCAGCTCTTAAAAGTCAAAAAGTAATCAATTTTATTGAGCAGCAGTATAACGGTGCAGTCATCAGTGTAATAAATAATCCGGGTAATGGATTTGATGCAACTGTAGACTATCAGGCTCTTGACGGTACAACAATATCTATTGCTGCATCGCCAACGCCTCACACTGAAATTTTGAAGGTTGCTAGAGAAATTTTAGCGGAAAGAAATATTACGCTTCGCATTACTGAGTACACAGATTATATTCAGCCAAATAATGTAGTGGATAGCGGAGAAATAGATGCAAATTATTTTCAACATACACCTTATTTAGAAGATTTCAACCAGAAGAATGGTACGAATCTTATTTCTGCGGCTGAAATTCATGTGGAGCCAATGGGGCTGTATGGCGGAAAACAGACATCTCTTGATGCAATTGGAGGCAAGTAAATTCCTATGGTTAACTTCATGGTAGCCGGTATCTGAATCGTTTCGGAGGTTTCCTATGATTGAAATAAAGAATTTATCTAAATCCTTTCAGACTACCGGGAACACAACCACAGAGGTACTGAAAGATATTTCTATCACTATACAGAATGGTGATATATACGGTATTATAGGAATGAGCGGCGCAGGAAAAAGTACCCTTGTCCGCTGTATCAATATGTTAGAGCGTCCTACAAAAGGTACCGTTATGATAGATGGCTGCGATATTGGCAGTTTATCAAAAAAAGAGTTAAGGCAAATCAGACAAAATATAGCGATGATTTTTCAAGGGTTTAATCTTCTGATGCAACGTAACTGTTTAAAAAATATTTGCTTTCCTATGGAGCTTGCAGGTATGAAAAAAACTGAAGCCAAAAAGCGTGCTTTAGAACTGCTTAACATGGTGGGTTTACCGGATAAGGCTAATGCTTATCCAGCGCAGTTATCGGGTGGTCAACAACAGCGTATTGCTATTGCGAGAGCATTGGCTACAAACCCTAAGATTTTGCTATGTGATGAAGCAACAAGTGCGTTGGATCCCAAAACAACACATTCCATTCTTGAGCTAATTCGGGATATTAACAAACGGCTAAATATTACAGTTATCATTATTACGCATGAGATGAGCGTAGTAGAAGAAATTTGCAATCATGTTGCCATACTTGATCATGGTGTTGTGGTGGAACAAGGGACTGTTGGAAGTGTATTTTCAAATCCCAAATCAACCGCTGCCAAACGGCTTGTATTTCCCAGTGGGGTTTATGAAGTGTTGCGAACCAATACAAAAGAGCGTTGTATCCGTGTGGTATTTCATGGTGCTTTGGCTACTGGAACACCGTTGATTGCACAAATGGCAGTGAAGCAAAATATTACCGCGAACATTCTTTTTGCATCTACCCGATGTATTGGAGATAAAGTTTACGGCAATATGCTATTAGGAATTTCTGATGACGATGTAGTGGTAAACCGTGCCATTACCTATTTGCAGGGAATAGATAATATAGTTGTTGAGGAGTTGGGGGATAATGTTTAATCAGGAGTCTCTTGCGGAGGCTGGGCAAATTTTGCTCAATGAATTCCCGTTTGCAGTGTGGGAAACGCTTTATGTTACGATGTTGGCAACAGCCTTTGCAATCCTCATTGGGTTACCTATTGGTGTATTGCTTGTTGTAGGAGAAAAAGGAAGCGTTTTGCCATTTCCAAAAGGCATTATGTATATATTAAATATTATCATTAATTTGTTGCGCTCGGTACCGTTTCTGATTTTGATGATTTTGGTCCTTCCGCTTTCTCGCTTGATTATAGGAACAACAGTGGGTACTGTTGCCTCTATTGTTCCACTTGTTATAGCAGCATTTCCGTTTGTAGCAAGGCTGGTGGAAAGCAGTTTGCGGGATGTTAATCCAAATATTATTGAAGCGGCGCAGAGTATGGGGGCATCACCGCTTCAAATTGTTGTAAAGGTGATGCTTCCGGAAAGCCTTCCGTCATTATTATCTAATGCAACGATTGCAATTACCACTATCTTAGGTTATTCGGCTATGAGTGGCATTATTGGAGGAGGTGGTTTAGGGCAAATTGCTATTAACTACGGCTATTATCGTTATCGATATCTGGTGATGATTGCAGCGGTTATTTTGCTTATTATACTTGTACAAATTTTTCAAAGTCTCGGTACATTTTTGGCAAAAAAATGTGATAAGCGTTTGAAACGTAAAAGATAAGTACATTAGATATTTTGAATAAATAGTAGGATATTTTATTTTTAATGGAATATCAGACAGCGTTTTATATGAAATTATACATCAGGACTAAATTTGACATTAAATGTCGACTGAATATAGGTTACCTGTTGTATATTTTTTATACATATGCATTACCTGATTTTTCATAAATTGGATATAATTATTTATACTATTACTAATTTTTTATCTATCTTAAATTAAAATTGAGTTTATTGCATTATTTGATTATTTACAATTTCTAGCATTCAGTTAACATAGCGCATAATAAAATAGTTAGTATTTATAATACTTCATTTATTAAGATAATATGTGTATTAAATTTAGTTTGTAAAATCATTATAAGATTTTATGTAAAGAAATTATGTTTAATTCTATGGATATTTTAAAATTATTTTGCAAAGGGTGACTTTTGATTGAAGAATAGAATTTTAATTACTTTTATTGTCTCTTTTTTATCTGCTATCCTATTAGTTGGGTGCGGTCAAAAAAATACTAATCCGGCTAGTTCTAATATAACTGTTGAAAATATAGTAACTTCTAGTTTGGAAAACACTGTTGCAGGAATTTTTGTAGAAGGCGAGTACGGAGATGCTGTAGAGATTGCCTCTAAGCAGGTTTCGGATGATTCTGATATTAATAGAAAAATATTATATCACTTAGCGGACTTTCATAATGTAACTATTCACCAAATTTATGATATAGATCTCTATGATGTCAATGGTTATGAAGTTCAACCAAAAGGTATTATTACGGTTAGAATACAATTGCCAGAATCTCTGCTTAATGCTTCTGGAGATATTTATAAAATTGTAAAAGTTGAAATGGACGATTCTTTAACTGAAATTGATCCAAACATTGATACAACCTCAATTTCTTTTGAAACAGATCAGATTTCTATTTTTGCAATCGTAAAATATGATTCAAAAAAAGAAAATATTCCAGAAGAATCAGACCCTAAACCAGAAGACAAGCAGCAAGAGCAACAACAAGAGTGGCAACAACAGCAGCAACAGCAACAACAACAGCAACAACAACAACAGCAGCAGCAACAGCAACAGCAACAGCAGCAACAACAACAGCAGCAACAACAGCAGCGACAGCAGCAGCAACAACAGCAGCAACAACAACAGCAGCAACAACAGCAGCAACAACAACAGCAGCAACAACAGCAGCAATCAGACAGAGTGGAGGCCAATATCGCGGCCAAAATTTCTGCTAATATGTCTCATCATTACTCATCTATGCTTGAGGTGGTTAATTTAGTTAATCAGCAACGTACTGCAAACGGTTTAGGAGCTTTAGCGTATGATTCTAGTTTATCTCGCATTGCTACTCATCGCTCAGTTGAAGGAGCAGATAACAATATTTTTAGTCACACTCGACCTGATGGCAGCAATTTCAACGTCTTGTTCGATATTTATGGAATTTCTTCATGGGTAACATGTGGTGAAAATCTTGCTAAGGGTTATACCAGCGCTTCCTCAGCTATGGAAGGTTGGATGAACTCACAAGGTCATAAAGATAATATATTAAATAATAGTTTTACTTCTATAGGTGTTGGTATTGCTCGCGATAGTACTGGCATTTATTACTGGACTCAAATTTTTAAAGGGTAAATTTTGTCTATATGGTGCAAAATATAAAGAATCTTTTTGCGTTGTATCAAAGATATCAGCAGTTCAATTTCTCTTATTATGCAAATAAAAACATTCTTAAAAAGGTTTTATTACTGCTATTCAAATTCTTGTGGTATATGAAGCTGACCAATCATAAGATACCATATTTGTTGTTCAAAAGTGGCAATTTTTATGTCAATGCTTATTAAAAATTTAATTAAAAATAAAACTGATTTTGTTGTAAAAAACAAAATCAGTTTACTTAAAATGGAATGGTTTCATTAAAATACAGTTAGCGACTGCATTACATTTAAACTGAATTAAAGTCCTAAATCATAAACATGGGTTACTTTATAACCTCTATCTTTTAAAAAATCAGTAATCTGTTGATCGCTAACACCAGTTGCATCGTAGTCGATACCTACTCTGCTTTGATTTTTGTTAATGGAAACAGAGAGTACGCCATATAACGTATCGAGTCCTTTTTTCATTTGCTTTAAATCATGCTTATTCTGTAAATTTTTTACTTCGAAATAAGCGCTTTGCAGCATACTACATCACCTCTAAGACATAGTATGGGAAAAATTTACGGAACACATACATAAATGTTCAATTTATATTTGCATACCCATTTTTTTATTGTATTGAGGTATGCCAATGAGATAAATGAAAAAAGAAAATAAACCGTTACTTGTTGTAAAAAATACTGGTTATGTTTTAATACATAATCAGTATTTTTTATTGATAACGATATCATAGCAAACTCCTGCCACATAAAATGGAGTATGGAGGAGAATATAATGAATTTAAAACATAAGCAGATTACCATGCAGGAGATTATGCAGAACAAACAAGCTTATCAATTATTATCTCAAGAATTTTCGATGTTTATGACGCCAACAATTTTGCAAAATATTAAACCGCTCACTTTACAAAAAGTACTGCGAGTCATACGTCCTTATATTTCTAAACAGAAATTAAACGAATTGCTGCAGAAATTAGAAAGCCTGTAACGATTAACAACATATGTTTAATATAAATCATGGTCAATAAAGTAGCAGTAAAAATTAGGGCAGGTTTTGGAAAAAGAGCAGTTCTTTTTGGTCAAGAGAAAGTATGTCGATAAAAGAATGAGAAAAAAAACGATAATGAAATCCCCAGTTTAGCCATATTGTAGAATTTTGTAATAATCATCCCTGAACAGGATGCAACAGACGTCAATATGATTAAAAAGGTTCTATTATCAAAATAATTATCAATAAAACGTAGGGCGCTGTAAAGTAAAATGAAAAAATAAGACCCGAAAACAGCCAAAATGACTACGCAACGAGTAAAAGCTTTCGTTTACGCTTTTTGGATACCTTGAGACCGGCACACTGAGCCGGGGTAAAGTTGTTTAAGGCGGAATGGGGCGGACGAAGTTGTAAAAGAAGATGAACATGGAAATAAGGTTATAACGCAGATATATTTACCCCCATGGAACGTCTTGACAGGCATTTGATAGGCAAAGTATCGGTCGCTGACAATGGACTTTGGAGTCCCCGGAGGCTTGACAACCTCCAGTATGGTAAACCTCTGGGAACTGTTTCTATGGCGGTCCAAATGGAAGCCGGGGACAAAGCGTGTCTCGCTGTCCAGATAAGCCAAAGGTAGTATTTCTCGTCTTGTATTTTTACCACAGTTTCATTGGCGTGCCATTTATCAGAGTTGAAATTCAGCGTCGCAATGAGCTGTATAGCAATGTTTCGGAACGAATTTTACCTAGGTATAACATGGTCAAGTTCATGAGGATCACATGGATAAGATAGCGCATCCGCTTGAAGTTTGCTTTTCCAAACAACTTGGACATAGACGGCGTCTGGATAGCGGTTGGCTTTGGTACGAACAAGGAATGATTGCATTTCTTGTCACAACAGCGGTAATTGCTGTAATGCTCCCTGTCATAGGGCAGAAAAGTAGCTTTTCCGTAGACCGGACAGGTGGGGGGGGCGAATTGCGTTCCTTGGGCTATGTTTCTAGCGCCCATTGAAAGCCACATTTCCTACATTGGTATTTCTGATGTCCGTGCGGATCTTTTCCATATTAATAAAAGTCTGTTTGGTTATTGCACTTCGGACAGCTTGCCTGGTATAATTTTGCCATGAAGACTCGACTCCTTTCTGGAAGTACATGTATTTTGTGGTGAAACCATTGTACCTCATGGGCTGACGGGTCTTCAACTTTCATTTAACTTTACAATACGGATATTATGTTGAAAGAGGTGTTTAATGGCGCATTATTTTGAGACCATAAGCAGATAGTTGGCGACGGTAATGTATTAATAAGTATAAACTCATTTAATATTTATTTAAAATATATTCAAAAATATGGGTGACACTAGAATACACATTAACAATTAATAAAATGTCACACATAATTGTTATAATTGCTGTATTAAAGTAGTAAATTCGAAACTTATACAGCAGAAGCAGCAAGAGAAGCAGATTTTTGCTAGAGATTATTGCGGAAACTAATCCGCAGTTTTCGATAGCGTTTGATATGGAGGAAAGCAGACAATCGGGCATTAGGCAAATCTGTATGCGCAGATATTGTGATTGCGTTTTGCAAGAAGATTCGTGTAGCAGGATACATACCCATGCTGTATACGAATCTAAATTGGTCACGCAATTACATAGATATGGCAAAATAGATGGTGAAGGTATAGACGTATGGGTGGCACAGTACAATACTCAGTGTGATTATACAGGTAACTGTATAGCTCCAGAGGCAGAGTAGATGGCATTACAGCAAACATCGTAGACATGAATTGGTGCTACAAGAATTATATAAACGGTATTGTACCCGAATCAACACCCGAGCCAACACCGCAAGAACCACAACCACACTACGATACATATACTGTGATGGCAGGAGATACGCTAAGCGGCATTGCGGGTAGGTTTGGTACAACCTATCAAGAACTATCAGAGATTAATGGAATAGCAAATCCAAATAAAATTCATGTGGGGCAAGTGATTAAACTAACTGCCAGAGCAATAGGCAGCTGTACTTATACGGTCAAATTAGGAGATAGCTTGTGGAGCATTGTACAAGCACAGTTAGGCGACGACAACAGATTTAGAGAGATTATGTGCTCAATGGTTTAACGTCGGATGTGATTTATCCCAATCAAATATTAAAGTTACCTTAATGGGAGGTAACAAATAGGAAAGACTTGCAGTCTCCATATCAACACAAATATTGAAATTTAAAAGTCGAGTTTATAATAAATATGCATATACCCTTAATACTTGGAGTATTGGGTATTTATCTAATTGTTATTTATGTTTGACGTATGACGTGATGTAGTTATGTTAAAAATAAAGCCGACTAACTGTAGATTTTATGACTGATTTTTTATTTATATTATAACTATCCTATCTCTGTAGAGAGCGAGTCTAATTTTTATATTATATTTTTCTTACATAATATTAGACATTTGTAACATAACTAAATTTTTATCTAATAGATTATATATTGGTTCTAATTCATATTATTTTGGAGTATGTTGTAAAAAATATTTACATTTTAATAGTTTATGATATAATATAATTAAAGAAATTTCTTGGCATAGATATTAGCTTTGTCTAGCATGCGGTCTGCTGTTACTTGAGATATTTAACGACTATGGTAAATTTTTTTAATTTTAGTAATGGTCTAACATCTGACTTGGTTACCAGATGTAGTCCTATGCTTTTGTTATAATAGAAAGGAGCAAAAATTTGAGTAACGACGAGATAAAAATGAATATCTCTTCAGAGGGAAAAATCAATCCCTCTGAAGAGGAAGAACTAAATAAGTCTTATAATTATATTGAGCAAAGACTAAAACCTCAGATGAATTATTACTGTAAATCGTCTTACCAGCTTCAGAAGAAGTATCATCTCTTTGCTGTTATTGGTATTATTGTGACAGCTATTATTCCTATTTTTGCATTATTTCCAACTGATATAGGAGATGTAGCACAATACATTACTGCTGGTTTAAGTACTTTGTCTACTATTATATCTGGAATTCTTTTATTTACAAGATATAAAGAGCAATGGTTGCAGGATCGCATTACATTGCACAAATTGGAGGCAGAATTGGCAAAATACAGCGCAGAATCTGGTCCTTATCATAAATTAACGCCTACAGAACGACTAAACCATTTAGTTCAAACTTGTGAAAAGTATATGGAAAACGAACATAATCAATGGCGGCAAATCATGTCTAAAGAAAAATAAATTTAAGTATTCTGAGCGAATAAACTTCTAAAAACCTCTAGCCGATGTCTAAGAGTTTTTAGGAGTTTTTGAATTCATATGTATATAGGTGTTTTCCCTTAAGCTCATGATTGCTGTATTACCTACAATTTGTATTGCCAAATACTCAGCGAATGTTTTATTTGTAATGCCTGATATGAAAAGTAACGGTAGATTGGTGGAAAGTAGTCCGAAAACGTTTCAACAAAATTTGAAATAGCTCATAGTATTGGCTGTGGAGGATGACCGTACTGTGATTTTTATGATGCTCGCCAGTATTGATGATGACGTAGCGCCTTATGTCGCCCCTATGAAAGAGTGGCAAACGAGAGCAGAACAGCTTTGATAGATATATACGGTTATTTTAAAGATATAAAAGATGCATATCCGTCTATGGCAACGCTGTGGTTTGAACGTAGTGGTATTGGAAACGAAACCGGACATATGGAGGCTGCAAAATATATAATCGATCAATTGGAAGCCACACCTAATGTGAATACTTTGAAAATATACCGTTTAAAATATATCACTGGAAATAACAATTAATTAAGCGTTCGCGATATAATGCTGAAATGAGATTTTACTATAAAAATATTACGAATTCAACATTAAAAAGTCATTGAAAAATAATTTAAAGGACAGGTAACACGAAAAGCGTGTAACTTGTCCTTTTTCTTTATTACTTAAACGAAAGTATAGCGCATATAGAAGAAATGCCGCAGCAAAATTACTGCTTGTTTTCCATATGTGTTTTGCTGGGATTGTTTTTGTGTAGATTCTTCAAAAGAAATTATACGTATTTTATGAAATATGGTATACTGTAATTAGGAATGTTGCTTTTTATGAAAATACAGTTTCATTATCAGACAGTATATGGTATGCTTTCTATTACGGAGGAGCATAATACTATTATAATGGTTTCTGTCTGCGATACATACAAAGATTGTGGGAATGATTACGTACAACGGGAAACACCTCTGATTACTGCAGTATATCAGCAAATGATGGAATATTTTACAGGGCAGAGAACAAACTTTCAATTGCCTTTAGCGTCTAAGGGTACAGCATTCCAGCAGAAAGTGTGGCGGGCGCTGCAAATGATTCCTTATGGAGAAACACGCAGCTATCTGCAATTGGCAGAGGTCATAGGTAATCCAAAAGCGTGTCGTGCTGTTGGTATGGCTAATCGCTATAATCCAATCGCAATTATTATTCCATGCCATAGAATGATTGGAGTAAATGGAGCTTTAGTAGGATATGCAGGTGGTTTAAATTTAAAAAAGCAATTACTAGATTTAGAAAAGCGCATTAAGATGCAAAATTAGTCAATAAGGAGAATATAAAGATGTTACAAATTGGTTGCCATTTATCGACTTCAAAGGGATTTTTAGCAATGGGTAAAGAAGCGTCAGCTATTGGTGCCAATACGTTTCAGTTTTTTACAAGAAATCCAAGAGGAAGCAAAGCAAAAGCGATAGATCAGAAAGATATTGATGAATTGTTGAAATGGATGCGTGAGAATCATATCCAAAATATTGTAGCGCATGCGCCTTATACTTTGAATCCTTGTTCGGATAAGGAACAGACAAGGCAGTTTGCCCTAGAAACTATGGCGGACGATTTGGTACGTATGGAGTATCTGCCTAATCAGTATTATAATTTTCATCCGGGAAGTCATGTAGGACAAGGTGTTGAAACAGGCATTCATCAGATAGTTGAGGCACTTAATGCTATATTGAAACCGGAGCAGACTACTACAGTTTTGCTGGAAACCATGTCTGGTAAAGGCAGTGAGATAGGAAGTCGTTTTGAAGAACTAAAACAGATTATAGATGGTGTAATATTACAGGATAAAATAGGTGTATGTTTGGACACATGCCATGTATACGATGCAGGCTATGATATTGTACAAAATTTGGATGGTGTGATTAAGGAGTTTGACAACGTAATTGGACTGAACAAATTATGCGCAGTTCATTTAAATGACAGCAAGAATCCATTTTGCAGTCATAAAGATAGGCACGAGAAAATAGGGGAGGGTTATATTGGGCTGAAAGCGATATCGGCTGTAATTCGTCATCCAAAACTATGTCATCTACCCTTTTGTTTGGAAACACCTAATGAATTGGAGGGATATCAAAAGGAGATTGCGTTACTCAGAGAAAAATTTGCACAACTATAGATGTGAAATTGACATGTTTAGGCGTTGAAAAAGTGTATAATTTGTATGTGAAATATGAAGAAAATTAGAGTAAATAAGAGTTTTACATAGAAAAAGTTAGATAATTTAAAAATAAGCGCATCAATGTAGAATATTTCCATATATATTGACTTTTTTCAAATAATCGTTTATTATCAAGGTTAAGGTATTTCATGGAAAGGTAGTGATGTTCGGGTTGGAAAATAAGCTGACGTTATACGGCTTTAACAATCTCACCAAAACACTCAGCTTTAACATCTATGATGTATGCTATGCAAAAAGTGAGCGGGCTCAACGGGATTATGTTGCCTACATTGACGAGCAGTATAACTCAGAGAGATTAACAAGGATTTTGTGTGATGTTACAGAGATGATAGGCGCACATGTTTTAAATATTAGTAAACAGGATTACGAGCCGCAAGGAGCTAGCGTTACCGTTTTAATCAGTGAAAACGATATGCCTGAAGAAATGATGGATCAGTCATGCAACCATGGAAAGCTTGCTTTGCGGGATACGGTTTTGGCACATCTTGATAAAAGTCATGTTACAGTACACACCTATCCAGAATATCATCCTGATAACTCTATATCTACCTTTCGTGTCGATATAGATGTCGCAACCTGTGGAAAAATTTCCCCTCTCAATGCGCTGGATTATTTGATTGGAAGTTTTGATTCGGATATTATCACGGCTGATTATCGTGTACGGGGTTTTACTCGTGATAACTATGGGAATAAGTTGTTTATAGACCATGAGATTACATCAATACAGGATTATATTGCTAATGAAACATTAACCAAGTATGATGCCGTTGATATCAATGTATATCAGGCAAATTTATTTCATACAAGGTTATTAATTAAAGAAATTGAATTGCAGAATTATTTGTTTAATACAGATGTCTACGAGTTATCGCCAAAAGAACGTTTGGCAATTACTGATCGTCTTCGTAGAGAAATGATTGAAATTTTCAGCGGTACTAATGTATATAAATAAATGAGGATATTGCCATGAATTTATTGGACCAAAATAGAGCGCCTATTTATGAGGCGTTAGAACGCTATAAATCCATGAGAGTTGTCCCGTTTGATGTGCCGGGACATAAACGGGGAAAAGGAAATATAGAACTGACCAGGTTTTTAGGTGAAAAGTGTTTGACGGTAGATGTGAATTCTATGAAACCGTTGGACAACCTTTGTCATCCGGTTTCTGTAATAAAAGAAGCAGAAGAATTGGCAGCTGCTGCCTTTGGTGCACAGCATGCCTTTTTTATGGTAAATGGAACAACATCTGCTGTGCAAAGTATGATTTTGAGCGTATGTAAGCGCGGCGATAAAATTATTATGCCACGAAATGTTCATCGGAGTGCTATTAACGCCCTGATTATCAGCGGAGTGATACCTGTATATGTTAATCCAGGTATCAATCAGCAGTTGGGTATTCCCTTAGGTATGTCTGTTGCCAACGTTAAGCGTGCAATAGAACAAAATCCGGAGGCTAAAGCTGTACTAATTAATAATCCTACCTATTATGGCATTTGTTCTGACTTAAACACTATTGCAGCGCTTGCTCATGGATATGGTATGAAAGTACTGGTGGACGAAGCGCATGGAACACACTTTTATTTTGGTGAAAATCTGCCGGTTTCCGCTATGTCTGCCGGCGCTGATATGGCTGCTGTCAGTATGCATAAAACCGGAGGTTCTTTGACACAAAGTTCCTTTTTGTTATGTAATCATCCTGATATTCATCAAGGTTATGTACGACAGATCATCAATTTGACTCAAACTACCAGCAGTTCCTATTTGTTGCTTTCTTCTCTAGATATTTCCAGAAGAAACTTGGTGCTGCACGGTAAAGAGATCTTTGCAAGGGTTAAAGATTTATCTGGATATGCTAGAGAAGAAATTAATAAGCTAGGCGGATTTTATGCTTTTTCTTCTGAGTTAATTGATGGTGACGCTGTTTTTGACTTTGATACTACTAAACTTTCGATACACACCCTTGATATTGGACTTGCAGGCATTGAGGTGTATGATTTACTACGGGATGAATACGATATTCAAATTGAATTTGGGGATATTGGCAATATATTGGCGATCATTTCTGTTGGCGATGATATGTTTGTTTTGGAGAGACTGATTTCCGCTATGGCGGAGATAAAAAGGCTTTATCAAAAGGATAAAGCTGGTATGTATAACCATGAATATATTAATCCTGAGGTGGTAACTGCACCGCAGGAGGCTTTTTATGCGACCAAACATGCAATCCCGCTTCAGCAGAGCGCCGGGCAGGTATGTAGTGAGTTTGTTATGTGTTATCCTCCGGGAATTCCGATTTTGGCGCCGGGAGAACGTATTACAAAAGAGATTTTAGAGTATATTGCTTATGCTAAACAAAAAGGTTGTTTTTTAACGGGAACAGAGGACATTTATATTGAAAATATTAATGTGGTAGGTGGATCATGATGGAGACGAAAGAATTAGATTTATGGTTTACGGAGGAGCATTCTAAAGAAGCTAAATTTTCAATTAAAGTATTGAAACAGTTGCATTCTGTACAAAGTCCGTTTCAAAAAATTGATATTCTAGAATCTAAAGAATTTGGTCGGTTTTTCACATTAGATGGATATATGATGGTAACAGAAAAAGATGAGTTTATCTATCACGAAATGATTGTGCACGTTGCAATGGCCACCAACCCTGCAATTAAGCGAGTATTAGTAATTGGAGCAGGTGATGGAGGTACGGTGCGGGAACTGACGCGTTACGATACAGTGGAACATATTGATATGGTAGAAATAGATAAGATGGTGGTAGAAGTATGCAAAGAGTATTTACCGCAGACAGCTTGTAGGCTGAACGATTCTAGGGTGCATCTCCATTTTGAAGATGGATTACGTTATATTCGTTCCAAAGAAGATGCCTATGATTTGATTATCGTTGATTCCACCGATCCCTTTGGACCGGGAGAAGGATTGTTTACAAAAGAATTCTACGGAAATTGTTATAAGGCGTTAACTAATGATGGTATCTTAGTCAATCAGCACGAAAATGCATATTATACTTCTTATGCTCAGTCTATGCGTCGTGCTCATTGTCGCATAGTTAATTTATTTCCGATTTGTAAGGTGTATCAAGCGCATATTCCAACATATCCGTCAGGACACTGGCTATTTGGTTTTGCCTCAAAAAAGTATGATCCTGTTAAGGATTTAGACGCAGAAGCATGGAATAGGCTAGGAATTGATACCAGATATTATAATACCGAGCTGCACAGAGGCTGTTTTGCACTACCAACTTACATTAATCAAATTTTGGAGAGAGATTCATGAAACAAAATGTGGAAACGTTTATTGGTTGTGATCATTCATATGAGGAGTCAAAAGTGGTTTTGTTTGGCGCACCCTTTGATTCTACAACCTCTTTTCGCCCGGGGACACGTTTTGCCAGTAAAGCAATGCGCAGTGAATCCTTTGGTATTGAAACTTATAGTCCTTATCAGAACGGCGATTTACAAGATGTTGCTGTATTTGACTCTGGAGATTTAGAGTTATCTTTTGGTAATACCGAGCGGGTTTTGGGCCAAATCGAGGCGCATACAGCTCAGATTTTACGAGATGGTAAAATTCCATGTATGATTGGCGGTGAGCATCTGGTTACACTGGGTGCTGTGCGTGCAGTGGTGAAACAGTATCCCAGTTTGCATGTGATTCATTTTGACGCACATGCGGATCTGCGTGACGATTATCTGACAGAGAGATTATCGCATGCGACGGTTATGCGCCGTGTTTGGGATCTAGTTGGGGACGATAAAATTTTTCAATTTGGTATTCGTTCGGGAGACCGTTCGGAGTTTATGTGGGCAAAGGATCATGTATTTACAAGTTTATTTCATTTTGACGGTTTAAAAGAAATAACGGAAAAACTGCAAGGCGAGCCGGTTTATTTATCTATTGATCTGGACGTTTTAGATCCGTCGGTATTTCCCGGAACAGGAACGCCGGAAGCAGGAGGCGTCTCCTTTCAGGAATTACTTGATGCAATTCTTATGGTTTCTAGTCTTCATATTGTTGGTTTGGATGTGAATGAATTAAGTCCTGTATACGATCAAAGCGGAATTTCTACAGCAGTGGCATGTAAAATTTTGCGAGAACTTTTGATTGCCATTTTATGATCCCTAAAGCTTTTTAAAATGTTTGATAAATGTTTTTAGAGGATACGTTATATTTTTAGGAAATTTACAATAAATAATCAAATGTATGTTAGTAATTAAAGATAGAATCTTGCAATAATTTCTATTGCAACTATAAAAAAATCATGCTAAAATCGTGACATAAAGTTTTAGATTTGCACAGAAATCTGTTTTTATCAAAGGAAATGTTTTTCCTTTAAAAAATGTAAGCATGTAATAAAAAGCAGAGACATATATAGCTTTTGCATTGTGAAAGTCTATTTTTTATGTTTTTTAAGTGCAAATAGTAAAATGGTATTTTTTTATATATTTTATAAAAATTATCATTATATGAAAAGGATTTGGGTGAATAGCATGAATCAGATAAGAAAAATTGCAAATGCATTTGGAAGAGGGATTGCTGCCGGTTTTATCATTAGTTTTGGAGCAACTGTTTATTTAATGATGGAAAATAAAATTGTGGCGTCTTTTCTATTCTGCTTTGGTTTATTTGTTGTCAGTGAGTTTGATTTAAACTTGTATACAGGAAAAATTGGATATTTGGCAACAGATCGGACATGGGCGTATTTGCGTTATGTTATATTTGGTTTAATCGGCAACTTTGTTGGTATGTTGATTTCTGTTTCAATATTGCAACAAACACGCCATGCAGATAAGTTAATTAAAAATGCAGCTACAGCAGCGTCCTCCAGAGAAAGTGATCATTTATTTAGTCTTTTTATCTTAGGAATTTATTGTGGAATTTTGATGTATATTGCGGTAGCTTGTTTTAGAAGAGGCAAAGCAAGGGGCGGTATCAATATTATAGGTTATTTAAGTATTTTTTTCTGTGTGCCACTGTTTATTCAGAGTGGATTTGAACATAGTATTGCGAATTTGTACTGGTTTATGATGTCTGGAAAACAATGGACTTTGACAGGGTTATGGATTATGTTGGTTGTTATGGCAGGAAACGCTGTGGGCAGTATGGTAACAAGATTGACTGACTATTATTTACTGGAAAGACCACAGAGAAAAGCGGAAGCGTCTATGGTTAACGTACAAAAAAATTTAGATGTTTGATAAAGGAAATTTTATTGTGAATATTAAAGTGAAAAAATTACAGGAACAGGCTATATTGCCTTATAGGGCTACTTCTGATTCAGCCGGAGCTGATTTATATGCATGTTTAACAGAGCCGGTTACGATTCTTCCTAATCAGACAGTGAAAATTGGAACAGGTATTGCAATTGAGATACCGTCAGGCTACGCAGCCTTTGTTTATGGCAGGAGCGGTTTAGGCGTTAAATATAATGTTGCACCGGCCAACTGCGTTGGAGTAGTAGATGCTGATTATCGCGGTGAATTGATTGTAGCACTAAAGAATAGTGCTCAGGTAGCATTTACTATACATCCAGGTGATCGTATTGCCCAAATGGTGATTGCGCCTGTTGTGATGTCAGATTTTATAGAAGTAGCGGATCTATCTGAAACAAAACGTGGAACAGGTGGTTTTGGAAGTACAGGAATTGCTTGATAAATAGAAAGAGCAAAATTAGTTTAAGTGTACAATTCCATCAAGTGTCAGCTCCCAGAAAAGCAATGTTTGATTGTTTTTCTGGGAGTTTTATGTTATGCTTTAATTGTATATTTCCGAATCAATAATAGCAAAATTGAGAAAAAGTTGTGAATTTATAAAGTGTAATCAGAAAAAGCATTGAAAAAATGTGGCATGACAAAGGATATAAGAACTATTATTTGGATAAACTGCGAGCAATTCTTTGTAGCTGCTATTCTAAAAATAAACGATTTAAAGGAAAAATAATCATGACGAATCGAGAACAGTTTGAAGAGATTTATTTTACACATATTACAAGGGCGGGCAGTACAGAATTGCTGGAATGGTTGAAAAAGACTGATTTTTTTACAGCTCCGGCCAGTACTCGTTTTCATTGTGCCTGTGCGGGGGGATTATTGCAGCATAGTATCAATGTTTATCAAGTATTACGAGAGCGGCATTTTGAAAAGAGTATTGACAATGAAGAAAGTTTTGCTATTTGTGGTTTATTGCACGATATTTGTAAGACACAGTTTTATAGAGAGTCTATACGAAATGTAAAAAATGATGAAACGGGTCAATGGGAAAAACAACCGTATTATAGTGTAGAAGATAGTTTTCCGTATGGACACGGTGAAAAGTCTGTATTTATGATTGAGCGTTTTCTTCGCTTAAAGACATCGGAGGCTGTTGCAATTCGTTGGCATATGGGTGGCTTTGATGATTCGGTACGGGGAGGAAGTTTTTCCATTAGCTTGGCATATGATAAATATCCGTTAGCTGTCAAATTACACTTGGCAGATCTGGAGGCCACCTATTTGCGTGAAAAGGGTACATCGTCTGTTCCCAGAAAATAAAAATAATGCTCTATTAAAAGTATAGTCATCTCATTGTTTATCTTTTTGTACCAAAGAAAAATAGCGCTATTGTTCCGGGGCCGGAATGAGATCCAATAACAGGACCTACAAAGTTAATAATAATGTTTTTTACATATGTTTGTTTGCGAATTAATTTAGCAAGAAACTCTGCTTCTTCCTTGCAGTCGCCATGACTAATAAAAATTGTTTGATTCGAAATATTGATAGCTTTCTCTTCCAGATGCTGCGCTAACTTAATTAAAGAAGCTTTGCGTCCTTTTACTTTTTCAACATTGATGAGTTGTCCCTCATCATTTACATGTAAAATTGGCTGAATACCCAAAATAGAACCGACTAAGGCTGTTGTTGCCGAGATACGTCCTCCGCGTTTTAAATAGTTTAAATCGTTTACTGTAAACCAATGGCAAAGTTGCAGCTTATTATGTTCTACCCAAGCTCTAACTTCTTCTATGTTTTTGCCGCTTCGTTTTTGTTGCACAGCGTGGTAAATGAGCATACCTTGTCCTAAAGAGGCACTCAAACTGTCTATTACATAAATTTTACGATTCAGGTAGCTTGCAGATAATTCATTAGCTGCAATTTTAGCAAAATTATAGGTGGTGCTTAAAGCGGAGGAAAAGCAGATACATAAAATATCTTTTTCCTGTTCAAGTACTGATTTCATAGCTGTGAAAAATGAATTTACATTTACAGCAGCTGTGGAGCATTGTGCCCCTTCACGCAAAAAACGGTAGAATTTTTCAAATGAGATATCACTGCCATCTAAATAATTCATATATTCATGGTTATTTACGCTAACAGAAAGAGGAAGTACGGTCACTTCCAATTCTCTAGATAACTGTTCAGGTAAGTCGCAACAGGAATCAGTCATAATTATAAAATTGCTCATGAATTTTCTCCTTTTTTGGTATCAGAAATGCAGCCGGTTTTTGATTAGGATATTATAACATAATGTTAATTAGACTGTAAATAAACAATTCTGTAATATGTATAATTTTTGCTGTAATCTCAAATATAAAGATTGACAGGGAAAACAGATTGTGTTAAGATAAGGGGCAGTAAACAAATCTTTTACTTTTATAGTATGTATGCTGTAATTGTATTTGTTAGTCGTATTAGAATATATATGCGGATATGGCGGAATTGGCAGACGCGCATGGTTCAGGTCCATGTGAAAGTAATTTCATGCAGGTTCAACTCCTGTTATCCGCACCAACTTGATAAACTCCTCTGAGTTTATCATAGAGTGAAGCATTCACAGCAGTTTGAATGTTTCACTCTATGATAAACGCGGGAGCGTTTACCATAGAATTTATTGCTCTTATCATATGCAACTCGACTGTATCACTGCTGTGGAGAAAGCATCCCTTCTTACTGAGGGTTAGACAAAGTCTGGCGGTACTTGTCAGCGCAGTACAAATTTCCAAATTTGTACCTGTAGGCTTTGAGAGTTACCGTTACTATGATACAGTCGCTATGTATAAGTCGTTATTGTAAGTCTGCACAAATATTCAGATGGGTACTGAATATTTGTCTTGGCTTATAATTTGCCAAAGTGCATGCATACTGGCTTATAATTTGTCAAGGTTCAAGGGTCATCTAAAACAAAATAGACTGCACCGCTGAAAAGGGTACAGTCTACTTGCAAATTTATCCTTAATGTGTTAAAATGCACATATAAGGCATCGACAAGTTGAAAGGGTATTGGTCGTACCGTTTCAGCGCAAGCCTTACTTAGAGTTTGGTCTAAGTAGGGCTGTTGGTGCTTTTCTAATTGTTTATATTGCTATTTTATAATATATTTTACCAATTTGCAATAACTTTTTTAAAAACAAGCTTTCTATTTTTGGTTATGGTAAGGAAACTTTATTCTTAAAATAAGATAAAGGGAAACATTTTTAGTGTTTATTTGGTGTTTGCAGAGCATTTAAAGATTCGATTCCTTCTGACAAATGATCCGAAATTACTTGTGTTGCTACAGCTCTTGATTCCAAAAAACTATGGGCATAAACGGTTAGGGTTGTTGTGGGTGACGTATGTCCCAGAAAATCGCTTACAGTTTTCACGTCCACTCCTCTTGTGATCAAGGTGCTTGCACAGTAATGCCGTAGACTGTGAATGTTCACGGGTGGCAGATTGTGCTTTTTTAAAAATCCTTTTAACCAACGGTAGGGGGCATTAGGGATTAAAGGCTTACCTGATACTGCAGTAAAAAGATACCCTTGATCTTTCCACTCCTCTTGAAAATCCTCTTTTGCTACTAATTGTTCTAGATAATGATAACGGAGCAGGGATAAAATGACTTCTGGTTGACGGATGCTTCTTTTAGAGGATTTTGTTTTTGGGCTATCAAAGAGTAGGGTGTGCTGACCATCCTTCTTCAAATAAAGCAATTGCTGATTGATTGTAATTATCCCTTGTTTGAAATCAATATCCTCCCAGCGCAGTCCCAGTAGTTCCCCTTCCCGAAAGCCGTTAAAGATTGCAAGAGTGAAGAAAACCTTGTATTTTGTTGGAATAGGTGTTTCATATAGCGTTTTCAAAAATTGATTTGCCTGCTGCTGTGTAAAGATCAGGGCATCCTTTTTCGTATGTTTTGGGAAAAATACTGTGGCACACGGGTTTATTCGGATAGCCTGGATTAGAACTGCATAGGACAGGACGGATGAAACCCAGAATACATAGTTTTTAATAGTTTTTGCAGACATTTTCCGTCCGGTAGCTGGATTGATTTCAGATTCTAGCTGCGTAATATAATTTTGTATTACTCTTGGTGTAATTCGGATTAAAGGCAGGTGTCCGAATTCTTTATAAGCACATTTCGCATAGCGCTGGTACTCCAAAATAGTGCGGGCTTTATATTTTTTGGGGGCAATTATCCGAAACCATTCTTCAGCAAATGCTTCAAACTTCATTTTGCCCTCTGGATGATAATGTCCGCTTTTACATTCTTCTTCAAATTGTGCAGCGACTGTATATGCTTCTTTTTCTTGCTGTTTTGCAGATAATCCGATCGGCGGTTTCCAATTTTTAGAGTATCGTTTCTGTTTTCCGTGAATATCATATCCATCTGATACCACAATTTTATAGTTTCCGTTGGACAGCTTTGTGATTGATGCCATAGTATAGTAACCTCCCAGTGGCAAAATTGATTTGTGAGTTTTTGCTCACAAGCAATATCGTAGCTGTTGTATAATTCAATTGTCAATGAAAATGTTTTTCTCAGTTTCTACTTCCACCTCCGGTGAGGTGGAAGTGGGGAAAAGAGAAAAAGAAGCAAAAAGAGAAACCGCCTGCGGGCGGGAAAGGGGGAGAGGAAAGCAAAAGATAAAGAGAAATGCCACCTTTCCTCTCCCCCTAAAGGAAAAGTATTGAATTGATTGAAAGCTGCCTTTGGTAGCTTCCAACAATCCAACACTTTTCCTTTTACCCCCACACCTTTCCGTCATTTCTCCCTATCAGAGAGTAAAGAATGGTTTAAATATTTGAAAAAAGGGCGCACCTATCCCATAAAATTAAATGATTGTCCCACAAAAGGACACACTTTTCCGAAAAAAGGCGCACTGCCCCTACTATTTTCTCTAAACTACCTTAGACTTGATATTCTCTCTGTATCACTTACTGGTTACAGTAGCTAGTTAGGGGGACATTTTTGTCGTGGGTGTAGGACAAAATCAAATCCGAAAACGCAATATGCCGGCAATGGCGGTATAAAGTGTTGATACAGCAGCGTTTGTACGAGACTTTTGTAAGGTGATACGGATAGGATTTTGATTCTTTGCCTGTATAGAGGACTGCACCGGACGGTAAACGTTTCGGCTTCCGGTTTCAGTTTGAATGGACAGACGCCCTGTACGATACAGTTCATTCAGACAACGCTGCACAGAGCGTACAGACAGGCGCAGCTTGCTTGCAATTTCATGGAGCCGACAGCTGCAAATCTGATTTTTTCCCATGCGGGATTTTATATACAGCAGCACTTTCAGGCTGCATCCGTGAAGATTGACGTCAAGATCACTTTGATCGGCACGCTTCATAGATGATCTTCCTGTGGACATACTGGCCTTATCTGTGGCATGATCCAGCAAATAGTAGTCGTTAGAAGACTGCTTTCCGTCAGCTTTACGGAACTTCTCCTCAATGCGGAGCAAACCGGCAGATTCTAAAGTTTTTGTTGCACGCTGTACGGTTTTTTCACAGCATCCGGCCGCAGCGGCAATTTTACCTTTACCGGGATAGCAGGAACGAGTCTTGCTGTTTGCCATGCGGCAAAGGGCATGATAGACTAAAAGTGTTTTCTTGGAAAATCCCATTTCCAAAACCTGTGCGTTATATAAATAAAAGCTCATTGTGAAATTCCTCTCTCTGTTATTTTTGATATATTGCAGAATAGTAACAAGAAGCGCCGCTGTAGAAATGCAGCGGCACTTGTTCTTGCTATTCTGATTTATCTTTGTTGCTGTTTGGTTTTCTGTTGCGAATGGGTGATATCTTTTTGCAGGGCAGTTAAGGCGCTTTGATTTTGTGATACGGCAACCGCGGTGTCGTTCCAATCGTTTAAAGTGGGCTTATGTGCACTGATATGATAGTCTCCGGAAAACTTCTGAAAGATTCTCTCTATACCGATTGCGCCGGCATTGATCTGATGTCCATGTTCCGTACTGTCATTATTAAGCGCTACTACAATATTCCTGATTTGCGGATGTTCCTGCAGATACTGTTCCAGTCCGATTGTAATATTCGCGCCGCCCAAAGATAGAATGTCGTGTTGTATGGCGGGGGAGCAAAAGGTTTTGGCCAGCGTCCGATAAGACATAGCTTCAATCGGAGATTCTACGACAACAACCGTATCGGTAGTTGTTCCGCCATGGATGAGAAAGGAATATTTCTTTTGACTGCCTTGTACATCCTTTTTTATCGGTTCTCCATAGGTGGAACGTTCACTGGCGTATCGGGCGGTACCGGTGTTGTCAAAGCCTACCATAATCAGACGATCTTTGTCCGACTGATAAATCTGCCCCGATTTAAGAAGCTGTTGTACCAGTTCAGGATCAATGCAGCGTTGATTCATCAGATAATTGACTGCAACGGTATTGTCCGGGGCTTTTGGCGGCAAGGCAAAGGGTTTCGGCGGTTCGGTTGTCTTGCTTGCTGTTTCCTGAATTTGCTGCATATTTTGGGCAAGATTTGGATTGGCCAGCGTTAGTACAGCATCGGTAAAGGTCATGCCTTCAAAAGCTGTCATAAATGTCAGCGCCCCGCCGGAAATTCCCTTAGAATTCCAGAACCAGCTTCCGTCTTCCTTGAAAACCATGCTGTCATGATCCCTGTGCTGCCACCGGTCTTGTCCTGCTCTTATTAGCGGGTAACCGCGAGCCCTTGCGTAGGCAAGAGCGTTGTTATTTTCCAGCGCCGATTGTTTTTCCTCCTCGGTATAATAGGGTTTACCGTTTTTACTGACGGACATCTTCTGATTTCTCCTTTCTGCGGCTGAGCCACTTTTCGATCAAACGATCCTCTATATGCGTCCGAAAGCTTTTTTTGTCAGCTGGCTTTTGGTCCGTCCAAAGTCCGGACACAAGACAGAAGCTGCGCAGAGCCTGGCTTTCATCATACAGCGCTCGTTGTTCTGTCCATCCTTGTTCGCCCCGTGTCTTGATGATATAAACAGGGCAGCTGCGCTCCATATCAAAGCGCACCCGAAGCTGGGCGCTCGTGGAGTAATATGCCAGCATATAATCCCCGGCGTCGGAAGGGAGCCGGCTGTATTTTTTGCAAAAGTTCATATATAGAGAAATTCTGTCTCGGTGTTTTTCCTCTCCGTCAACCATGGAAAAGCTGCCGTCTGAATACATAAAACCGATTCCCTTTGTACCAATAGACAAAATTAGCTGCCGCATCTGCGGCAATCCAGGCGCGCCGATTTCCTGCACCGTATAGCCCGCTTGTTCCAGCCATTGGGTGATTTTTTGCAGGGGTACCTGTTGTGCCGCCATGGATTATTTCCCCCTTTCCGAAGTGTTTCGATTTTTGTCCGGATTTTGGCTAGAGCGCTGCTGATTTCTTCGGGCGGCTTCCTGATTGGCTTGCTGCAAACGGTTTTCAAAGGAAACCGACTGATTGGGCTGCCCTGTATAGTCTCCCTGTACTAGCTTCTGCTCAAAGACGGCCAGATCAGACGTGCCAAATTGGGCTTCCAGATTCGATACGGTCTTATGGACGATCTCTCCGTTAAATCCTTTTGCGCTTTGCATAATGGTATATTGCTGTAAAAATTCGGTATGTATCTTTTGCTGCTGGGGGGATAGGGAAGCAATATCCAGCGGCGCTGTTGGTTTTTGCTGTTCTGCCTGAACCGGCTGCTTTTTCACAGCAGTATTTTGTTTGACAACTGCCTTCTCTGGCAACGGTGTAGGCGTTTCCTGTACATTTGTCTGTTGCTGCACATTCGTCTGTTGTTGTACGTTTGGCTGTTCCTGTATATCTGGTTGTTCTTGAGGTGTTTTTACTTCTACCGGAGTTTGTACCGACTGTTCTTTTTGCACTCTTACTGTGGGCTGTTGAATTGCCTGCTCCTCCCGGATTTTCTGCACGACCGCATCAATTTTTTGTTGTAATTCAGCGGTACATTGACTCGTATACGTTACCTGTAATCGTTCATTAACCTCCGCTACTGTGGCTGCGCCATGCTGAATATGGTATTCAACCTTTTCTAGTCCAAACATCATACGCAGCCTTAAGCCTATATTATTTAGTAGCTGCCGTAGTTGCTGCATAATCGGCGGCATTTCCGGCGTCATGCGTCTTTGATAGTTTGGTGCAGGTCGCTCCGGTACAACCTGTAAACCGGAGCGTGTGAGAAATTCTCTTTTTGCTGCCTCCAGATTTTGAGTATTGGACAAAATCGTATCCTTGCCCTGATACACGGCGTAATAGGGTGCATGGCTGTAGTGGTCGTAACCGGTTACAAGAGAGATCCCTTCATAGCTGGACAGCAGCAGTTCGGAATCTCTAAAGATTTCCTTACTCTGATTTTGTATCATGTACTCCACTATACTTTTTACTTCCGGCGCCAGATTTGCATGATTTGTTACCATATCGACTGAAAGATCATCTTGTAAAAATCCAACCGGCTGTCCGTCCCGCAATAGGGCGAAGGGGAAGCTCCCTTGTTCTGCCAATGATACGGCGGAATAACCGTCAGTGTGCAGTAAATCTATCAGGTTCATCATCTCTGTCTCCTTTCTGTTTATTTTGTATGACGTCGATAATCATTTCGCAATCGTCACTTTCAATGGCGTCCAGTAAATCCGGGATATTGACGCCGTTTCCCTGAATGACCGTGATCCGGGAAAACAGTTCTTCCTTTTGTTCCTCTTTTAGTTGTTTTTTCTTTTTATCCAAATTTGCCTGCGTTTCTTTCAAACGAGCTTCCAATTTTGCGATTTCCTGCTCCAGCTTTAGAATTTTTTTATTCTCCACTGATCACACCTCCGGTATCGTCTAACAGGCTGGAATATAGGATGTAAGCGCTGTAAGATTTCTCGTTTTTCTGTACGATTACCGGACAAAACCGGGTAGACCGCCAGCTGCTGGTCATCGCAGTTTGGTTGGCAATTATGTTTTGTAATTCCAACTCCAATGCCTCAATCATAGAAGCGTTATCCCAATGCTTGACACGCAGATCGAATATGATTTCATTGTCATAGCCTGCATTGTCTGTAGAAAGAGAAGCGTCATAGGGCAGACCGCATCCCTGTCCGTAGCCGGTGACTGCGGCAAGAATCAGATCGGCGTTGACGTCGCCCTGTAGATGCAACCGGATTTCATCCTCCGCTGTTTTCAGTTCGTAAGATACAGTTGAAGATACCATATCTACAGACGCCGTTTCGGTTTCGTTTGAGTTGGATACTTTTTCTTGTGCGTTGCTGCAGCCGGTGAAAGACAGCGCAGATGCGGCTATCAGGAAACCGGCCGTTAGCGCAGTGATGATTGTTTTTGTTTTTGTTTTCATAATAACCTCCTTGTTAATAGGGAGAAACATACTCTTCCGGGTCTATGATAGTATCGTTGTACCGCATTTCAAAATGAAGATGATCGCCGGTGCTCTGCCCGGTGCTGCCAATCTCCATGATTTTTTGCCCCTTGGACACTTGATCCCCCACATTGACCACTACCTTGCTTCCGTGACCGTAACGGGTAATCCAGCCGTTGCCGTGGTCGATGTAGACGCACAGACCATAGCCGCCGCCCCATCCGGCTTTGTTGGCTACGATTACGGTACCGCCGTCTGCGGCAACAACAGGGTTGCCGTAGCAGTTGGAGCCGGAAATATCAATACCGTTGTGCTGCGTTCCCCATCGAGGACCGACGCCAGAGGTAATGATGGTGGTTCCGGGCGCCGGCCATATCCAATCCCCGGTAACGGTACCATTTCCGGAGTTGCCCCAGTTCACATACTTTTGGTACAAACTTTGAAATTTTTTCGCATAATTTTTTGATTCTAAAAATGGAATGTTATCGGAAATCAGAGTTGTTCCGTCATGGGAATAGAGTGGATTAGAAAGCCATTGCTGCACTTGGAAAACACCGGCGTTATAAGATACGGCAACGGTAGCTAAATCAGAGTTGGGCAGCTGATCAAGATGGTACCGCAGCAGCCGGCAGCCGTACCGAATCCCGATTTCCGGCTCATTAAGCTCCGAAATAGAGGATACAATCAGTTCCTCGTCTCCGTCGGATTGGAATAGAAGATTTGCCTGGTCGAATCCAACCTTCACAATTTGCATAAGACCGTGTCCAATACCTCCACCTTGCAGTGAATTATTTACATTTTCCATGCTGAACCCAGATTCTATTTCTATAATGGCATAGATCATAGCCGTATCCAGGTCATACTTCACGGCATATTGATTGATATACTCTGTGTAGGCGTTGGTAAAGGCAGTGCCGCTGGAAGCAATGACGGATTGTACCGACTTTCGCATTTCCAGAAACGCAGTTTTTTCCTCCTCTGTTTTATAGCCGAATTGCTCCAGCATACTTTCTACGGTTTTTCTTGTCACAACCACTTCGTTATCTACGCTGTAAGAGTTCAGCTGTGTATAATAACGCTTAACAATTTCTGTTAAAGTGGAACTGGCCTTAGAGGGATCAATACCCCGATAAATAATCAGAACAGCAATTCCGGCAGCGTCTGTTTTTTGGGTATCCACAATGGTTTTGTCTCCTGCGGCAGATTTCACTTCATCTAAAAACTGTGAATCCAAGCCTTTTACCGCAGAAATAACAGCGGAGACATTGGAACTGGCAGCTTTAATGGATGAACTGACGCCACCGCCAAAAGCAAAGCAGCTGCCGAACAGCAGACAAATGACGATAAGACCTCCTACAATCATTGCAACACCCTTGCCGGCGGCGGTAGAAGCTAGGGTCTCTACTGCTGATGCAACGGTTTTTTGCGCAGCGGCAGCGGCAGCCCTGGCGGCTCTTGCCGCCGCTGTCTGTGCAGCTTCCCTGATTCTGGTATTGACCATACGCATCGCTTTGTTACTGGCCTGGGTTTTGCGGATGGTTTTTACTGCGGCGCTGTTTTGAGTAGAACGGGTTGCTTTTCTATACGCCCAACGTCCAACCTTAAACGCACCTTTTCCAGAGGTTTTGACGCCTTGATAAAAAAGGTTTGCAACGGAACTGCTGGTTCCTTCGTCATCTTGTCCGAAAAAGGATTCGGCGCTGCGGTCTGACAGTTCTCCTTTTATTCGAGATACTACTTTTGTACGAAGCCTTTGATGGGATCTAAATTTGCGATGGAGAGCAGCGCTCTTATCCTTTGGAGTATTACTGTTGGTTACTTTTTTGTTTGCAAAAGTCTTTTCTTTTCCCGCAGCGCCGCCTGCTGTTGGTTCTGTGGCGGTTCCTTCCAATCCAGATTTCATTGTGGGGTTAATGACCGCTTCCCGTTTAGATTGAAACTGACCTTCCCCCCAAAAGTTATTTTCTATGGAGAGCGTCAGCTTTCTGGTTTTGCGGTCTATATCGGCAATTCCATACTTTGTTTTACGGATTAACTGATTATTCTGTTGGTTCATGGCTTTCTCCTACTTTCGTAGACATGAGCTTGTACAGTTTGGTGTTCTTTGGAATATGGTTATCAAACTCCAGAATCGTATTGCCGGCCCGGAGCAGCCCTTCTCCGGGCTTACAGCGATTCAAGTGATGAACTTGTTCATCCGATAGATCGATGACTTCCAGCAAAGACGGGATTTCCTTTTCCTTCTGCCGGTAAAGCATGAGGAATTCAGAGTTTGAAATCAATGCTTTCGATTGGGAGGTCATGGTAATATCTCCAACCTCCTGGGTCATACCGGTGGCGATTAGTCCGTATTTTCTGCCTCGTTTCCAGCTTTTCCATAGCCATTCTGCGGTAGATTCCCGGCGCAAAGAATAATGAATTTCGTCATTGTACAGGAAGGTGTCCTTGTCTGCATCCCGGTTTTTGGTCAGCAAATTCCAGATAAAGTCTTGGATAATCGTCATACCCAGTACCCGCATTTGTTCGCCCAGATGCTGCACGTTGAAACACAACAATCGATTATGCAAATCTACGTTGGTTTTGCCGGCAAACAGATTCATGGAGCCGGTGATATAAAGCTCGAGCGCTACCGTCATATGGGAAGCTTCCTTTTCCGGCTGCCGTTTGAGTTCTTCGTAAAAGTCAACCAGAGTTGGAATATTCTCATCTTTCGGATCTTGCAGATATTGATTGTAAACGGTTTTGCATACACGGCTGATAATAGATTTTGCAAAAGCAGCGTCATCCTCCTTGTATGCGCCGGCTGTCTCGATGAGAGACATCATAAAATCGGTTTTCATAGCGATTGGAGATTCGTCTTTTTCACCGGAATAGTGCATATTGACGTCCATTGGATTTATGGTGTCTTTACCGTCAGGACGAATGTGGATGACCTGTCCTCCTAGCAGCTCTACTTCTTTGGTGAACTCCCCTTCCAAATCAATAATGATGATGGTGTTATCTGTTCTCCAGAAGGCTTCCCAGATTTCCAATTTAGCGCCCATGGATTTGCCGGAGCCGGAAGCGCCCAAGTACACCCCGTGGGGGTTGGTAAAGTTTCGGCGATCTAGTACCAACAGATTGCGTGACAAAATATTGATACCGTAGCATAGACCGCCGGGACTGACCAAATCTGCTACGCTAAATGGCAGGAAGCCACTGATTTCTGTCGTCAGATAACCACGCTTTATAAATTCAGAAGCGTTATCAATCCCTAGCGGAAGAACGGAATTGAATAGGAGTTCCCGTGCAAATCGCAGTTCCCGCATAGCACATCCGGCTTTTAACACTTTTGAACGCACTTTATTTTTGGCTGCATTTAGATCTTCAGGAGAATCTCCCCGCAGCAAAATGAGTATATTGCCTATAAACATTTTTTCGTTACGGCTTTGTAGGGCAGCGTAAATATCTTCTGCGTTGTCGAGAGCCATTTTCAGATCGCGGGGAATATCGGGTACCGGATCGCCGGCCTTGCGCTGCCTGGACTTGCTGTCAGCAGCCTCTCTGTCCAGCTCTCGCAGCCGTTTTGACATGGCTTTAATGGTTCCCGCCACCTCTTGGGGATGGATGTTGACCGTTAGAAAGACGGTTTGGTTAAGGGCGGTTAGATCGTTTAGAATACGGTCTGAAATTTCATCCGGAATTTCTGTGATAAAAAATGGTTTGACATACTGCTCCCCCAGTCGGATCATACCATCCGATATACCAAAATCCATCTCGTAGCTGGCGATTTGATCTTTGTCGCTTTCGTCAAACAAACCGTTTTGATTGGGAGTGATGGGGGAAGCGTCCTCGGGTCGGTAGATTTCCCGCAGCAGAGTCAGTCGCTCCGCCTTATTGAGCTGGTGGGTTTCGCTTTCCAAATCCCGCAGCAGATTGACAGAATCCAGATTGATCTGATCGAATCGTTTCTGAGCCGCTTCGTAGGACTCTTCGGTTATAGATACGGTGAGATATTTTTCTTGGATATAGCCGTCGGAACGCTGTATCCGATCCCGAATGATGCCGTTGTATTCACCGATACACTCACGCAGTTCCTGACTGGCCGTTGGCGGCGTTTGAATTTCTAAATCCAGATTGGTGCGCCGCAAAGGTTTGTTATATATGTGAACCTGGATGAAAAACGATTCGTTTAAAGAATTCAGAAAATCGCAGTATTGACTGAATTTCACTTTTTGACTTTCCAGACGGATGTTTTTGTAGTTGACGTCGGTAAATTGGTAAGTCACGCTCCATCGGCCGTCGCCGAGATTGCAAATGCCATCCTCGTACAGTTCTTCGTAGGGAATGCTGTTTTGCGCCGTATCTTTACGCTTCTTTTTCTTTTTTGTGCCCCCGGTGATTTCGTTTTTCTTGGGCAGCCTTCTTAGCAGCTTCATATTCATCGACCTCCTTGATGGTTTTCTGTATTTGTTCATAGCGTGTTATCATGCGGTATTGCCGCTGTTTTGGGTTCTTTCGATTTTTTATCTTGTATAGTATGATCTTTTCCAGCGGAACACCGGAGGGCTTAAAAATACCGCAGGCTATCACCGGCGTACCCAACAGCAGAGCAGCGATAGATGAAAGATCAATGCTGCCGGTAGACAGGAATAATGCAATAAAGGTTGGGGCGATGATACAAAGAGCCAGTATGATACATATCAATTGTCTTTTGGTAAAGTTTCCTATGACCTTATGCTCATAGGATTGAATATCATCGTGGACAATCACTCTCATAGAATTCTCCTTCCGTTAAAATGTATTTAGCAGACGTTTGGCGATCTTTTCTGTGCGGAACAGGGTGAAAATCAGAATGACGGAATATAGCAGCAGTATCCAGCCGCCGTACTGCATTCCGATGGAACCGTCGATAAATCCGGTGGAAACCAGTCCGGCATACAGACCGCAGCAGACAACAATCAACGCCCCTTGCAGCGCCAATGCCGCAAAGGTCTTGATGTAGTTTTTGAAGATTTGGCTATGTTCGCTGTGCAGTGCGGTTGCACAGGGGATAGGAGCAAAGAGCCACAGCAGCGCCATATGGAACAGACGGCCAAAGACGATGATCTGCGCCATGATCCACATAAGACGGAAGCCCCATTTGATAATGACTAGCTCCAGCCACATACCGATGCGTGCAAAGGTTCCCATCTTCGAGATAGAATCAGTCAGGGCTGTAATATCTAAATTGGCTGAGTATGAATTCACAATCCCTTTTCCAATCCACGTTGTCACATTGCCGAACAGCTGAAAGATCACATTCACAAAGTCGTACACATGGGTCATCAGAAGAAAGGGAAGGATAAATTTGATAGCAGTCACACAGATAAGTTCAATATCCAGCTTGCCGTTATTTTTACAATACAGATTGTACAGCTCCGAACAAAGAAGGAAGCCTACAATACAGATAGCAAGCGGCATCAGGGCTGTACTGCATATCTTCATGGTAGTTTGCCATACCGTACCAAACATATCGGCAGGGGATCGTGTAATCTGTTCTGAAAGTCCTGCGGCTATGGTTTCGATCTCATTAACCAGCTCCTGAAGCAGTGAGATCAGATAATCCACCGGTGCGATCCAGTCGAACATTACAGCATCAGTCCTTTCAGTACAATTAAGGCGCCTGTAATATTTGCGCTGGTTGCCTGATCGATGCCGCTTTGTATATTGGTGATAACCAGCTGCATGGCTACAAAGCCAATAATGGCAAAGGCGGCGCCGCCGATAATCTTTTTAACGCCCATACTGGACTGATTCCCATTGTCGCCAAACATATCGTAAACGCCCCATGCAACGGTCAGAATACCGACTGCAGTGAGCAGATACTTTAAAATTTCCAAAATGGTAATGGTACCTTCCATATAAAGATAACCTCCTTTTAATTTTTCATAAATTCGGGTATGGTGTACAGTTCTACACTGCCGGCTGCGATTTCTTCCAGCTCCAGATCGGAACGTTCATAGGAATACCCTTCGTTACCGTCAGATAGCAGCCTGTAATTAGGATGTTTTGTTAAGTCATATTTTTTACTTTTGAATGGGTTAACGCCTCGTATGGCGACAATACACTCCTCATCGGAGAGCTTGCCTACCTCCGCAGCGTCCAGCAGCAGACGTCCCTGCGCCTGTTCTTGTTTGGAATATCCGGAGGTACCGATGGATTTTGCGTTGCCGCTGCCGCTGTAGGATGTGGTTTCAATGGTGGTTTTCCCGACCAGAATTTCCGATACAAACTTTACCGTATCTTCTTCTTTGCCACCCAGAAATATCACCGTATCACAGTTACCTGCAATGGATTTGGCGCCGTCTTTATATAACGCTTTCAGACCGGCGACGTCTTGTATCAAAAACTGCAGAGAGATTTTGTATTTTCGTAGAGTTCTTGTCCAAAGATCAAGGCTGGGAAATCTGCCAATATTGACAATCTCGTCCAAAATGCATTGGGTCAGAATAGGTAGCTCCAGATTTGGGGAAGTTACCGCTGTCTGTTTCAATTGATTGATCAGCACGTCAATTAGAATGGCAATCATGTAGTTGTACGTTTTGGCGGTTTCGTCCATGATGAGAAACAGGGCTGTTTTTTCTCTGCCGATTTTCTCCAGCTCCAGCTCGTCGTCCTGGAATATCTCTGCCACTAGGGGAATATCAAAATCTGACAGCCGAACGCTGATACTGATCAAAATGGACTTTGCTGTTTTTCCGGCCGCTTGTTTATATTTTCGGTACTGCTTGTAAGCAAAGCTGCCGGGGTTCTCGTTTCCCAGATTTTCAAAGAGAATGTCGACGCCGTTTTGATATTCTTCATCATCCTCTCTGGCGTCGCTGCTGGTTAGCATCATCATTAAAGTGTTGATGTTGACCTGTTCCGGGGTCAGGGTTTCCATCATGTAGGCAATGTGAGACATGAGCCACAATCGTTCCGCCTTGACCCAGAAATCCTCTGTATGCCGTGGATCGCTGGTATCGCCGCTGGTGTTGGCCATCAGGATTTCTACAAACTGCCGGATATCGGAAATTTTCCTGAAATAATGGAACGGATTGAAGTGCATAGAATTTTTCATGTCATAGACATTGAACACTTTAATGTCATATCCGTTGTCTTTGAGCATCTGGCCTTCGCTGCGGAGATGTTCACCGGATGGGTCTGTGATGACATAACAGCCGTTCATCTGACACACATTCGGTTTTACATAATATCTGGATTTACCGGTGCCGGAAGCGCCGTATACCATTACGTGCAGGTTTCGTTTGCATTTTCTCATATTTATAGACAACCACTCCGTTGCAGATAACAGAATATTGTTTTGGAATACGCTATCACGAAACTGCGCGGCTTCTTTTTTGGTTCCCCACTTTGCCGACCCATGCTCAATACCTGAGAATGCTTTCTTTTTTGTCAATCGGGACAGGGTAAGCACACCGGCTATAAAGCAGGGCACACCCCACTGTATCCATGACCATACACCGCTGGAAAAGTAGGGTTCCATTTGCATTATTATTGTTTTGCAGACTATCCAAAGAAGTCCGTAAATCACCAGAAACATGACGGGAATGGAAAAAGCTTTCCGTTTCCACCACGGTCGGCGCATTATCGCTCCCTTCCTTTCACTTTTGTTTTTTCACGCTTCTGCGCTCTTTCCTGATTTCTGGCTTTTGCTGCGGCATTGGCCTGCTGTAGTTTCTCCCGAAAGCCGGGGCGATCTAAATCCTTATCTGCGATAAAGTCGGTGGCTGCGGCGTTGAATTTCTCTACATCTGCCTTACGAAAATACAGCGTATACTGGTTTTTGTCATGGACAGAGCGCACCAGGCTATAATCCAGATTGTGCCGTTTGGCATGCTTGTCAAATCCGGCAATCTCATTCTTGTCTACCGGAATGGCGTCTAATGCTGACTTTCCGCTGGATAACTTTTCAATAGATACTTCCTGTTTGCTGACTTTTTGGGATACGGCTGCGACGCCGCTTAATCCCAGATTTCCGCTTTCTTTCAGAATTTTAAGCGCGGCTCTCATTTCGGCCTGCAGTACTTTGGAGGCAACGCTTTTGCCGGCGCGGAATACAATGCCAATGGTTTTTTCTGCTAATTCATCACCGATCATCTTGTTTTCTTCCTTTCGTTTTTTGTTCAAACCGATCCTGTAGAATACGGTCGATGGTTTGTTTGATTTGGTTGGTTTCATGCAGCCGATTCACAGCTGCTTCGTACCGCTGTTCCAACTGCTTGAGTTGATCTGTCAGCGCTTCCTGCTCTGCTTTAAAGCTATTGGGATCTGTTGTTAGATTGATTTGTTGTTGCTCTAAAAAAGCCGAGGCTGTTCGGTAGGCGTGCAGTTCTTTTTGATGAGCAGCTTCAAACCGATCTTTTAATATCGCCCACTTTAGTTCATCCGCTATATCCTGATAGGCGTCTACTATCTTTAAGGCGCTGGAAATATCCTGCAGTTCTTGCAGCTTTTCTCGGCAGGTATTGAGATCCTCCTCAATTTCTTTTTGCAGCCGGTGGTTCTGATTGAGATATTGGTGTAAAGATTCATAATCTGTAATCTGCTCCTTTACTAAAAAGCGGTGTGTTTGGAATAGCTGTTTTGCAAAGCTAAGCTGTGCGCTGTATGTGTGTTCCACAATGATGGGGGCTTCTGTGCCGATCCTCTGCTTTAAAGCGGCTTCGGTATAGGCGCTGTCCAGCGTGTACAGTCGAATATTTCGTTTCTGTCCGTTGGTTCTGTGCCGGACAGAAATATGCTTGCCGGAGGCTTTGACAAAATATTGCTTAGATAGTTCTAATAAAAATTGATCCCAGCTGCTCACTTTGGGAATGATCCAATCAATATCATTTTTTAGAACCTTGCGATATACTCGGGTTGGATGCTTGCTGTAAACTCTGCTGCGCCCCGGCAGTTCCGGTTCTAAAATGGAGAGACTGTTTTCTTTACAGATGCGGTCGCTGACTTTCTGAAATAGTTTTGCAGATTGACGTTTGTCATGCCACTTTTTGTAATCGCTGCCGATGTAGTTCATCATGATATGGGAATGGATGCAGTGTTGGTCAATATGTGTGGCAATGACGTATTGATAATCGTTTCCGATAAATGCTTCTGCCAGCTGCCGCATCACCTCGTGTGCTTTCTCCGGTGTAATGTTCTCGTCGAAATGAAACGATTGCCGCAGAGAGAGCATGACGTTTCCATCCGTTTCAGTGAATCCGTTTTTCTGCTGATACAGTTGATGCCGTAGCAGCATTTCTGTAATCGCTGTTTCCTTTTGGCAGTTGATATAAGATACCAGTTCGCCGCCCCGTGTTTTTTCAGGGTTTATGATGTAGTCGACGGTATCACGTATCGTCTGCTCCAGGGTTCGTCCGCTTCGGACGGACAGCGGTTCCAGGTATGTTGTTGCAATAATGATTCACCACCTTTGCAATTTTTGATTGTAAAGCGTCAAATTCGATTGGTGGGATTTCTCCGTAAAGATTTGCGTGTTTGGCAAGCTGATTGAGATTGTTTCCAATCTTATTGAATTCATAAATTAAGTTTTGCAGTCCCTCCAAATCGTAATGTATTACGAAACCTTGCAATACCATCTTTCTATAGTAAGCAGATTTATTCTGAATGCCGGCGGCCTGCATTTTCAGATGAATGAGTTCCAGTTCTTTGTCATTGACGAAGAAGTTTTGCAAATTCTTTCGTTGCCGTTTTTTGACTTTGCCGCTGTTTTTTTGTGTATCAAAATGTTCAATTGTAATGATATTCTTTCCTTTCTATTTTTATTTTTTTAATCACCCCATGGGTGATAGCAGTGATACAAAGGGTCTTAGGGGTACGCCCCTAAAATAAGATTTTGAAAAAATTGTCCGGGCAATTTTCTTCAAAATTTTCAGAGTGTATATACACACTCCCTGCTTGCCGTAGCATTTTGTCCCCAAAAAAGCGTTTTTTCCTCTTTCATAACGATACTTCCCCGATGGGGAAAGTGATACAGGAAATGCAATCTGCCTGCGGATGATTTTTTGCAATTTCACACCGCAAATCAGAGATAAAAAATTCAAAAAACGGAATCTGAGTCCGCATAAATTTTTTAAATCATCATCAAACGGAACGCAGCAGTTTTTCTGAATATTTTTCGTAGATCATTTGCAGCTGGGGATCGGTTTCTTCACGTATCGACCGCTGTAAAATCTCAATTTGGATTTCCTTTGGCGTGTTCTTCAACGCAAGGGCAATTTGTTTTTCAGTATCAGTCAGCATTTTTTATTTCCCTTTCTCTATGAATGTTTGGTTCCATAGCTGCCGTGAGGCGTTGCGTTCTTTTGCAATTTTCTGTGCGGCAGATAAACGGTGAATCAATAAATCTTGATTGGGCGCAGACGGTTCTGATTTATTTTCCGTCGGAGTTTTTGGTGCGGCTTCCGCAGTCGTTTCTAGTGTTGCCGTCTCTTTTGTTTGCTGCTGCATTTTCAAATTTTCTATGGCAGCATCTAAATCAGAAATCAAACTTTTTGCAGCCTCCTGAATGTTTTCCAGTACCTCAAACAACTCCTGCGTCTGCATTCCCTTTGCCCAGTTACCGATATAATCAAAGCTGTAACTGCCGGTATCCAGTCCGAAATGATCGGCTGCAATGTAGCAGACGCTTTCGGCTTCTATCTCTTTTTGCTGTCGGCTTTTTTCAGAATTGCCGCCATGCAGCCGTGCATGGACAACCTCGTGCAAAGCGGTTTTTGCTGTTTGCGCTGCGCTCATGCCGATGTTGATTGCGATTACTTTTTCTTCAAAGCTGCAATATCCGTTACAGTCTCCGGGGATTTGCTCAAATCGAATGGGGTAGGGGGAAACCGCTTCGATTGCTGAAAATTGCAGCTGTGCCGGTGCGCCCTCTAAGCGTTTTGCAATTTGTGGGATTGGCTCTCCGTCCGTCTGTGTGACGTCGTACACGGCAACGATTGGAAAATATATGATTTCATCGGTCTGTTCTTTTATTTCGTTTCCGTTGGCGTCTAAAATTGGATTGTCTTTCTCATCTCGCTTTGCAATTTTCTTTTTGACCGGCGCTCCCCATATGGCAATTCCTGATTCGCCCTTTTTCACATGGCGCCCTAGTGTTTTCCAGCGATTGAAGCCTGCAACTAATGTTGCGTTTGGGTTTTGCGCCATAATTAAACGAATATTTGCAGGGGAATACTCATGAAAGGCAGATACAAATGATAGGTAATTCTTCCAACGATCGGAGTTATAAAAATCTTCAATTCCATTCATAATCTGATCTGTTGCTGCCTTGATTCTTTCCTCCAGAACCGGCGGCTTCTTTTTTATATTTGTTTTTTCTTCATTATGAGACTGTTTTTCTTTTACCACGGATATACCATCATCGTATTGATACTGTCTAAGCGCTGGATTGAAGCTTGAATCTAAACTTGTTTTTGGAGGTAATTTTTGTAATGGTTGTTTTTGATTCATCAGATTTTTTAAGGATGTATGGATTGGTTCTCTGTAGTCCATGCTGTAACCCTGCCACGTTCCTCTTGTGTGGTTGATACCGTTGAGCAGTTTTACACCAATACCGCCTTGTTGTTTCCACTGTTCCAAGTTTTTGGTGTAATCATCAATGAGAATGTCTGTTTTTTGAATGCCGCCTATGATGTAATCGGCTTTTGGTTTCCCGCAGGGACAAAAAATACGGTGGTCAGAAGATATTTCAGGTAAATATCGGTCTAACCACTCGTTTTTTTCCTGCAAAGCATAGGGGCTTTCCGTTAAGTATGCAGATAGTATGTAAATGTCTTTATCAGGATTTTCTTTGATATACCGCTTCATTCCGTCAACCACTGTGGGGAGTGGTTC
>CAJTNL010000006.1 GCA_910577755.1 uncultured Eubacteriales bacterium | reverse complement strand
CATCGTTTTCGTCCTCACTCTTTTAACAACATGCTCTCTCCTGACCAGAAGGAACTTCTCTTCTTTCAATATCTCTCCTAATTTCACTTTTTTCTGTCTACTTTATTGACTATGAGCCACTCCTTCTTTCTGATTCCTTTATTCACCATTCTCCTTTTGCTGTGCAGCATATCAAAAACAAATGCAGAAAAATTCGATCAATTTTTAACTGAATTAAAAAATCAAGGCTACATATTTAGTATACTTTACATAATATTGCTCTTTAATTAAAAAATTATAATATCAAACTGCTGCAAATCTCTTTTTAAAATCCGCAGTCCTTTCTCTTCGTAAAACCAACATTGCATCTGAAAAAAACAAGCGGTATAAGGAAAATTTCCCCTGTACCGCTTGTTGGATGATAGTTTTCATATTAAGCACTATTGATATATCGCTATTGACCACGAGTATACCTTGTGCTAAAATAACAACCGATAGATTGTCGGTTTATTGTTATGGAGGGAGAAAAGAAAATGCGTGTGGTGAAAGAAGCAAACGTGCGCAAGAATGAGATATTGGATGCCGCAGAACGGCTATTTGGGGCAAAAGGGTTTGACAGCACTAGCACCAATGATATTCTAAACGAGATTAGAATTGCCCGTGGAACACTCTACTATCACTTTAAGTCAAAAGAGGACATTCTGGATGCCATGATCGAACGAATGACCGACCGTTTAGTGAAAAAAGCAAGTGAAATTGCTAAGAAGCAAGACGTACCGGTATTACAACGCTTGACTCTGATGATGCTAGCGCTAAACGTCGATAGCGACCTCGGACATGAAATCATGGAGCAGGTACATAAACCGCAGAATGCACTTATGCATCAGAAAATGCAAGTACAGTTACTGTCAGAAATTAACCCATTGCTTACTCGCTTAATTGAAGAGGGCATTGCACAGGGTATTTTCCGTACAGACTACCCGGCAGAAGTGGCGGAAATGACGCTACTCTATTCTAACACAGCGTTTGACTTCCTCTTGGAGTATGGTGAAGGAGAACGGTCCAAAAAGATTACCGCATTTATCTATAACTTGGAGCGACTGCTAGATATGGAGCGAGGAAGCATGGAGGCAATAATCCTTCCCATCTTTCAGATGGATTGGTTAAAACAAAGTTGATCCGTTGACATATAATACCGGCTGAGAAAACAGGATAAAACTCGAAATTTGAAAGGATAAAATATAAATAAAATAGATACAAAAGGACTCTTATTAAGAATTTTTATACCATCAATAGTTTTATGTGCGGGTTATCTGTTGTCAGGGTATTTTTGCAATATACCACATATACTACTGTTTTGTATATTGGGAACATTTATCTTAGTCCCAATGGAGTTATGCGTAATTTTGTCAGCAAGTAAAAAGGAATATGGCGCATATTCGTTTAAAAGTGCATTTGTAGGACAGGGAAAGCTTGCAATCTGGAAAGTGGTAATAATTGCATTTATATTCTTTGGTATTGCGGGCTTACTTTCCATAGTTATTGCACCTATTGAAAATCATGTGTTTGCAGAGATAAGGAGCAGTGTACTTCATAACTTACCGATAGGCTTTAACTGGACAAATTATGAATACTTAAAATCATTTTCCCAACCGGTACTCATTCTAACCTGTATCTATTATTTCGTTTTTAATGTATTACTCGCACCAATAACGGAAGAATTGTTTTTAGAGGATATTTGACATCCCATTATGAAAAGCAAGGTTGGTTTACGCCAATTTTAATAGCTGTTTTATTTTCACTTTATCATCTTTGGCTACCTTTCAATAATGTATTTCGTATTTTGGCATTTACATCAGTTGCGTATATGGCATATAGAAAAAAGAATATTTATATATGCATACTATTTCATTGTATTTGTAACTTAGTTTCATCTGTGAGTTTTATAGTAACAGTATTATAATAACTTCCAATTATATCGCATACACATAACACTGTTCGTAACCGCAGTGTACAAGCTGTTTTTTACTTTTTTACCGATAGACAATCGGTCAACAGGTCTATATGTAGGTAATTATGCAATATCAAAAAAAGCAATAATCTTCCCAAATCCATACTGCTGTATGCAGATGCGTTTAACATCGCCCAAAATTTTTTACTCATACCACGAGCATTGCATCTCCAAAAGAAAAAAAACGATAGTTTTGTCTTACAGCAGTCTCATATGCACGCATAGTCTGCTCATAACCGGCAAAAGCAGATACCAACATAATCAATGTGCTTTCTGGCAAATGAAAATTTGTAATCAAACCATCTAACACCTGAAAAGAAAATCCTGGATAAATAAAAATATCTGTCCATCCTTCACTTTCTTTTATACAACCCTCTTTTTTTACAACAGACTCCAAAGTACGGCAACTGGTGGTTCCAACTGCAATAACACGACCACCCGCCGCTTTCGTTTCTAAAATTAAATCTACGGTTTCCTTTGCCAATACATAATGTTCCGCATGCATCACGTGTTCTTCAATCTTTTTTGCATGAACCGGGCGAAACGTACCTAGTCCAACATGTAAAGTAACATATCCAAAACGAATACCTTTTTCTTGTATTTTTTTCATAAGTTCCGGTGTAAAATGCAAACCTGCTGTCGGCGCCGCCGCAGAACCCAACTCTCTGGAGTAAACCGTTTGATAACGCTCTTGGTTTTCCAGTTTTTTCGTAATATATGGCGGCAACGGCATTTGTCCGATTTGCTCTAATATTTCATAAAAGTTTCCGTTATAATGAAACTTTACCAAACGCTTGCCGTCCTCTATCACTTCCAGTACCTCTGCTTTTAACAAGCCATCTCCAAACACAAACCATACACCTGGTCGAGCTTTTTTACCTGGTCTTGCCAACACCTCCCAAATATCTTGCTTTTTTTGGGTTAAAATCAAAAATTCTATATGTCCTTCTGTTTTTTCTTTGTTGCCATAAATTCTAGCTGGCAAAACACGGGAGTCATTTACAATTAAGCAGTCACCAGGCTGTAAATACTCAACTACATTATAAAAATGACAGTGCTCCAATTCTCCTGTTTCCCGACTCATCACAAGCAGACGAGAAAAATCTCTTGGTTCTGCCGGTGTTTGTGCAATCAGCTCTTTTGGTAAATTGTAGTAAAAATCTTTGGTTTCCATATACAGAAACCCTCCCTAGCGTAATCAATATACAATTTATTATAAACCATAACAAACCATTTGACAATTACTGTCTGTAATGTTATTATGATTATAAAATTATAATGAAGATAGAGGTGCGGCATTTATTAGTACCAAGCGTGAAACCGCCCAGGTTTTAGACCGCTTGCAAAAGGAACTGCCGCCGAAGAATGCAATATGGGTCAATTTGTGTTCTGGGGGCTGGGAAAATATCCCTGCAACTGTCATCATGTTTCTTTGATGTTGCGCTATCGGTCATCCGCAAATTTTATGTGGATAAGAACCAAATGAAAGCATATCATACAACATGATGGCCGGTTTTCTATAAACCGGTCTTTTTCTTTCCCATGATCTTTTTACAATTATTTTTGGAGGAATAAATATGAAACAATATCAAGTAGGTATTATTGGTGCAACAGGTATGGTTGGACAGCGTTTTGTAACTCTGCTAGAAAACCACCCCTGGTTCAAAGTAACTGCATTAGCTGCAAGCGCACGCTCTGCCGGTAAACATTACGAAGATGCTGTGGGGAATCGCTGGGCCATGGCTACTCCGATACCTGCCACTGTGAAAGACATGATTATATATGATGCAGCTGCCGACGTTAAAAAAATCACGGCTTTAGTAGACTTTGTTTTCTGCGCCGTAGATATGAAAAAAGAAGAAATCCGTGCTTTAGAGGAAATCTATGCAAAAGCTGAATGTCCAGTAATATCCAATAACAGTGCACATCGCAGCACGCCGGATGTTCCTATGATTATTCCAGAAATTAACGATGCCCATGCTGAAATTATTGGCGCACAGAAAAAACGTCTTGGCACTAAACGCGGATTTATCGCTGTAAAATCCAATTGTTCCCTGCAAAGCTATGTGCCTGCTATTCATCCACTAAAAGAATACGGGATTACAAAAGTGCTTGCTTGTACTTATCAGGCAATCTCTGGAGCAGGAAAAACCTTTGAAAACTGGCCTGAAATTATAGATAATGTTATCCCTTATATTGGAGGGGAAGAAGAAAAATCAGAACAGGAACCAATGAAAATTTGGGGGCATGTCGAAGGCGACAAAATTGTAAATGCAACTATGCCCAGTATAACAGCACAATGTCTGCGTGTACCGGTTGCAGATGGTCATACGGCTGCAGTCTTTGCATCGTTTGACAAAAAAATTACTATGGAGCAAATCATAAAAAAATGGGAGTCCTATCGTGGTACGCCTCAGAAACTAAATTTACCAAGCGCACCAAAACAGTTCTTACATTATTTTTATGAAAATGACCGTCCCCAGGCAAAGCTGGATCGTAATTTGGAGAACGGTATGGCAGTTTCCGTTGGTCGTCTACGTCCCGATACACAGTACGATATTAAATTTGTATGTCTTTCCCACAATACTTTACGAGGCGCAGCAGGCGGCGCTGTACTGATGGCGGAATTACTTTGTGCCAAAGGTTACTTTGATTGATACAATATTATTAGAGCATATTAATTTAGGAGGTTTTTATAATGAAAAAAGAGATTTTTACCGGATCTGGTGTTGCAATTATCACACCTATGAATGAAGACGGTTCAGTTCATTACGAAACACTGGAAAAACTTATTGAATTCCAGATTGCAAACGGTACTGACGCAATTATTTCCTGCGGTACTACCGGAGAGTCATCTACCATGTCTCACGAAGAACATTGCAAAGTATTGGAATTTACTGTACAAAAGGTAAATAAACGTATACCTGTTATTGCCGGTACCGGCAGTAATGACACTGCTTATGCAATTGAACTATCACAGGAAGCAGAAAAAATAGGCGCAGATGCTTTATTAGTAGTTACCCCTTACTACAATAAGGCATCGCAACACGGTTTGATTAAACACTATTTTGCAATTGCAGACAGCGTGTCCCTTCCTATTATCCTTTACAATATTCCGTCACGAACGGGATGCCTAATCAAACCGGAAACTTATGTGGAATTATGTAAGCATCCGAATATAACCGCTACAAAAGAAGCAAGCGGCGATATCTCTCATATTGCAAAGGTCGCAGCCTTATGCGGTGACAATCTGACCATCTACTCCGGTAACGATGATCAAACACTTCCAATAATGGCGCTAGGCGGCAAAGGCGTAATTTCTGTTATTGCCAATATTTGTCCGCAAATGAGTCACGATATATGCGCTAAATTTTTATCAGGCGATCTTGCCGGCAGCCGTAAAATTGCACTGGAAAGTTTAAACTTAATGAACACTATGTTTATTGATATTAATCCCATTGTGATTAAAGAGGCTGCAAATCTCATGGGCTATTCATGTGGACTTTGCCGTTTGCCCCTTTCCGAAATGACCGAACAAGACCATGCAAAGTTAGTTTCTGTTATGAAAAAATACAATTTGATTTAAAAATAAACAGTTGTAAAAAACGGCCTTACAAATCGTCAGGCCGGAAAGGTATAGAAAGAGCAAATGAAACGAATTTTATTAAGCGGAGCAAACGGCGCCATGGGACATGAAATTGCATCATGCATTAATAACCGCAGCGACTGCAAAGTTGTTGCCGGTCTTGACATTAATACCGCTTGCTACGGAGACTTTCCAATTTTTAAAAGTACAAATGAATTAACCTGCAGTGCAGATGTTATCATCGACTTCTCCCATGTATCTGTTTTAACTCCTCTGTTACAATATGCCAAAAAAGAACGCATTCCGGCAGTTCTCTGCACTACAGGTTATACTGCGGCTCAGGTAGAAGAATTAAAAGAGGCTTCAAAACAAATTCCTGTATTTTATTCCCGCAATATGTCATTAGGAATTAATTTGCTAATAGAACTTGCAAAAAAAGCTTCTGCCATTCTCGGCAATCAATTTGACATTGAAATTATTGAAAAACATCACAACAAAAAAATTGATGCTCCCAGTGGTACAGCGCTTATGATTGCAGATGGAATTGCGGATGGAATGGACAACGATATGCATTATGTATATGACAGACATTCTCAACGAAAAAAACGTGATAAAAACGAAATTGGACTGCACGCTGTACGAGGTGGAACAATTGTAGGTGAACATGAAGTTCTGTTTGCCGGACACCATGAAACATTATCCATTCTGCACACGGCACAATCAAAAGAAGTATTTGCAACAGGCTCTGTCAATGCAGCATTATTTCTAACTGATCAACCTACCGGACTATACGATATGGCTGACCTGATTAATAGATAAGAACTAATAAAGGAGGCCTTTTCTTTATGACACACATCACAACGTCAACAGATATTACTTTGGTTACATTACAAAACTGTCCGTCATCATTAACTATGATACACAATATTTTTGACAAGGCAGCTCAACTAGATATTGACATTGATATGATATCGCTTGCGCCGTCTCAAAGTGATATGTCCACATTATCCTTTACAATGTCCGACCACGATCTTTCCAAACTTTTAACTTTTTCTAGCCATTTACACAATGAATTGGCTATAAAAACGGTAATAAGCAGCGGAAACAGCAAAATTATGGTTACAGATGAATCCATGAAAAATAATCCTGGTTTTGCATGTAAAATCTTTGGTATCGCAGCAAAAGTCAACGCAGATATCCGTATGATTACGACAGCAGAAACTGAAATTTCTTTACTAGTACCGACAGCCGATTATGAAACAACTATCTCCGCAATCAAGGCAGCATTCATATAAGCATATCTGCTATATATCTCTCATCAACCTAAAAAACAAATGATCATATTCGTTTAACATAATATTAAAAAGGTCACAGTTTGCTTTCGGGCTGTGACCTTTTTAATATAAATTATTTATATTCTTTACTAGATGATTGAGAAAATGAAGCTTGCCTATATTATATAGTAAAGATAAAAATGCTATACAGATAACATCTTTAGAAATTATCTATTCAAAATTTCAATATAGCAACTTATCTACTATAAAACTGAACGAGAAACCAGCATTTCAACAAAACGATTGGCCGGCCCATGTTTAATGATATCAGGGTGATCATACTGCTGAATTTCACCATGATCCATAACTAATACTTTTGTTCCCAGCTTTAGCGCCTCATGGATGTCATGGGTAACAAATAAAACCGTTATGCCAGTCTCCTGATGAATATGGAAAATTTGATCTTGCAAGGAACCACGAGTAATTTCATCTACCGAACCAAAAGGTTCATCCATAAGCAAAATATCAGGAGAAGCTGCCAAAGCTCTAGCAATCCCTACTCTTTGTTGTTGTCCGCCAGACAATTGATCAGGGTAGCGTTTACACATAGATTCATCTAATCCAACAATCCGCATCCATTTTGATACCGCCTGCTGTATCTGTTTTCTATCAGATCGATTGATTAAATTAGGAACATAGGCTATATTCTTTTCCACTGTCATATGAGGAAATAAAACACTCCCTTGAATCGAATAGCCAATCTTTCGGCGCAATTTGGTAATATCCACATCCTTTATATTTTTACCATCCACATATATCGCGCCGCTTGTAGGCTGAATCAATCCATTCACCATTTTTAGAATGGTTGTTTTTCCGCAACCCGAAGAACCAATAATGGTCATAAACTCTCCACGTTTCACAGAAAGATTAAAATCTGGAATCACTACTTTATCTTTATAACTCATTCGGATATTCTGATACTCAATTGCATACATAAGAAAAGCTCCTTTTATGAGTATGCTTTAATTTAGAAGCCCTTTTTGCTGTAAATATTCTATTGCAACTTCTTCAGGAGTCTTTCCCTGTCCCTCTACTTGATAGTTCATGTTTGCCATCTCTGCATCATTAATCAAGTTCTGAACCTTATCAAATACTTTTTGCAGTTCTGGATGCTTATCTAAAATTTCATTACGAACAACAAAGCCGCATACATAAGAAGGATATAGTCCTTTATCATCTTCCAATACAACCACATCTGAAATAGAAAGTTGACCATCTGTTGTAAAAGCATTCATAACGTCAAATTGTTTCTGTTTAATTGCATCATACTTCAGACCAATATCCAATTCTACGGTATCTTTAAAATTCAAGCTGTATGTTTCGCCTAACGCTTTAAATCCATCATCTCGTTCAAAAAAATCATAATTTCCCCCAAACACCAACTGATCAGAAACAGATGTAAGATCAGTAATCGTTTTCAAATCATATTGTTCCGCAATCTCTCTTCTAACAACAATGCCGTAAGTATTATTAAATCCGATTAAACCTGTCCACGTCATGTTCATATGATGATAACCCGCTTGCAGTTGCTCAAACATCGTTTCATTATATATACCTTTCTCTTTTAAAACAATGTTCCATCCTGTGCCTGTATATTCAGGATAAAAATCCAAGTCTCCTTTTTCCATCGCCGGATGAATATTAGCAGTCCCTCCGCCAACACCCGCAGTAATTTCTACTTTTAAGTCAGTTTCTTGTTCAATCAGTTGTTTCATCATGTTGCCTAATATATATTGTTCTGTCATCGGCTTTGTAGCCATTTGAATGGTTGTATAAGCAGTTCGTGTACTGTTGGTAGAACTATTTGTTATGCGACTTTTAGAGCAACCTACAAAAACAGCCGTAACCAGAACAGCTGCCAAAATAACGCTAATTATTTTTCTTTTTTTCAATATAAATCTCTCCTATCTATATTTTATGCTTTTTAGTTATTTTTTCAATGATTCCAATAAGTAGATCGATCACAATAGCAAGAACCGCAATTAATAAACTACCGATTAAAGTCATTGCTTTATTGTTGGTAGTAATACCGCGATAAATGGCAACACCAAGACCACCTGCTCCAATAAACGAAGCAATACCGCCAAGTGCAATAGTCATAACAGCCATATTGCGAATTCCTGCAATCATAATTGGTACGGCTAAGGGTAGTTTAATTTTAAAAAGTGTCTGTAATTTGGTACTTCCCATTCCGGTTGCCGCCTCAATCAACAAAGGGCTTATATTAGTAAGAGCAGTAAATGTATTACGCACCATGGGTAATAGTGCATATATGGTCAATGCAATAATTGCAGTGGTATCACCTATACCCGATAAAGGAATTAACAAACCCAAAAGTGAAATAGAGGGTATAGTATAAAGTAAATTAACCAGCCCAATTACAAATTTCGAGCTTTTTCGAAACTCACTGATAACAATGCCTATAATTAAACCTATTGCCATAGCAAAAACAATAGAGATAAAAGAAATTTGCAAATGTTCCCAAAGCAGTCCCAGAAAAAAATCCCATCGTGTTTGAACCAGCGTTAACATATCTTTAAGCAATGTTACCTTACCTTCCTTTACAACTTCAAACTAAAAATAGCAGACGCAGTTCTATAGGACCGATTAATTCTCATTTCAAGATATCTCATTCAATGAATTTTAGAGCCCAGTAGCATCTTTCATATAACTATATAATAGCTCTCTAATTATGTGAGCAACCAATATCTTTTATATTTATCAAATTTAAGACTAAAAATAAAAGTAAAAAACTAATATAAAAATGCACATTATTATCTATTTATGATACCGTCCGTTGTGTTGAATTTGAAAAGCACGATAAATTTGCTCACACAGCATAATTCGTGCCAGTTGGTGAGGAAATGTCATACGTGACATAGATAACTGCAAAGAACATCTATTTTTGACTATTTCACTTAATCCGTGTGAGCTACCAATTACAAAATTTATTTTACTGACACCGTTTACCGTTAAAATACTCAGATGCTCCGCCAAAGCAGTGGAAGAAATTTGTTTACCCTCAATACAAAGAGGAATTACAATACTATTGGCAGCTAATTGCAAAATTTTTTCACCCTCTCTTATCAGAGCCTGCTGAATTTGCATCTGAGAGGGTTTCTCTGGTAATTTAGATTCCTCAACTTCCATAATTCTAAACTTACAAAACGCACCCAGCCGTTTTTGATATTCTTTACACGCCTCAATCCAGTAGGATTCTTTTAATTTTCCTATACAAATAATATTGATTGTCAGCATAATAAACCCTCAAAATAAAATGCCAGTATACGTTATATTCTCTCTCGGAGCAATATATAATTCATAATCAAATCCTCGCCTTAAACCATCCATTGTTAATGCACATAATGAGGTTTGTAGAGCAATCTCCGGCGTATTGTTCTCATGACTCAAATGTGCCAACAAAAAGCGCGATGTCCCTTTCTTTGCCAATTTAGGTAATACTTCTGCACAGGCAATATTAGACAAATGTCCGTAATCTGAAATAATTCTCTGCTTTAATCGATAAGGATAAGAACCTGTTTTAAGCATACCAATATCGTGATTGGATTCCAAAACTACAAAATCACTGCCCTCCAAATTCTGATACACCTGCTTCGTTATACAACCTAAATCTGTTGCAAAGCATAATGTTCGGTCATCTGCTGTAGTAATATGAAATCCAATTCCTTCCATACAATCATGGGATGTGGGAAAAGAAGAAATCCACATATCGGCACATTCAAGCCCTCGATGATCTATAACTACAGCCGATATATCTCGCTGTAGTTGCTCAAGCTCTTCCAAAGCTTGCAAGGTTCCCATAGAAGAAAAAATAGGTATCTTATATTTTGAGGTAAATACTCGCAATCCTTTTATATGGTCCGTATGCTCATGCGTTATAAAAATGCCCTTAACTGCGCTAATTGGAATACAACAAGCCGAAAGCATATCCCCAATCTGTTTTGCACTCCGACCAACATCAATTAGAATACCGGCATCTGCCGAACCAACAAAATAACTATTTCCACTGCTACCACTAAACAGAGGATAAATTCGGGCCATATTCTATCTCCTTGTTCCAATACAAAAAACAAACAAAACTTTTCTCCCAAACGCTCACAGCAGATATGGCATTATATACAGTAAAATTAGCCTACAAGTTAAATTTTTTTACACTAGTTAATTTTCCACCAATACTAAGCCATCTATAAGCATATTACATTGCTTTTAGCTGCGTATCCTCGGGTGAATGGTAACGCTTGATATCTGCACCTAACTGTTGCAATTTTTCAACAATATCCTCATAACCACGCTCAATATGATGAATTTCCTCAATTTGACTAACACCATGTGCACAAAGCGCCGCAATAACTACTGCTGCACCAGCACGCAAATCAGTAGCTTTTACAGGTGCGGCATTTAAATGCTCAATCCCCTCAATAACCGCTAATTTTCCATCAACAGAAAATTGCGCTCCCATACGGCGGAGCTCTTCTACATAGCGAAAACGACTATCCCAAACACTCTCTGTAATAATACTGGTACCTTGTGCAATTGCAAGTAAAACGGATATTTGCGGCTGCATATCCGTAGGAAAACCGGGATGCGGCATTGTTTTAACATTGCATTTTTGCAAATTCTCCTTACGTTTGACACGAATCGAATCATCAAATTCTTCAATCAAAACGCCCATTTCTTCCAATTTTGCAGAAATAGACTCTAAATGCTTAGGAATCACATTTTCAATAATAGCATCGCCACCTGTTGCAGCAATTGCTACCATATAAGTACCAGCCTCAATCTGATCTGGAATAATTGAATATGTTGTCCCATGTAAACATTCGACTCCATAAATTTTAATAACGTCTGTACCTGCACCGCGAATATCTGCACCCATAGAGCTTAAAAAGTTCGCAAGATCTACAATATGCGGTTCTTTTGCGGCATTTTCTATTACAGTTACCCCCTTTGCCTTAACCGCAGCAAGCATAATGTTAATGGTAGCTCCAACCGAAACAATATCCATATACACGTTGTTACCCTTTAATTGTTCAGCTTGCACATCTACCATACCACCCTCTAAGCTATAGGCAGCGCCCAACGCAGAAAAACCTTTTAAATGCTGATCAATCGGTCTCAGACCAAAATCACAGCCTCCAGGCATAGAAACAATTGCATGGCTAAAACGCCCAAGCAATGCCCCGAGCAAATAATAAGATCCCCTCATATGTCTTGCAAGTTCATAAGAAGCCACATAAGTACGGATGGATTTAGGATCAATTTCCACCGTAGATTTATCAATTCTTTTTACTTTTGCTCCCATATCTTCAATGATATGAAGTATAGCATTCACATCAGTAATATTCGGTACATTTTCTATACGGCAAACTTCATCTGATAAAATGGCCGCAGGTAAAATAGCAATAGCAGCATTTTTTGCACCGCTTATTGTAACAGTACCTTTTAACGGTATACCGCCAGTAACTACAAACTTATCCAATGAGATACGCCCCAATCATTTTTTTATGTTCCAAATTGAACATTATATCTATCATATATTCTTCCATATATTTGCGAGATTATCGTTTTCTAAAAAATTATCTTTATTGATAATAATACAATAACGTGCAAAAGTCAATATCTCACAATAATTAATGGTATCTATTAGCAAAAACCTCAAAAAATTAAAACATCTTTAACTAAAAAAGCTCTGCAGATAAATTGCAGAGCTTTTTTAGTGATATGTTAGAAACATACATTATGGCTGAACATAATCTAACGGGTCTACTTTAATACCATTTTCAATCACTTCAAAATGAAGATGAGAACCATAAGAGTTTCCTGTATTTCCAACCAGTGCAATAGGTTGACCTTTTATAACTTTTTCTCCAGATTCTACCAATAACTCGCTGGTATGCCCATATAGTGTTTTTCTTCCATTACCGTGGTTAATGATCACATATAAACCATAACCAGAATTATCTGACCGAGCAAATTCAACAGTTCCTGCATCCGCCGCAACGATGGTTTCTCCATGGGCTTTACCATTAGCAATATCAATACCGCTGTGGTGTGTATCCCATCTCGAACCAAAATTACTGCTTATAGTACGAACCGTCGGCAAAGGCCATATTAAAGTACCGCTACTTTCCCCCGGCACGCTTCCGTCTGGCGGTATTTTGGTACCTTTCATTACTATCTGTGTAACAGGCTCCTCCAGCATCTTAGTCGAAACATGAAAACGCTTAGCTTCTTTACCATTTATATAAATAACGTTATCCTCATAAGCAGCCCTGCCATTTTTACCCTCTGTAAGTATTTGGGAATACGTATTATATTTACTTTCATCCTGCAAAATCTCTGTTTCAAACTTGAGATCCTGCTCATAAGCTTCACCTTTGAGAACAAATATATTCAACATCGCTTTTTTCACAATAACGCTTAAATGAGAACCGCTTTCTAATGGGGAAGGAACATCAGGATTCAGCGCTTTTAATTCATTACTTGTTGTACCAAACTTTTCAGCTAACGATTCCCATGTATCATTTTCTACAACAGTATATCCCATCTGTTTTGGTGAAACACCGGTCAGCTTTTCTCTTATTTTGTTTACCGACATCACACTAGAAGCAGGAAAGATATCCGTTTTGATTTCAATATCTTCTGAAAAACCAATAGAAATATAAGATTCAGGCGCATTATTTTTTAACAAATCACCTAACATAAGCTTTAAGTCAACATCATTTTCAACAGAACCCACAAAATTACCGTCTACAAAGAGCCCTACCGCCTCCTGATACACACTTGTAGGTTTATCATGAGACTTTTCTAGGTCAATATTGGTTTTTAATTTTGAAATTTCAGCTGTTTTAGTAGGTAATGCCGACGTTGGCTGTATCATCAATTGTGTTTTAGTTTGTTTCTCCATTAACTGGTTAAACACTTCCAACGGATCTCCGTATACAGCTACAGTTTCTTCTGCAGCTACTTGAACCCCATTAATACTTGATATGGAAAAACCAAACAATAATGTTAAAACCACGACACTTGCTACAGGAACTGCAATACGTGAAGTGCATCGTTTTATTTTTAGAGACTGCCGGTTTGTATGTTCGTTAACCGTCATTGCTATACATATAGAGTGCTTTATAAAAAATGTCAGTACTTTGCAAATTGTAACAGAATAAATTGCTTTTGTAAGCTCAAACATAGATTGAATCATACTTTTCCATGCCTGATACATTCGTTCTAGTCCTGAAAAATTTTTCACACTTTTTTGATTAGATTCAGAACGTTTAAATTCAAAAAATTTAATTTTAAATCTTCCTCTCATTATTTAGAAATAAATATTACATTTGTGTAACCCTTTAATAACATAATACTACAATGGTTACAATTTTGCAATCATTTTTTTATAATGAAAAGATATGTTTAAATTGCTAAAATTTATTTGTATTTTAACTGATTCACTGTCCAATTAGCAATGTATGGAAGAAAGCTTTTCGCTTGATTCTTTGCATCCTCTAAATCGTGCTCCAAATAATTGCCACATTCCACCTCCGTATTTCCAGGTATTTCACCCTCAAAATTTGCAATAGCATCCATAATTCTTTGAATTAGTACAATCACATCCACTTGCTCCATGTTTCTTACTAGAAAATAAAAACCAGTACGGCAACCCATAGGACCAAAATAAATAATTCTATCTTCAAATTCAGAATTACGTGAAATTGTTGCAAATAAATGCTCAATTGTATGCATTGACGCTGACGGTAAAAATGGAGGCACATTTGGTTTCTTCATACGAATATCATATGTAACAATATCACCATCAATACGAGAGGTATAAATACCTGGTTCTAGTTTTGTATGATCTACGCAAAAACTTGGAATTCTTTTCATCATAATATTACCCCTTTTATTCATATTAATCATATATAATTTGTTTAGATTGCTCCACAGCAAATTCAAATAAATCTATATAACTCTTGGTACAAATAGAACCATCTTCAAGAGACCACTGCGCATGATAGATATTTGCATAATCATAAGCGTCTCCTTCGCTAATTCCTCGAAAATAACTGGATAAACGACACTTATGCTCCTTACCTCTCTCCATGCGCTCAAAGAAGTTTTTCTTAAAAGTAGTGCGGTCATTAAACATACCGCATGTTTTTCTAGCGTCCTTGGTAGCTTGCAGTAATACCGCCCTTTCCTGCCTATCATCTAATAATTTCTCTAATAAATAACTGTACAGTTTTGCAATCTCCCTCTGTACTGTAGCATCTTTTGGAAATATCTGCTTCATATCAAATTCAACAGGCAGCTGATTTCGAAGATAGCGCAGCATAATAATATCCAAGGAAGTCTCTATTTTATTTCTAAGGGAAATTGCTTGCTCATTAGGATACTCTTGTATCAGCATATGCAAACCATATTTTATAAATGGTTCTGTATTCTGTTTAAGAATTTCCCTGCATTTTTGACCTAAACAGTATATTTTCAAAATAGAAGAAGTATGCTGTTGCAAATAATACTCTGTTTCTTCTAATATAACTGTCATGCCAACTTTGTTAAAACACTCAACACAAGATGCAAGTTTAATGCCTGATTGCCAAAATAGAAAACGATGAAAGAGCAAGAATTCATACCCTTGAATTCCCCATAAAAACGCATTCTGATTCCATTCTTCCGAGTAATGAGAAGTAGCGTATTTTCCAATCTCCTCACCATATAAGTACTGACAAATCAATGTATACATTAGCCGCCACTCCTTTATATTATCAGTGTACCATAAAACACGAAAATAAAAAACCTTTTTTGAACGGTTAATATCAATTTGATTTTAGTAGTACCTCCATATCCCGCTGCGGTCCACATGTAAAATTCATACACACACCTGTAACAGGATGTTGAAATAACACCTTTGAACAGCAAAGCGCTTGTCTGCCAATTTGTTCAAGGTGACCGCCATACATATCATCTCCTGCCAGTGGATGACCTATATGAGAAAAATGCACACGAATTTGGTGAGTACGACCGGTTTCTAATCGTATATGCAGCAAGGTATGCTGATTGGCATGACATACTGCCTGCCAGTGGGTAACAGCACGTTGTCCATCTTTTGCAACTTCACGTTGTATAGTATAACCATCTTTTAATCGGATTGGCGCATCAATAATACCTTTTCCCTCTAATATGCCCTCACAAATAGCTGTATACTCTTTTTCTATTGATTCGCTAAGCACTGCAGCAGCATATCCATGTTTTGCAATAACAATCACCCCCGAAGTATCTTTATCCAAACGATAAATAGGATGAAACCCCACGCACACACTACTTTGCTGATAATGGTAAAACAATGCATTTGCCAAACTGTCGTTATTATGACCAGCTGTAGGATATACCGGCATACCAAAAGCTTTATCAATCACAATAATGTCATCATCTTCATATAAAATACGTAGCGGTAATGCAATCGGCTCAATATCCTTTTGAACATCCGGCAAATTCACACACACAATATCTCCAGTTTTTAATACATCATTGGCTTTTCCATGGTTACCATTGATAGTCAACCCCATTTTAACATGTTTTTGTTTGGTCAGCAAACGTGCAGATAAATGACAATAACTCCGCAAAAAATACTTTAATTTTACTTGATTCCACTCTTTCGAAACCGTAAATGACAATACTCTCATATCAAAATACACAACCTCTGTAATAAAAAAGGCAACAGCTTAGCTGCCGCCTTAACATCAACTGATTCATTTAATCTCTGTAGTCCAATTTAGGTTATCCTCTATATCTCCCCATTGAATCCCCGTTAGAGTATCATAAAGACGTTGAGATATCTCACCAATTTTTCCATTGTTGATTTCCATAATTTTATCATTCCACTTTAATTGACCTACCGGAGAAATAACCGCTGCCGTACCAGTGCCAAAAACCTCTTTCAATTGACCATTTTGATATGCCTGATATACTTCCTCAATAGAAATAGTTCTTTCGGTAACCTGCAATCCCCATAATTTTAGCATATCAATCGCCGACATTCTAGTAATACCTGGTAAAATTGAACCCTGCAAAGCCGGCGTAATAATTTCATCTCCAATAACAAAGAATACATTCATAGTGCCTACTTCTTCAATATATTTCCGTTCAATGCCATCCAGCCACAAAACTTGTGTGTAATCCTGGTGTTCTGCCTCGTCCTGGGCTTTTAAAGACGCTGCATAATTACCGCCTGCTTTTACATATCCCATACCGCCTCTTACAGCACGAACATACTGACTCTCTACATAAATCTTAACAGGATTCAAACCCTCTGGATAATAAGCGCCCACAGGAGAACAGATTATAAGAAACATCAGATGCTTACCAGGATGTACACCTACCTGTGCGTCGATAGCAAAAATAAACGGACGCAAATACAAAGACGTACCTTCTTCTGACGGAATCCAGTCTTTCTCAACAGACACCAACTTCTCCAAACATTTTAGCGCAAATGCCTCATCCAATTTTGGAATACACAAACGCTCATTAGAAACATTTAAGCGCGCCATATTTTTTTCGGGACGAAATAACAAAATGCGGCCATCCTTTGCACGATATGCTTTCATTCCCTCAAATACAGTTTGTCCGTAATGCAGACACATTGCAGACGGCTCTAAAGAAATAGGCCCATACGGCACAATACGGGCATCATGCCAGCCCTGCCCCTCATCATAATTCATAATAAACATATGATCGGTAAAAATAGTACCAAAACCCAGTTTAGATTCATCTGTTGGTTTGTCTTTCGGATACTTTGTAAGCTCTATTTTGATTTCCTTCATGGAAAAAACCTTCTTTCAATGGATTCTATTTTATTTTACCACCAATAAGAAACAGTTTCAAGCCAAAACAGTTTTAAATATCAGCATACTCACTAAAAATTACGCAATCCTTTTGGATAGTGATTTTTTAATTTTCCTGCGGAGCATTTGCCAAAACCGGTAACAATACCATCTACGGCAACACCGGCATATCCTTTGATATGATTAGGTACTGCAATTTCTTCCCCTCTTAAAAATTGAAATAAACATGGATTATCATTATCAAAAGAAATAACTTGATGCAGCTGATTTGCTGTTGTTGCCATAAACAAGCCATGGGCTGGTTCAACACGGTTTGTTTTACTTTCTCCAAGAAGTACGCCTGCCCGCAAAACGCCTAAACCATCCAATTGTGGTAATTTTGGAGGTAATAATAAAAACTGCTCTTTGATTTTTACTATGTTATGCTGCCAAGATTCTTTTATAATCGAGTCGTAAAGTTTTTTTGCCATAGAAATATCTTGTTTTGCTGTAATTTGATACATCAAACAAGTCTGCTCGTTCTCTTTAACACGGCGGAATTTAGCCACAAAGTGACCGTCTCCGCCATCCATAGGATAAATCCTTCTTGCCCATGGCATACCAATACCGGAACGACCAAAACTCACTCCGCAATCTTCCGGAATAAACTCTGGATGTCTTTCCAAAAATGCGGTAACAACATCTTCATTTTCCTCTTTAGAAAACGTACACGTGGAATAAACTAAAATACCATTCTGCGCCACCGCTTCACATGCCAAATCTAAAATTGCCGACTGTCTAGCTGCACAGGTCCTTACATGTTCAACACTCCAATCCTGAATAGCCTGTTTGTCCCGACGGAACATACCCTCTCCGGAGCAGGGAGCATCTACCAACACCTTATCAAAAAAACCGGCAAGCCTATGACAAAGCACATCGGGATAGCAACAGGACACTACAGCGTTACGTACACCACAGCGTTCCATATTCGAAAGTAAAATTTTAGATCGTTTTTTTACCATTTCGTTGGACCATAACAATCCTTTTCCCATTAAAAGTCCTGCTATTTGAGTCGACTTTCCGCCGGGAGCTGCACAAAGATCTAACACACGATCGCCAGGTTTTGGGTCCAGCACAGTCACTGCTGAAGCAGCCGATGGTTCTTGAGAATAAAATGCGCCCGCATGATGCATTGGCAACAAACCAATTTTAATACCCTCCTCATTAACATAATAAGAAAGAGGAGAAAACGGTGATGACGTCAAAGTAAACGGTATATTTTTCCTTAACACATCTATAGTGCATTTTAATGGATTCAACCGAATCCCCTTTTTTGAAACCGTTGAGTAACTTTTTAGAAAAGCAGGATAGTCGTGTTCTAATAGGATTGCCATTCTATTTATAAAATTTTCCGGTAGTTGGACCAAATTTATCAGCTCCCAATATTATTTTATCCGTATAAACTCTTTCGAAATGAGACATAATACAGTTATAAGGGGGTGAAATCTCATGGATAAACAAAATAACGCACAAAACAGAAGAACAAATACACAGGAAAACTGTGGCCGTTCTCAAAACGCACAAAATACAAACACTCAAACTCAAAACAATAATTCTCAGAATACTACCACACAAACTCAGACCCAAAAACAAAATAATAATTCCCAAAACGCTCAAAATAAAAGAAATCAAAATCACAGCAACTAATTGTTTCTAAATATGTTTTTGGAAAACCGTTGGATTTTAACCATAAATCCAACGGTTTTCTCTTTATATTTATGTAAAAAGTTCTCTACACAAGGTGCAAAGAACCCAAAATGAATACCTACTTTTTACGTTTTTTTATAATATCTCTAAGCGTTTTTTCTTCTTGTGCATTTTCTTTAAATCCTTCTCCATTAATCTGACCTGCATCTCCAATAATAATAAATGCTTTATTGTCAATCTCACGTACCAATTGGGTTAAACGGTATACTTCATATTTTCGCACGGCGCAAAGCAACACTTCATTGTCTGAACCTGTATACGCACCACGGGATTTTAAAATAGTAACTCCTCTAGATAACTTATGAATAATGGCATCTGCTACATCGTTACTTTTTCTAGATATAATAAACAACAATTTTCCAGTACCAACATCGGTACCATACAACATTGCATCAATAATCTGTGTTGCCACAAAAATTACAATTACTGCATACATTGCGCTTTCTATGCTTTGAAATGCAAAGGCAGCTATCAAAACAACCGTAAAATCAATCAACATCATCAGTCTGCCCATGGAAACATGCGGAAACCGTTTGCCCAGTAAACGAGCCGCTGTATCGGTTCCCCCTGTTGTGCCGCCTCGTATGAAGATCAGTGCCAATCCAGCCCCTTCTGTTACACCAGCAAAAATTGCAACCAGCATTTTATCTCCCTGATACGGCGGTACCAATATTGCAATTAAATCAATCACAATAGACGTAAGTATAATTGCAAAGATTGTTTTTGCCACCAATTTGTATCCCAGTTCAATAACTGCCCATATCATTAGAGGAATATTTAAAATTAAAACCATTGTACCAACTGGTGTATAAAATAAACTATTTAATACAATAGAAAGACCAGTCACACCTCCAGGTGCAATTTGATTTGGTTCTGAAAAAACAGATACTGAGCATCCATACAAAATACTGCCTAATGTAAAGCATACAGCATCATAAAATATTTGGACTGATGTGCTGTGTTTTTTTTGCGATGCTATCACCATATCACCTTCTTATTTCCATCCTCAAAAATACAATAAAAAATCACATGATTCCTGTACCCAGTGTTATTGTATGAAAATATGGTGAAATTAACACGACTTTTCGCAAATAATTGAAAACAATTGACGCAGTCTACCTATATCTCCCTTTAAGTACAAATAACCGAACATTGCCTCAAATCCGGTTGCAGCATGATAATCTGCCGGTTCCGCATTTCTTGGTACGGAGGTATGCGCATTTCTACCTCGTTTAAAAATATCAATTTCTTCCTCAGTTAAAATAGACATTAACTGCTTCATAAAACCTGCCTGTGCCTGACATCGTACCTGTGCAACAGCGCTTTGATGTAATTTTTTAACGGGAGAATTGGCAAGACACACCAAACGCTCTCTTACAAACAAATCAAAAACCCCGTCTCCAATAAACGCTAGTGTTAAAGGACTCAATTGTTTGGGATTACAATCTTCGTTAAATAACCGTTCCACACAAAATCCTCCAACTATTCTACAAAATCAAATTCCAAATCATACAGACTCACCGTATCGCCCTCCTGAATACCGGCATCACGCAACGCATCAATCACACCTGTGTGAATTAGCACACGCTGAAAATACTGCAAAGATTCATAATCATCAAAATCAATGGTCTTCATAATGGCCAACAGCCATTCACCCTCTACTATATAGACATCTTCCTGTTTTTTTACTTCTACATGGTGTTTGTCCATTTCTTCAATAGGCTTTACCGACACAAACTCCGGCTCATAATGGCGTACAGGCGGTAATTGACTCAACTTTTCTTCTATACTTTTTAGCACCGGATCCACACCATAGCGGATTGCCGCCATAATTGGATAAAATGCATAACCTTCTCCTTGTACAAAATCCGCAAAGTCTGCAATCTGCTCATCTGAAGCAAGATCGGCTTTGTTACCAACAACAATCATAGGGCGCTCAGCCAACTGAGGATTAAATTTTTTCAACTCATCGTTAATGATTTTAAAATCTTCCTTTGGATTTCTGCCCTCGCTTCCAGACACATCTACTACATGTACCAGCATCCGACAGCGTTCCACATGTCGTAAAAATTGGTGCCCCAGACCAACACCCTCCCATGCGCCTTCAATCAACCCCGGAATGTCTGCAATAACAAAAGAACTGCCTTCTGCCATACGTACTACACCTAACACTGGTGTCAGCGTCGTAAAATGGTAATTTGCAATATTGGGCTTTGCTTCACTTACAACTGAAATAAAAGTAGATTTACCCACATTCGGATACCCCACCAAACCGACATCTGCCAGTAGTTTTAGCTCCAGTATGACCTCCATACTTTCTCCCGGAATACCAGGCTTTGCAAAACGAGGTGTTTGGCGCGTTGCAGTTGCAAAATGAGCGTTTCCCCAACCACCTTTTCCTCCTTTCAAAATAACCTGTGGTTCAGCAGTAGAAATATCGGCAAGAATACGTCCGGTATCTGCTTCTTTAATTAATGTTCCCTGAGGAACTTTAATAATTAAGTCCTCTGCATTTTTTCCGTTACAGCGATTTGTTTTTCCATTTGCACCGTTTTGGGCAATATATTTTCTTTTATAGCGAAAATCTGCCAGTGTAGAAAGATTAGTATCTACTTGAAACACAATATTGCCGCCTCGACCTCCATCACCACCGTCGGGTCCGCCTGCCGCAACATATTTCTCCCTGTGAAAAGCAACAGCTCCGTTTCCGCCGTCCCCTGCCTTAATTTTGATTTTTGCTACATCTATAAACATAATAACCGCCGTTTCTCCATATCATAATGGAACAATTAATTTAAAAATTCATATCATTTTGATTTTATCATTAAACCAATAAAACTGCAATGAATCTATTAAAATTCTTTTTTCTAGTATGGCATAAACAGAAAAAAAAATCCGGGCACCAACACCCGGATTTTGTAACCAAATATAAAATCAATTATTGTCCAACAGAGTAAACGCTAACTTTTTTACGATCACGGCCTAAACGTTCAAATTTCACTTTACCGTCGACCAAAGCAAACAAAGAATCATCAGAACCTCTGCCAACATTCTCACCCGGATGAATATGAGTACCGCGTTGTTTTACAAGAATATTACCTGCAAGTACAAATTGACCGTCAGCACGTTTTACCCCAAGACGTTTTGACTCGGAATCACGACCGTTTTTTGTAGAACCCATACCTTTTTTATGAGCGAATAACTGAATGTTAATCTTTAACATAATTTACACCTCCATATAATGAACTTGAATATGATTTGGATACTGCTCCTCCAGCCCAATCAAATGGAGCTTGAATCCCATGAATATATCACGACAGCGAACAGCATCGTCAGCGGAAATTCTTACAAACATTTTACCGTCATCTACGGTAACGTCTGCTTCTGCTTTCATAATATCTGTGATGGTGTTTACCGTCATATATGCTGCAGACGAAACCGCTGCACATACAATATCTTCACCAATATCCGCATAATTTGCGTGACCTTCCATAATAAAGCCAACTAAGCTGCCACAGACCTCAGACAAAAAGCGTACGAGAATCATTGTGCATTAATAGCAGAAATCTCAACTTTTGTGTATGGTTGTCTGTGACCCATTTTGCGCTTAGAGCTTTTTTGTGGTTTGTAAGTGAACACTGTAATTTTTTTGCCCTTACCGTTTTTTAGAATTTTTCCGGTAACGGAAGCGCCGTTCACATAAGGAGTGCCGATTTTCAAACCGTTTTCGCCGCCAATCGCAACTACCTGGAATTGAACCTCGGAATTTTCTTCTTGCGCAAGCTTTTCTACATAAATGACATCGCCATTTTGCACTTTATATTGCTTGCCGCCTGTTTCAATAACTGCAAACATGAATATAAGGTCCTGCCTTTTCAATAATCTCGCTATTATCAGGTGGGACTAACCTCTTAAAACCCGTAATATGCGGCTTGACAAGCATATCATAAAACTACAGATATGTCAACCATACATACCTATTTAAACACAAATTTTTCTGTTTTGAAAATGAAACACAAAAATGTTTACTGCTTTCTTACTGCAAGATATTCTGCCAATTCCTTCAGATAATCGGTGTCCCGCTCAAATATCTGCAATACGTCGACCGCTTGATTGGTCAATTGCTGTACCAAAGCTTTTGCCTGCTCTATACCTAATATAGAAACATAAGTGCTCTTCTGATTGGCAGTGTCACTGCCTACCTGTTTGCCTAACAAAACTGTGTCTCCCTCTATATCTAAAATATCATCTACTATTTGAAATGCCAAACCGATATTCGCTGCGTATTGTTTTGCCGCTTGTACTTCCTGTTCTGTTCCACCGCCAAGCACACAACCCATTTGCACACAAGCCGAAATCAGCGCTCCGGTTTTTCCTTCATCCATTTTACGTAATGTTTCCAGGGGAATCTGTCTGCCCTCTGATAAGAGATCAATTGCTTGTCCCCCCACCATACCATCAGCACCGATTGCCTGCGCCAAAATACCCGCGGCGGCGGCGGCACGTTCTGCGCCGGCGGCACGTATAGAATCCTCACGCAGCATTACCTCAAAGGCAAGAGCCTGTAACGCATCTCCTGCCAACAAAGCCATATCCTCGCCAAATTTTTTATGATTCGATGGTTTTCCTCTACGCATTTCGTCATTATCCATGCAAGGTAAATCATCGTGAATCAAAGAATAAGTATGTATCATTTCTGCCGCACAGGCAAAGGATATTGCTGCCTGTTGTGTACCTCCGCACAGGCGGCAAAACTCCAATACCAAAATAGGACGAATCCGTTTGCCGCCACCTAACAAACTATAAGACATTGCCTGTACTAGTTGATCTTGCAATCCACCAGTTTTCGGTAAATACGCTTTTATCGCCGTTTCAATCTGGTCTGCATATTGACGGGTGACATTACTCATCTAAATCCTCGCTTTCAGTCCTGCCTTGATTCAATGATGTGATTTGTGTAATCCTTTGCTCCGCATTCTGCAACTTATCATAGCAAAAAGACGCAAGTTCCGTTCCCTGTTCAAATAAACGCAGCAATTCATCCAAAGAAACTTCGCCGTTTTCCAGTTTGTCTACAATTTCCCCCAGCTTATTCATAGCCGTTTCAAATGTAATATTGTTATTCATTACATGTCACCTCTTCTACGATACAATCCAGTGTGCCGTCGGACACCGTTGCAACCAGTTTATCTCCCGTTTTTATCGTATGCACAGAACGCACAATATTCTGATTTTGATTGTGTACTACAGCATAGCCTCGCGCCAATATCTGTAATGGACTTAACGAATGTAATTGCCCGCTTAATTTAGAAAGACGATGTTTTTCTTGTGTTGTCTTACGCTTAACAGCCGCGGTCAATTGTTCTGTATAATGATCCAGCTTCATGGTTTCCATGGCCACTCTGTTTTGCGGCACTTGCAACGATTGATGGCTTACCAACCGTTCCAGCTTATCATGCAAACTGCGTATATATGCTTTCATATAATACTGTAAAGAAGTATTACAGGATCGCAGTGTCGCTTTTAACTCAGACTGGTCTGGTACTGCCAATTCGGCGGCAGCAGATGGTGTGGCTGCGCGGCAATCTGCCGCAAAATCACAGAGGGTAATATCGGTTTCATGACCGACGGCCGAAATAACCGGAATCCTAGAATTCGCTACTGCACGGACAACAATCTCCTCGTTAAAAGCCCATAAGTCTTCCATGGAACCGCCGCCTCGGCCAACAATCAACACGTCAGCTTCCTTATTACGATTAAAATGCTCAATCGCACGTACTACCTGCTTTGCAGCATCTTCCCCTTGTACCTTTACAGGATATAAAATCAATTCCGCTAAAGGATATCTTCGTTCCAATACCTGCTGGATATCATGGATAACCGCCCCTGTGGGAGAAGTGATCACCCCAACCTTTTGCGGAAATATTGGTAAAGGTTGTTTTGTGTCCTCATCAAACAAACCTTCTGAAGCCAGCTTTTGCTTTCGCTGTTCATATGCTAAATGCAAAGCGCCCAAGCCGTCCGGCTGCATATCTTCAATATAAAGCTGATACTGTCCGCTTTGCTCGTAAACAGACACTCTACCTCGTACCAATACTTTCATTCCATCCTGAGGTGTAAAACGCAAACGACTAGCATATGAGGCAAACATCACCGCTTTTATCACACATTTTTCATCCTTAAGCGATAAGTAAAAATGTCCGGAACGATATTGATTGGTAAAATTTGAAACCTCACCACTTATAAACAGTTGTCTAAGAGATAAGTCTCCGTCCAGTAACGATTTAATATACATATTCAATTGAGAAACACTTAAAACAGACGGTGTTTTCATTTTATAATTGTCCTTCCTTCATAGCAGTCAGCACGGCAATACCCGCTGCGTTGTCGGCTGCATATTCCGGAGGTGCAAAATGTGCGCCATATCGACATGTTAAAGTCTCGCGAATTATACTGTTTGACATAACCCCACCGGCAAATAACAACGGAATGTTACCATATTTTTTTAAAAGCATTTGGCATACAACATCTAACGCTGCTAAAATAGAATCCAAACAAAACCGTGCAACCTCTTCTTTAGGATGTCCCTCCGACAATCGTCTTTGACATTGATTTTCAATTCCCGATAAAGAAAAATCATCTCCCTTTATGCTAGGGCGCACCTTACAAGATTGCTTCCATTGCAACGCCAGTTTTTCCAGCTCTTTTCCTGCCGGAAATGATAATCCCAGCATACCGCCCACACGGTCGACAGCCTGTCCTGCCTTTAAATCTAAAGAGCATGAAATCATTTCTGATGTAAATATTGTTTCTGTATCAGGGCGAACCAAAAGAGCTTCTGTAGTTCCCCCTGATACGTGGAAAGCAATAAAAGGCGCAGATAACAAATCCATACAGTCAGCGCCATACAGCGCCGCCGCAACATGTCCTCCTTGATGAGAAAAAGCGTATAACGGTACATGATGAGTTTTGGCAATCACTCGCGCCATACCAGTACCAACAGAAAAGCAAGGCATATAAGAACCGTTTACATCTCTCGGACGAACAGAAACACCAACTGCCTGAATCTGATACGCCTGTGTCCATAAATCTTCTAATAAGTCCGGCAACTGCTGCGTATGATGAAACACTGCATCACTTTGACGCAATCCCAATTCACCTTTATGAACCGGCAAAAGCCTCTTACGCTGGATAACCGCCTTTTTGTCTCGAAAATACAGTGCAGCAGACGTTGTATAGTTACTGGTATCAATACCCAAAAACACATCATCCATATTAAAAATTCAACTCTTTCGCAACAGAACCTAACACACCGTTAATAAATGGGGCATCTTCACTGTTACCGTATTTTTTTGCCAGATTTACTGCTTCATTAATAGATACGCTGATCGGAATCTCTGTCTCAAACATCATCTCATAGATAGCAAGTCTTAACAAAGCAAAAGAAACCCGTGATAAACGATTCATTTTCCAAGTATGAATGTTTTGCTCAATTTTTTCATCAATGATCGCTTCTTTTTCCTGTGCTCCCGTAGCTATTTTTTCGGCAAAGTCAGAAAGCATCCATTCACGGCATTCTCCCGCATTTTGAATAATCTCAGCAATCGTATTTTGATTGATGGTACGCTCAAAAATCAGAATAAACGCCTGTTCTCTTTGGTCGCGTCTGTTCATGGGTTTCCTCCTAACATAAAAAACCATCCACAAACAATGCGGACGGTTTTGATGCACCAATTTTTTTCCAAAAGTCCACTGCACAATTATAGCATAAAATAAATGACAACGCAATTTATAACTGCTAAACATTACAATGTTCTTTTACTTCAAGATTTTATATGAAACAGAAAAGCATTATTTTGATACAATTACAATTTTATCAGAAGTTATTTTCGCCTGTGTAACCACAATATCTTTAATCGCAATGGCATCAGCGGAAACAAATTCTCCCTCTTTATGAACTACAACGTTACAGGAACCATTTTGAAGAAACGCAACACAATCAATAAAGCCTTTTGATTTTATTAAATTTTCAATATTGGTTTCCGTTACAATATTTGAAGAAATCTCTGCCGCTTGATTGGCAGCCTCTTTTTTTGTGTCTTCACTTGCTGAACTATCATCCAATACCTTTTGCACCAGCTCTTGAGAAGCATCTCTCGATTTTTGCCGCTCTAATCTGCTCTGCGCAAAATAAGAATTGACATCCGTTTCTGCTGTCGATATAGTACCGGAAGTATTTTCAGAAGCATTTTCTTGTACTGAAGAATTTGAAGAAGGCGCTGAAGTAACAGAGCCGTTAACTAACTGTGCTGCTCCAAATTCATGTTCTGAAGTCCCAGTCCCAACATCTATAATTTGTTGACTTCCTCCAAACTGCCAATTTAAATATACCGCCGCTCCTAAAGCCACTACCAAAGCTGCAAGAACCAGTTGTCTTTTACGAATCGCCATTGTCAATAAACTCCCCTCAAAATTTATTTAGATTGAATTACACAAACACGGTTGGATGTAATATTCAGTGCAGTTGTTACAGCCTGTATTACTTTTTGCTGTACCAGAGGATCATTGCCTCCGCTGCACACAACTACCACACCTTTTACAATTGGCTGTACCTCTGTAACCGCAATTGGCTGCTGTGTACCATCAGAATTTTTAATTACAAGATAAGTAGTCTCATTACTATTATTAGATTGATTTTTAACTGTACTGCTATTGTTATCCTGCTGTGTTTGTGTACTTATTTTTTCTTCAGTGGCATACACCTGCTCTGAACTTTTTTCTATGGTGACCAACACACTGGCATTTCCCACCCCTTCAATTTCATTGATTAACGCAGTAAGACTTTGTTCGGTCTGCGTTTTATAATCTTCTGCCGTCAGCGCTTTGGCAGAACTTTGCTGTACTGTTTCAGAACTAGTTTTATGATTCTTATTTCCACCAACAAAACCTGAAAGGAAAATAATAAAAATAGCTACCACACCAACTGCAATAATAATTTTACGTGCATTGTCATTTTGCAGCAGTCTTTCCATAAACCGAAACCCTTTTTTCTGTTCTTCAATGTTTTTTTTATCCGCCATGGACCGTTACCTCCGTTTTCAACCCTAAAACACCATCTAAGTATTGTTCCAGCACTTCCGGTGATACATCAGCTCTACTGACCGTCACCAACACTTTGCTAATAGATATGCTGTCGTCCTCATTTGTATCCATAATTATCTCAACATTTTTACAATCAATACTTTTTTTAGACAGTTCAACTGTTACAACATTTTGAATACTATTGTTTGCGGCAGTATATATTTGCCGATTAACCGTATCAGAAAAATCTATTGTCTGATTAGTTTGCGCTGTATCCATATAGGTATCAAATTCATTGCTAATTTGAGGTAGCAGAACAATCAAAGGCATCAAAATACCATATAGCACGAATGCGCCTAACACTAACTTCATCACCCGTTCCATAGCTCCATTTGGTGACAAGTATTGTAAAACTGAGGCCGCAATTACCGTAAAACACACGCCGACTGCCCACGTCTGAAAACCTCCCATTACGTAGCTCCTCCCATCATCAGCACAACTACGGTCGAAATAGTCATCATTGCCATTGTACAAAGCAGTATGGCAAGCATCATACTCATTACTTTAGAAACTGCATGTAAAATAGAGGTAATCTGTTTGAGATCAAACACATCGCTAATGCCCGCACAAACTGTTAAAGTCATCTGCCAAAGCATGCACTCTATAAAAATTGGTAAAAACAGAAATACCATCGCCAAAATACCAAATGCGCCAACACCGCTCTTTAAAACCTTTATACAACCTTGTACGGTGCCTAATGCTTCTCCTAAAGCACCGCCTACTACAGGCACAAAACTGCTGACTACAAAGCGTAACGTGCGGTTTGTAGTCACATCTACCGAACCGCCCAGTAAACTTTGTACTGTTAAAAGTCCTGTAAAAACACTCATGCAGAACCCCAACACCCACTTCACAATTTTAGAAATGGTGCTGCACAGCGTATGTAAACGCAATGTGGGAGATACAGCTGATACAATAGAAAATCCTAAAAAAATATTCATACACGGCGTTAAAAAATGAGCCGATAAAAAAGAAATGGAATTAGTTGTCGACAGCATCAGCAAATGATACGAACTGGCTGTTACGGTTTGCCCATTTGCAATCATAATACCGGTAAGCACCGGTATACATGCCAGCATGAAAGTAGATGCACCTTGAATGACACCTGTTAGTTTAATAATAACCTGAACAACAGGGGTGATAACAACCATACAAATACATAGGGTGCCAATGAGATTCATAATGCCGCCCATGTTTTTTTCTCCTAAGTCGATTTTCATACTGTTGAGCAAAGCACAAAGCATCATAATGCCAAGCAGTGAAAGCAAAGCTTTCATAGGGGTCTGAACACCCTGACCCAATAATTTTAATATCTGAGAGAACAGATGATTTGGCTGAAGAGACTGTATACTGTTTCGATTAACACCGTCTATTCCTATTTGATTTAATTGCTCTCTTGTTTCATCAGGCAAATAATTAGGTAAATCATTTGCACCGGAATCCTCTGCCTGCTGCTGATAATACTCTTGAAACCTCTCTTCCTTCTGTACAGTAGTTTCTTCTGCGTGAGCTATCAAAACAGGCATGATAATAATCACCATTACCAGTACAAAACAGCAAACTATTTTTTTCACATCCTTAGCCCCCTATTAAGGTCATGGCAGTATTGGCAATAGCCTCGAACAACGGCAGCGCCATGATAATAACCGCTACCTTTCCTGCAAGCTCAACCTTTGATGCAAGAGACGACTCTCCTGCATCACGGCAAGCATCTGCCGCGAACTGCGCTAAAAAACAAGTTCCTAAAGTTTTACCAAGAATAACGGTATATTCTCCCGATACTCCAGAAGCTGAAATCATATCTGCAATACTGCTGAATACCGGAGAAAAATTTTGAAATACCATGAATAAAATGAATCCACCGCCTAAAACAGAAAGCATTACAGCATATTCTTTATGATAACGCCGCATTAAGGTTGCTAAAACGGCTGTTAAAATCGCAAGACCAGTAATGGCAACAATATTCATACGCTACAACCCAAATATAGATTTGATGGATTGAAACAAAACGTCAATTTGTTGTATCACCATCATTAAAACAACAATGAGTCCGGCTAAAGTCGTCATCATTGCCTGCTCCTCACGCCCCGAACGAATCAGCAGTTGATTTAACACCGCCACAATAATGCCTATTGCGGCTATTTTAAAAATAAGATTAATATCCATATTTGCGATTCCTCCGCTTTAACTTATTAAAAGTACGACACCTGTTCCAAAAAATAATCCTAATATGGAAAACAGTTTAGACTTTTTCTTTTGTTCTTCTCTTGCCAGTTCAATCTGCACCTCCAGCAGTTTAATACTTCCTTCACAATGAGCAATTTGTCCCTGTATATCTGAATTTCCAAGATCCCTACCAAAATGTTCAATTAACTGTATATCTTTCAATTTTAATCCTCTGCCTTTACTGCCTGCTTCAATACCGCCTTTCCATGCTTGCTCAAAGCTTTTTCCTATTTTCAGCATAAAATAACATTGGTTTAAAATCTCCATATCACCTCTATGCTTTTCAACAATTTGCCGTAACGGTAAAGCATGAAAACGCATTTCTGTTTCTATAAAACGAATTAATTTTAAAAATTCCTCTAATGTTTCTATGCGCATCCGTAGCTTATAAGACTCCATGCAGCCTAACAGCGTCGTCATGGAAACCAGTACTATACTGCCGATCAATTTGATCAAGTAAATCCCTCACTTTATGTATCTCTGTAATTTCTCCCAAATGAACAGCGTCCATGATAGCCAAATAACCAAATGCCTGCGAAGTCAATAAAGCTTTTCCCTGTTTTTTTCTCAGCAAATCCTGTAAATTTCCTGCGTGCACGGTAGAAATGGTAACCGTACCACTATGTAACCCCTGCTGCACTCCTTCTAAATCCGCTTGTTCTCCTAATTCATCACAAACAATAAACTGCGGCGACAAGGAGCGAACCGCCTGTAGTATACCCTCGCCTTTCGGATAGTGATCCAATATATCGGTACATATGCCCAGATCATGTTGTGGTATACCGCAGTAAACACCTGCCAGTTCTCCTCTCTCATCAATAACGGCGACCTTTTTTAGCTGCCCGTCTACACCGTTAGCAAGCTGTCTGACTAAATCCCTCAGCAGAGTTGTTTTACCACAAGAAGGCGGTCCTGCTATAAGCAAACCTTGTACAATATTTGGTCCAATTCTTTGCAGTAACTTGTCCGCTGCGCCATATATCTGCCTGGCTATTCGAATATTCAGTGAAGAAATCTCCCTCAATGTTGCAATTTTATCCTGCTGTAACACAGCCGTACCGCTAATACCTACTCGATGCCCCCCTTGAATGGTTATATAACCATTTCTAATTTCTTCCTGATGAGAATACAATGAGTAATCACAAATTCGCCGATAACTTTCTTCTATATCTACTTTTTCTGTAATTACCGGCTTTCCGTTATGTTCTAAAAGATCAACTCTTGTTGGTGTATGTAACGTAACAGGTCGTGCTACTCTAAAACGAATTTCATTGATTACCTGTTGATACAGTAAAGGCAAATCATATAAAATTTCTTTTATACGCATACATATAGGCTGAATCGCCGAATCAAAAGGCTTTATTTCACATACCGACACAGATGAACCACGCCCCTCATGAAATGAATTTAAAAACAGCTTGTTCTCACCATGAAAATGTTTTAGACTTTCTTTACCATACATATGGACAAACGTACTATAATAGAACATCTCTTTAAAAAAGTTTGTCCTACCCTTATATATGCTGATTTACATAAAAAAGGTCTGGTTGACAACTTTTATAAAACAAATATGTAGTTCTTTCATTAAATATTTATATTTGATTACTTAAAATTTTTAAAATAATTAGTGCAGAAATTAAATAAAAATATTACCTACTATCAACCATAGCTCGCCATGCAGTTATCTCTGTAATGTTTGAAGCACTGACTTCACCCTTTTTTCATGTTTCCCTTACCAACATTTTTCTGATTTAAATATTAGCTTTTTACTAATTTTTAATTGCAGTTGATGTTTGGAGATTGAGCTTTTACAACCAAAATATGTTTATATAATAAAAAGCATTTAAAAAAGCGAGAGCAGACACTTTTTGTGTCTGCTCTGCACATTGCTTATCATATCTATCTTTATTATTTTTCTATATCTATAAGCATATCTAAAAACTCTTGTTCCGTCAGTACTTTAATACCAAGTTCCTTTGCTTTTGTAAGCTTACTGCCGGCTTTTTCTCCAACTAATACGTAATCTGTATTTTTAGAAACAGAACCCGTTGCCTTTGCGCCAAGAGATTCTAATTTATCCTTAATGGAATCGCGTGTAAAATGTTTAAGACTTCCGGTTGCCACAACCGTTTTACCAAAAAACGGCTGATCTTCCGCCGTTTCCTTTATTTCTACTGGTACAAATGTTATGACATCTAGCAAATGATTCAGCATAATATGGTTTTCTTTCTTATCAAAGTAATGGTATAAATTTTGGTTGACCACCTCACCAAAATCTTTTAACTGTGAAAAATCATAGCGGGTATTAATTTTACTAAGAAAGTCTTCCCATTGCCATTTACAGGATTTGGCTAATATTTTTGCTGAACGTCTACCTATATTAGGTATCCCCAAAGCAACAAGAAAATGATCTAATGAAACATGCTTACTTTTTTGTATAGCGCTCCAAAGCTTTTGATAAGACTTTTCTCCAAAACCTTCCATGGCCACAATCTGTTCTTTGTATTGATCCAGCTTATAAATATCAGCAAATTCTTTAATCCAACCTTTATCTACAAATTTTTCTATGGTAGCGGCGCTCATACCATCAATACCCATAGCATGCTTACCAACAAAATAAACAAATTGCTGTACCTTCCTTGCAGGACAATTAGAATTGGGACAAAACAAAAATTGCGCATCCTTTGGCCTGCGGATTTCCAGCTTTGTATCACAGCACGGACAAACATGCGGCAATACATAAGTACCGCTGCGTGTCAAATTTTCTTCAATTTGTGGTATAATTTTATTAGCTTTATACACCAAAATTTCGTCATCTGTGCCAAATTGAAATTCCTGATAAATATCATAATTATGCACACTAGCTCGACTCACCGCAGTACTGTCTATCAATACCGTGTCAAACAAAGCTGTTAAACTAACCATACCAGTACGAGTTGTATTCAGTTCAATTCCACAAAACCTTGTGGCTGCTGTTTCGTCTGCCCATTTATACGCAATTTTATTATTTTCATGATGATCGGTTGCACCTTGCGCTAAACCAAAACGGATATTATCATATTCAAAAATCAAACCATCTACCGGATATTTATATTGCAGCGGATTAAATTGGTCAATGTGCTGTTGAATCTCGTGCAAGGAAGAAAATCTATTATATTCCCGTTCTACCACCGTAAAACCGTTATTCTCCAAAAACTGCATTTGTTGCTGTCTAGTGTCTGCATTGAAAGATTCAGCATCAACCAATTCAAATGCAATAAATTCCAAATAACGTTGTTTTGTTACCAAAGCATTTAATTGACGCACACTGCCGGCAGCTAAATTACGCGGATGTGCATATTGGTCTTCCAGTGGCAGAACATCGTTAATTTTTGCAAAGTTTTTCCATGAAATAACACCTTCTCCTCTGAGTTCAAGCGCACCAAAATATCGTATCTTCAAAGGAACATTGGTAAACATTTTTAACGAATGCGTAACATCTTCACCCTCCTCACCATTTCCGCGGGTAATCGCCTGTTTTAGCATACCGTTATCATATTTCAATATAATAGTAAGTCCATCTAATTTCCACGACAACATAATTGGCTGATCCATTGCAAATTTCATCAGCTCTTGTGTTGATTTTGTTTTTTGGGCCGACAGCATCGGCTTAGAATGTACCACTTTGGTTAGTTTCTCTAATACTGCTCCCTGTACCTTTTGTGTAGGAGAATTAGCAAACACAACGCCTGTTTCTTTTTCTAACGCTTCCAACTCATCATAAAGTTTATCGTATGCCTTATCCGTCATAATCGGTTTGTCATATTTATAGTAAGCCTCTGACGCTTGCGATAAATCTTCAACCAGTTTTTTCATTCTTGTAAGCATAACCATACTCCTTGCTATTCAAATACATTCTATATTATAACTCCTATTGTATCTTTTACAAGCTATTATTCTATTTTTATACTGAGGTAACTTACATTATGATACTGCAGAAGATACATCTCTGTTGATTGAGGTCATATTAGGAAACTGAAAATTAGCATATGTACTGGGAACATCACCCACAATAACTGTTTCTGCCACTATAACCGTAGTATCAACATCGGACTCATTTTTTACTCCAGGTAAATATGAATACGCCCCACTATAGATCGTTAAATAAATTCTATGTATCGTTTGGTTAATACCTGCAGACTCAAAGCTACTTTTAAAATTAATATCAACATTACCAATCAACCCAATTTTAAGCGGTATTTTAGGACCATATCCCCGTAATAAATTACTACCTAATAATGTCCCAATCGGCACCCCAGTTTTTGCTGATTGATTCAATAATTTATCCTGAATGGCAGTAGTAATCTCTGCTTTAAACTGATTCATCTGTACCATATCGGAAGAAATGCTAAGTATATTTCCACTATTATCTCGTTCCACCTTAATAAAATCATTATAATTGATATGATTGGACGTTAATTTTTCTTTTACGGTCTCTTCTATAGAAAGTGTAATTGCTTGTTTTGCAACCGTTTCGGTAATAGACTGTATCATAGGACGCAACTTAAAGCTAAAAAAGCAGGTGATCACAATCAATAAAAGAAATAGTATGATCCATTTTTTCTTTACATTTCTTCGACGATGGCTGCGACGTCGGATTTTTACCATAGCAACCCCCTCCTTTATAAACAAACGCAAATGCGCTACTAGAATAATACTCACAAGAAAGTCAAAAAGTGCCTGTCTCATTTCATTTTATAATAACAAACTGAAATGACAAACCACTGTATCGTAAATCTAAATAAAAATAAAAAGCACAAGAACCAACTAGCTCTTGTGCTTTTTACTATATCTCAATTACTCAGACTGTTCAGTTTAAAATTCTCCAGCTACCGATTGTTCCCCTGTCATCTCTTGTTGTTCAACCGGTTCAAGCAGGGCTTTTATAGATAAGCTGACGCGTTTTTTCTCAAAATCAATTTCAGTTATTTTTGCTTTTACTACTTGACCTACTGTTAGTACATCTTGCGGTTTCTCAATCCTCTCATTAGCAATTTGAGAAATATGAATCAAACCATCAATACCCGGAATAATTCTTGCAAACGCACCAAATTCAGTGATACCTGCAATTGTAACGTCGACTACAGTTCCTACCGGATAATCTTTTTTCAGAATTTCCCACGGATTATCCTCATCACGCTTATAACCAAGAGAAATTTTACCCTTTTCACGGTCTAAAACTTTGATAAACACCGTTACCTCATCACCCACATTTACAACCTCTGATGGATGCTTGATTCTATCCCAAGACAACTCTGAAATATGAATCATACCATCAACACCGCCCAGGTCAACAAATGCGCCATAAGTGGTTAGTGATTTTACAATACCATGGTATTCTTTATTTTCTTCCGCAGCCTCCCAAAACTGTTCAGCAAGCTTTTTCTTTTCTTCTTGAAGTACAGAGCGAATAGAGCCTACCGCACGGCGACGGGAACGATTCACCTCAATAATACGGAATTTAACTTCTTGTTTCAATAAAGTCTCTAAAGCCTGACCACGAATTTCCGTAGCCTGAGAAGCCGGAATAAATATGCGCACTCCGTTTGTAATAGCGATCACACCGCCTTTAATAACATCGGTCACATAACCAGTCAAAACTGTACCTTCCTCTTCTGCTTTTGAAACAATATCCCAGCCTTTAAAAGCATCTAAACGCTTTTTAGAAAGCATGATAGTTCCTTCTTGATCATTGGTACGCATAATTAGCAAATCAAGTTCATCGCCAATTTTAACAATATCCTCCGGTCTTGCATTAGGATCAAACGACAATTCGCTTGCAGGTACAAAGCCAGCTTGCTTTCTACCTACATCCACCTGAATTTCGTTAGGAGCAATACCGACAACTACGCCACGTACCTTTTCATCTGTATTTAAACTTTTCAAAGATTCCTCAAGCATCTCTTCAAAGCTAAGTTCGGTGTTCTCCTCAGATTGGTCCTGGCCAACTTTAATATCTGTCATGGTAACAAGTACCTCCTTTATGATACTTGCAGGTGTTGAGGCACCTGCAGTAATGCCTACATTTTTTGCAGCCTTAATTTGTGCTATCGGAAGCTCATTAGCTGTTTCAACCAGATATGTAGTACAATAAGGCTTACATACGTCGCAAAGCTTGGCAGTATTAGAACTGTGTCTGCCTCCTATAACAATCATAAGATCAGATTTTTGTGCTAATTCTACAGCGTCTGACTGACGTTTTTCAGTTGCATTACATATTGTATCAAAAATTGAGGCATTTGTATATACCCTTTTGAGTATTTTCAAACAATTTTCCCATTCTGCAACATGAAACGTGGTTTGAACAACTACGCTAACCGGTTTATCAACCAAAGCCGGGACAGCTTGAGACAAATTTTGCAGTTCCTGCGCACTATTTACAATGTAGCACTCTCCACAACAATGTCCCTGAATCCCTATAATTTCTGGATGTTTGGCATCGCCAATAATCAGTATTGTCTGTCCTTTAGCCGATTCATCTTGTACAATTTCATGTATTTTTGTCACAAAAGGACACGTCGCGTCGGCACATGCAGCCTGTTGCTCCACGATGCTATCTGCCGTTACTTTTGGAACACCGTGGGCACGAACTACTATAGTTCCATCCTTTGGAGCATGGTCAACAGTTTCAAGAATTTGCACCCCACGGAGCTCCAACTCCTCAATGATTTGCGAATTATGAATAATCGGTCCTAAAGTATATACTTTTTTGCCCTCGTCCAGAAGATGATATACGATTTGTATAGCTCTATCTACGCCAAAACAAAATCCTGCTGACTCTGCAACTTTAATATTCATTTTTTTCCTCCAATAACTGATTTATCCGTTCTGCAATCATACACAACGCATGTCTAAGTTCTTTTCTATTACCATCAGTAAAACCAAATGTATCGTAATCAATTGGTTTACCGAAACGAATGGTAACAGGATGAAACAATTTCATACCTTCGTTTACATAAATGCTAATAGGCATCACAGACGCTTTTGCATGATAAGCAATCATTGCAACACCAGACTTAGGTTGAAAAGGTATATCATTTTGCACAATGCCCCCTTGTGGAAAAATACCTAACAAATCGCCTTGTTCCAAAATTGCAATTGCCATTTTAAGGGCTTGTGCATCACCACTGTTGCGTTTTACCGGAAAAGCACCCAGTGCATGTAAAAATTTATTTACCGCTTTACCATGGTGTGAAAATAATTCTTTTTTAGCCATATAATGTATCTGACGCTTTTTCACACTTACACCCAAAAAAATAGGATCCATAACCGATCGATGGTTGCTGCATAAAATTAATTTTCCCTGCTCAGGAATATGTTCTGTTCCAATAATACGCATACAGTATATCCATTTAATCAACGGTGACACCGTTTTCCGTAACACGGAATATAGCATTTATTTTCCCCTTTGCATCTCTAAAAAAGTTTGTTCATCACGCTGACGCATTTCTGCAATACGGTCCATAACAATACGGCTGGCCTTGCGGAATTCCGAACCGGTTCCCTCTGTAATACCTAATTCATGAGGCTCAATTACTTCTCCATATGAAATAATTATTTTTTCAAAAGCTTTAGCCGGTTTACCTGTTTTTGTAGTAATACAAACCGGTAAAATAGGCGCTTGATGCTGATACGCAATCATAACCGCACCTGATTTAGGTTTTCCCAATTTTCCATTTACCGAACGCGTTCCTTCAATAAAAATACCTACTGCTCCATCTTGCTGTAAAATTTCACCGCACCTGTCCAACGCAGAGGTATCTCCCGAGCCACGATCAACAGAGAAAGCACCTAACCACCTTAAAATCGTACCGACAAATTTATTTTTAAACAACTCTGACTTTGCCATATAAAAAATTTGACGTTTCGCATCTAAAGCCAACATTATCGGATCTTTCAATGATAAGTGATTACAACAAACAATCACCTTTCCATGCTTAGGGATACGCTCTGCATGATTTGCGATATGAGGATAAATAAGAGAATAAATAGGTCCCCCAACAGATATACTGAATACATAAAATGGAGTTTTTTTCATGTGCACCACCATTCTCCGACAATGCCTAACTATAAGTTTACGTCATTTTGTCGGTATATAATCAAAAATTTAAATGTTAATTTCCGGTATCGAAAACTTTTATATTATATGAAATAAAGTTAATGGCTGTTTTTATCGCTATCTATTTGTTTCACTATGAGCTGTTTTAACATATCAGATGCTTGCTGCATTGTTAGATTGGTTGTATCAATTACCACTGCGTCTGCTGCCGGAATTAATGGAGCTATTTCCCGATGTGTATCCCGATAATCTCGTTCTTGTATTTCTCGTAAAATAGTATCAAAATCAGCTTTTTGCCCTTTTTCCTCTATCTGCTGCATTCTGCGTCTGGCACGCTCTTGTGGCGTCGCCGTTAAAAATACTTTAACCTGTGCGTTTGGCAACACAACCGTTCCAATATCACGCCCATCCATAATTACATGATTTTTTTCCGCCAATTTCGTTTGTAATGCCAGTAAAAACGCACGAACCTCTGGAATAGCCGAAACCTGAGATGAAGCCCTTGAAACATCAGAAGTGCGAATCAAATCGGTTACATCTTGCCCACAAAGAAGCACTCGCTGATCTCCATCCTTAAACTCCAGTGAAATATCCACATGCGCCAGCTCTGCTGAAACCGCCTGTTGATCCTCCGGTACAATACCACAGTTTAACATATGTAAGCCGACGGCCCGATATAATGCACCGGTATCGACATAAATAAATTCGATTTCTTTTGCCGTTTTACGCGCAATACTGCTTTTTCCCGCTCCTGCAGGACCATCAATTGCAACTGCTATCACGATTTTATCTCACCTTTCTATATTCACAATCCACATTTTGAAAGAGCAATGGAACTTGCTGCTAAATATCCGGTAGAAAACGCAATTTGCAAATTAAATCCACCAGTATAGGCATCAACGTCTATTACCTCGCCAGCAAAATATAATCCTTTCAACAATTTAGATTCCATTGTTTTCGGAGAAATTTCTTTCACCGACACCCCTCCTGAGGTAACGATCGCCTCATTAATAGGTCGAAAACCTTTTATAGTAATTTTCAATGCTTTTAGCTTTTGAGCAAACATACGCCTTTGCTCTTTTTTAATTTGATTACACTTTTGATCAGGTGCAATTTTTGACTTTGCCACCATAATCGGTATCAATTTTCTAGGTAACAAAGCCCCAAGCGAATTGACAAAATCTTTATTTTGATTTTCCCCAAAATCCCGTTGTAATCTAGCATCTAACTGTTCCAGAGATAACGCTGGTTTTAAATCAATGGTAATTTGATAACGATTCGGCTCCATTTGGCGCATATGGCTGCTGGCGCTTAATATAATCGGTCCTGTCACTCCGTAGTGTGTAAACATCATTTCTCCAAAATCATCGTAAATTTGCTTTTTAGTTTTTAAGTCACAAACGGTAATAGCCACATTTTTTAAAGAAAGTCCCTGTAATGCTGGACAATCTCTCCCATTCGCCACCAAAGATACCAAAGATGGTCTAAGTTCTGTAACGGTATGACCCGCTTGTTGTGCAAGCCTGTAACCATCACCGGTTGAACCTGTTGCCGCAAAGGACATGCCGCCACATGCAACCACAATATTATCCCCTTGATAATCCATACCGGATTCAGTCTTTACACCTATCAAGGTCGAATTATGAATCAATAGACTCTGTACAGTTTCTTGTTGTATTTCAGCACCATTCCGAATGCAATAATGTTTCAAAGCCTCCACTACATCTGCTGCTTTATCAGACTGAGGAAATACACGATTTCCCCTCTCCGTTTTCACGGGCACACCCTGATTCTCAAAAAAGCGCATAGCGTCTGCCGGTGTAAACTGAGAAATAGCTCCGTATAAAAAACGGCCGTTAGAAGGAATAGATTCTATTACCGTGGTAACATCGCAATGGTTCACAATATTACATCTACCTTTTCCTGTTATACGCAGTTTTCTGCCTAAACGATTATTCTTTTCAAGTAATAGCGTATGCAGCCCTTTTTGCGCGGCAGTACCGGCAGCCATCATTCCGGCCGCACCGCCACCTACTACAATAACATCATACCATTTCAATATTTTTTTCATCCACCTTTTCATAAACGCCATATTCATCCCAGATATTCTCCAGCGAATCAAATACGTCCTTTACTTCATCCTGTTTATAAATTGCACAAGATACAATTAAGGCATTTACCAAACTTAAAGGCGCTACCAAAGAATCTACAAAGGATGCCATTCCACTGTGCGCTAATAATAAGAACTCGGCAGGCTCTGCAAGCGGAGATAGCACACTATCGGTAATCGCAATTACCCGCGCCTTCCGATTAGAAGCAAACTGCAAAGCTTTAACCGCCCTTTTTGAATAGCGTGGAAAACTGATACCAATTACCGCATCGTTTTTTCCAACACGAATCATTTGTTCAAATACCTCAGCCTCACTAGTACAGTTAATTAACTGCACATTATCAAAAATCAAATTAAAATAATAAGAAAGAAACGTCGCTAATGCATGAGAACTTCTGGCACCTATTAGATACACTTTCCTTGCAGCAACAATGGCATGTACCGCTCCATCAAATATTTCACGAGAGGTTTCATCAATGGTTCTTCGTATCATATCAATATCCCTATTTAAAACAACATCAATCAATTGATGCTTAGAACAAGATTTCGACGTCATCTCAAGCCTCTGCACAGAGGTCATGCGGCTGCGAACCATCTCATGCATGGCGCGCTGCAACTCCGGATAACCTGCATAACCGATTTCAGTTGCAAAGCGTACCACAGTAGATTCACTCACTCCCACCATTGCTCCCAGTTTAGCGGCTGTCATAAACGCTACCTCATCATAATGCTCCTCTATATAATTCGCGATTAAACGCTGCCCTTTTGAAAATTCAGACATTTTATTCCGAATTCTGGATGTAAGCTGATTATTCATACTTTCTCCTTAACAATATATCATCTTTTCTCCTGATGTCGGTAAGTGATGAACACGCTATCAGTTAGGTTAAAATGTACTATATATCCAGTGTAAAGGGTTATCCTGCAAAAATCAAGTAAATCCATGTGAATTTGGGTGATTTTTGCAATCCATGCTATAAATGATTGCAGAAATCACATAATAAATAAACTACCTTTTTTAAATAGAAATAGCCGTCTACCGAAAGCAGACGACTATTTCTATTTTTTATAAAAACCATTTAGCAAATGTTTTATGCAGTCGTTTTATATAAAAAACTATAATACCTGATAAAGCAATATCGTAAAAGAAAAATACAACGTTACCAGCAAGCCAAAAAAGCCACGGCAACGAAACGCCAAACAAGTTGAAACTATCAGTTGGAATACGTAATAAATACATGGCGATGAAATATGCAGAAACAATTGCTCCGTTAAACACTGTATATTTTAGAACCCATTGCACAATTTTATTTTTAACACGTTCAAAAAGCGCTTTTAAAATTGGGTAATAACCTAAAAATATAATATAAATCAATGCAGCTTGCTTATCCGGCACAAGAAACCCAGATAAAAGAGCAGTGATAACAAAAACCGAAAAAGCCCATTGCACACCCATTTCTATTACAATCATAATCAGCAGCATACCTGCCAACGCAGGTAGTGCAAATGTCGCCATAGGAAGTACTGCAGTTAAAAACATCAAAGCCAAACCCAAACCCGCCATAATACCGCAAAAAGCAATACGCACTGTATGATTCACTAAAGCACCCTCCGATGATTTTAATCAGCAGCAGCGTATTAAATCGCCGCCAAGACATTCACAGCAGCAATCAGCGCATAACAAACCTCCGCATACATCGCAACCGCTGCATCCCCCCTGACTCCGCTGCATATTCGGATTGTAACCACCGTAAACACCTGATCGCTGGTTTTTAATCTGATTATATGCTGCAGCAAACTCAGAATTAGACGGATCCATATCACATGCTTTCGCAAAATGATTATAGGCTTCTTCCATCCAGCCTCGTTTGTATAACACTGTTCCTTTTAAAAAATACCATTCTGCATTTCTACCATCAAGAGGTACTCCATTTAATATTAGTTCGGCATCGGCAATACGGCCTGCCATAATCAAATTACGCACATCAGTAAAACCAGAACCAGTAGCGCTGTAATTGGATTGATAGCTATTATAAGTGCCTTTGGCAGAACTGCTTCCACCATGTTTATGGTTTTTCCTCTCATTAGTAATCTGATCATATGCCTCATTGACCTCTTTCATTTTTTCATTGGCCAAATCAGCAATTGGACTACCCTGATAGTTATCTGGGTGATATTTTTTTGCCATTTCACGATAAGCTTCTTTTATCTGCTCATCGGTCGCATCACGAGAGATGCCTAATACTTTATACGGATCCGACATTATGGTTCTCCTTTTTGAACAATAATTCCTTTTGCATAGTAGGTAAACCTTCAAGGATGATATTTTGAATAATCGGCACAAAATGGTTGACTTGCATTAAATTAAAAGAACCGATTATTTGTGACAATACAGCGTTTAACGATTCATTACAATAGACTTTAACTTGTTGTATTTCTTCCAATGTACTTTCCTTTGTTAACTGAAACCGCAGCGCAAACGGGTTAAATGCACGTTCTTTTATATCTTTTTCAAGATCGTCTGCGGCGTCAATCATATATATCCACTTGCCTAAATAATAGCCAAAATTTTGTAAAATACGTACCATTATAGGTCTATTAGAATAAATCATCCCAAATACTTTGGATAACATTTGTGCCGTTGGTTCCGCACAGCTGTCAATACAGCAGTTTTCCTGCTTTTCAACCTGCGTCTGCATACCAATAGTTTCAGTTATAGTTTGTTTCAAATCAGGATATTTCTTTACAGCCTTTTTATTTGCACCGGCTACTAATGGTAAAATAAAGTAAGCCTTAATTTTACCGAAAAAGCCAGAATCCTCAATATCATCGCAAACTTTTTGATATGCTAACATAACGGTCAGCGCAGCCGCAAATTGAAAGTGCTCGTCTCCGCTTGTACAAAAACTACACTTTTTCAGAGGATTAAAAACACACTTACTACTATAGAACGGCGTACATTCATCGGCAAGCCCCAACATCATAAGAACCAGAAATGTACTATCATAACTCAGCATAAAACGAGACGCTTTTCCATATAATTTTCCCATATGTCTGCACAAAGAACAGTAAATGCTTTTATACTGGTCATATTCACGCACTTTTAACTCAGGAATTTTAGGTCTAATATAACCAAACAAATACAAAACCATCCTTATGATATGATATTCATTTCATTTTACTATATTCTCAATCTTTATTTAATTAACAATGTGTAAATTTTCCCTTATAATACGCATTGTTTGTTATTAATCTTAGAAAAACTATGTCAAAAATCAGTTAATATTCCAAGTTATCCCTTAAATCCATTATATTGTATTTGTAATTTTTCAGTTTTTCACATTATCTGGAAAGGTATTTTTTCAAATATCGCCCAGTATATGATGCTTCTGCTCCTGCAATGCATTCCGGAGTTCCCTGTGCCACAACAAGCCCTCCCTGATCCCCTCCTTCAGGACCAATATCTATAATATAATCTGCCGTTTTAATTAAATCCAAATTATGCTCAATTACAACAACGGTATTGCCTGTATCCACTAATTTTTGCAAAACTTTAATTAGCATGTGTACATCGGCAATATGCAGACCAGTAGTAGGCTCATCTAAAATATAAATGGTTCTACCTGTTGATCGTTTAGAAAGTTCCGTTGCTAATTTGACCCGCTGCGCCTCACCTCCTGATAATGTGGTAGAAGGTTGTCCAATTTGTATATACCCCAGACCCACCTCATATAAGGTTTGCAGCTTACGCTGAATTTTTGGAATGTTTGAGAAAAACTCCAGACCTTCTTCTACGGTCATATCTAACACATCGGCAATACTTTTTTCTTTATATTTGATTTCTATCGTCTCTCTGTTATAACGTTTACCTTTGCAAACATCACACGGAACATAAATATCAGGCAAAAAATGCATTTCAATTTTTAAAATTCCATCGCCCTGACAAGCCTCACAGCGTCCTCCCTTAACATTAAAAGAAAATCTACCTGCCTGAAACCCTCTAACTTTTGCATCTTGTGTAGATGCAAACAGCTCTCGAATATCCGTAAATAATCCCGTATATGTCGCTGGATTAGAACGGGGTGTTCTGCCTATAGGCGACTGGTTAATCTGAATGACTTTATCGAGTTCATGTATACCTTTTATTTCTTTACATTTTCCCGGCTTCGCCTTTGCACCATTCAGGTTGGACGCCAAATATTTATATAAAATTTCGTTTACTAATGAAGATTTACCCGAACCAGAAACTCCTGTAACGCAAACTAGTTCTCCCAAAGGGATATCCACATTAATATTTTGCAAATTATTTTGTGCTGCACCCAAAATTTTTAATTTTTTACCATTTCCTTTACGTCGATTAGCAGGTATCTCTACTTTTTTACGACCACTCAAATACTGCCCAGTAATGGAATGCTCAGATTTTAAAATATCTGCTACTTTACCATTGAATACCACATGGCCACCATGGACACCAGCACCAGGACCAATATCTATAATATGGTCAGCCGCCAGCATAGTATCTTCATCATGCTCTACTACAATTACGGTATTTCCAAGGTCACGCAAATGACGTAGCGTACCTAACAGCTTATCATTATCTCTTTGGTGTAAACCAATGCTCGGCTCGTCTAAAATATATAGTACGCCCATTAATGAAGAACCTATTTGTGTTGCCAAACGAATACGCTGGCTCTCTCCGCCCGAAAGCGTTCCGGACGAACGCGACAGCGTTAAATATTCTAAACCTACACTTTGCAGAAAACCAAGTCTCTCTTTAATTTCTTTTATGATTGAAGTTGCAATGAACATTTCACGTTCGGTCAATTGCAGGTTATTCACAAATTGCAATGCTTTTGAAATTGACTTATTACAAAAACTACTGATATCAATATCTCCCACGGTCACAGACAAACTTACGGGAGACAAACGCTTGCCATGACAATGGTCGCACGGAATTGTGCTCATGTAGGATTCAATCTCTTCTTTAATCCAATTGCTTTGCGTCTCTTTGAAACGACGCTCCAAATTGTTTATAACGCCCTCAAACTCTGTTTTATACACGCCTGAACCATATTCATTGGTACGTTCCACTTGAATTTTTTCATCTTTTGTCCCATAAAGTATAATATTAATAATTTCTTCAGGTAACTCTCCAATAGGAGTATCTAGAGAAAACTGATAGCGCTTTGAAAGTGCTTTGAAATACATAGAGGCAATTGTACTGCTTTCCATTGCCCAACCACTGGCTTTTATGCCCCCTTGATTGATAGAAAGTTTTCGATCAGGTAAAATTAAATCTGGATCAATTTTCATAAATACGCCTAAACCCGTACATTTTTCACAAGCGCCGTAGGGGTTATTAAAGGAAAACATACGAGGGGATAATTCGTCAATACTGACCCCATGCTCTGGACAGGCATAATTTTGCGAAAACATCATATCTTCTCCGTCAATAACATTAATCATAACCAAACCACCGGAAAGTCCCGATGCTATTTCAACAGAATCAGCCAAACGGGACTTCATATCATCTTGTATTACCAAACGGTCAACTACAATTTCTACCGTATGTTTTTTATTTTTTTCCAGTTTAATTTCTTCTGATAAATCATAAAGAATACCATCTGCACGAATACGCACATAACCAGCTTTTCTGGCTGCCTCAAACGCTTTCACATGTTCGCCTTTTCTACCGCGAACGACTGGAGCCAGTACTTGAATTTTCGTACGATCCTCAAGCGCCATTACATAATCTACTATCTGATCAATTGTTTGCTGTTTAATCTCTTTTCCGCAAATAGGACAATGAGGAATACCGATTCGAGCATACAGCAAGCGCAAATAGTCATAAATTTCAGTCACAGTACCAACGGTTGAACGCGGATTTTTTGAGGTTGTTTTCTGGTCAATAGAAATAGCCGGAGAAAGACCGTCAATATAATCTACATCCGGTTTTTCCATTTGCCCTAAAAATTGACGTGCATAGGAAGATAAAGATTCTACATATCGTCTTTGTCCCTCGGCATAAATCGTATCAAATGCTAAAGATGATTTACCAGATCCCGACAATCCAGTAATCACTACCAACTCATCCCGGGGAATTTCAATATCAATATTTTTCAGGTTATGTTCTCTTGCGCCTTTTACCTGAATATGCTTCATCGACACAGTTTGACCTCCTTTATTTTGGGCTTTCCAGTTGTTTAATTTTGTCTCGCAAAAAAGCTGCATGTTCAAATTCCAGAAGCTTTGCCGCAGCTTTCATCTCTTTTGTCAACTGTTCTATCATCCGTTTGCGTTCTATTACCGTTAGTTTTTTCTTGTTCGTTTCTTTCTTACCGCCTTCTTCTTGATAGGTTGATATTTCTAAAATCTCCGCTACTTTTTTTGTAACGGTTTTGGGAACAATGCCATTTTCCTCATTATGTCTAATCTGAAGCGCTCTGCGGCGTTCTGTCTCTCGAATAGCATTCTCCATAGACGGCGTTACACAATCTGCATACATAATGACCTTACCATTGGCATTACGTGCTGCACGACCAATAATTTGTATTAAAGAACGTTCCGAACGCAAAAAACCTTCTTTATCCGCATCCAATACCGCCACCAAAGAAACTTCCGGTATATCCAGCCCCTCTCTGAGCAGATTAATGCCGATTAGAACATCAAACTCTCCTAGACGTAAATCACGAATAATCTCCATACGCTCCACGGTATCAATATCGTGGTGCATATATCGTACCCGAATACCTACATTTTCCAAATAGTTTGTTAAGTCCTCCGCCATCTTTTTGGTCAGAGTAGTTACCAATACACGATTCCCTGCTGCGGTGCGTAAATTAATTTCTGATACTAAATCGTCAATTTGTCCTTCAGTAGGTCTTACAAATATTTCAGGATCTACCAATCCAGTAGGACGAATTACCTGTTCTACAACTTGTAAAGAATGCTCTAGTTCAAAATCACCCGGGGTTGCGCTGACGAAAACTGCCTGATTCACACGTTGATAAAATTCATCAAAATTTAACGGGCGATTATCAAAGGCTGAAGGAAGACGAAAACCATAGTCAATTAAATTACTTTTTCTCGCTCTATCGCCAGCATACATGGAACGCACCTGCGGCAACATTACATGTGACTCGTCCACAAACATCAAATAATCATCAGGAAAATAATCTAACAGCGTATAAGGCGCACTGCCTGGTTCTCTACCTGCCAGCACACGCGAATAGTTTTCAATACCTTTGCAAAATCCAATTTCCTGGAGCATTTCCATATCGTAGTTGGTACGTTGCTCAATCCGCTGTGCTTCTACCAACTTATCGTTTTCTTTAAAATATTTTACGCGTTGTTTCAATTCATCTTCCAGTTCATGTATCGCCCTGTTTAATTTTTCTCTAGGTACAATGTAATGCGAAGCAGGATAAATCGCCGCATGTTTTAAATTAGCTTTAAACTCTCCGGTCAATGGGTTAATTTCACTAATACGGTCAATTTCATCTCCAAAGAACTCCACACGTATCACAGAATCAGAAGACTGTGCCGGAAAAATTTCTACTACATCTCCCCGTACACGAAACTTATTACGAATAAAGTTAACATCGTTGCGTTCATATTGTAATTCTACCAGTTTATGCAATAAGTCGTCACGCTTTTTCTCCATACCTGGCCGCAATGAAATCACCATAGTGCGATAATCTATCGGGTTACCCAAACTATAAATGCAAGATACACTTGAAACAATAATTACATCTCGCCGTTCAGATAACGCCAGTGTGGCAGAATGCCGCAGTTTATCAATTTCATCGTTAATAGCCGAATCCTTTTCAATATAGGTGTCGGTATGAGCAATGTAAGCCTCAGGCTGATAATAATCATAGTAGGAAACAAAATATTCTACAGCATTGTTCGGAAAAAACGCACGGAATTCGGAACATAGCTGGGCTGCCAAGGTCTTGTTATGTGCCAAAACCAAAGTAGGCTTATTTAGCTTTGCAATAATATTGGCCATGGTGAATGTTTTACCAGAACCTGTTACTCCCAGCAAAGTTTGTTCTTTTTGCCCTGTCTGTATTCCCTGTACCAACTGCTCAATCGCCTTTGGCTGGTCTCCGGTAGGCACATAATCTGACACCAATTGAAAATCCATAAGCCATCTCCTTATAAACTAACAATGCCAATCGTTTCTTTTAGCATACTCTACTTCCTGTAAATTATGTTATATTCCGAAAAGAACATTCGTTCTGTTTATCATATACTTGTTGTCACAAATTGTCAAGTATTTGCTTATCAGAAAAAACTTCATACAATTAAAACAATATAGAACTCTTAATGAAGAAATAATTTTAACAGTCGTAGCATAATTGCAATTCATTGCGGATTTAACAAAACAAAGCTGTCTGCGCCAGCAAATTGTCGCGTATAGCTCCTTAACGCTATATATAATTTAAGCATAATCCTCCAATAAATTTACACACAGGAATTCAGACTGCAATTGTGTTATTTTTAGCCTTTTAACTTTCACTGATTGATAATGCGATAGAATGCTTTCTCATGCTTTTTCAACAACAACTGTACACATAAACCGGTAAAAAGACCTGTAATGATACTACTAATGAGTATAATTGGCGCATAGTACAATATACTCATGGTTCCCAATACCAAAATTGCAATACCCAACTGACCGGCAGCATGTAAAACAGCCGATAAAATACCTACTAGCCAAATAAAATCTTTTGATATTATATGTTTTCCTACAATCATAATCAATAGGGACAAAATACCTCCACTGATACTGTACAAAAAAGAAATCATTTGTCCGGCAAAAATGCTACCTAGAATAATACGTAAAGTATGAATTTTAGCGGCTTCTTTACATCCTATTAAATAAATTGCAAATAGCGTTATTACGTTAGCTAACCCCAGTTTTATACCTGGTATTGGTACTATAGGGGGTAATTGTGTCTCTAAGATAAAAATAGTCAACGCATTGGTAATCAGCATTGATGACACAATCATTTTTTTCACATTCGGCACTTAGCATCACCATACCTCTCTGCGTACTTAGTATAATCGGTCAGCGTGTTTGCCCATCCAACTGACCTGCAGAACTCATAGGTTTAGACTCTATTTTAATCACCAACTGATTGGGCAAGCACACAATCGGTATAACACTATCACTAATTTTTCCCTGATGAACACAAATCTGATCAGCACAACTAGAATCCGTAATGGAGATACAACCGTGTTCCACAAGGACAGTATTATACCCACCGTTGACATCTACAATTTGGAAGGTAAAGCTATCTTCTACCTTATTTAAATCAATAGATTGTATTAACTCACCATATTGATATACATTAGCAACTGCATTACTGATCCTCTGAGCATTTATCAAAACCCACGTCACAAGTAATATAATAAACACTATAACTATCAGAAAACCTACAATAATATGTTTCAAATATTTTTTCATGGTACAACCTCAAACGTATTTTCTTTTATACCTGACGTTTTTACTACACTACCCTCATCCGTTACAAAAACCGCTTCTACACTCTCTAAAGATTCAATATAAGACATAGCTGTATCTAAGCCCATAACAAATGCAGCCGTAGATAATGCATCTGCCTGCATAGAATCTTCAGATAAAATTGTTACACTAATGAGGCCGTTTTGCGCCGGATAACCCGTCTCCGTATCTAAAATATGGTGATAACGCTCACCATCCTTGATAAAGAACCTCTCATAATTGCCGGAAGTAACCATTGATGAGTTTTTCTGTCGAATCGTGGTTAGCACATTCGTAGTATCTAATGGGTCTGTAATGCCAATATTCCAAAACTGTCCATCATATCTTGCTCCAATCGTCATAATATTGCCACCGAAATTAAGAATCCCGCAAGTAATTCCGTATTCCTGCTCCAGCATTTTTTTTATTTCATTAGCAGCATAACCCTTGGCAGTCGCACCAAAATCCATCTGTATATTATTGTTTAAAAAGCGTATCGTACGTGTTTCTTCATTTAATCGTACTTGCTCATAACCTTTGTTTAGTAAAAGAGATACAATTTCCTCCCTGTTGGGCAATTTCTCGTTTTCAGTACCAATTCCCCATATCTGAATCAAACGGCCTATAGTACAATCAAGCGCCCCATTTGTTTCTTTACTGTATTGCAGGCTACGCTTTGCAACAGTAAATAAAACATTTGAAACCACAACATCATTGTTATACGCAGTACGGTTCAAATAGCTCAATTCACTGTCTTCCTGTTGTGCCGAAAGTATTTTCTCCAGCTCTTCGGCTTTTTGTATTGCAGCTTGTACTCCCTGCTGCGCATTCTCTCCGTAGAGCGTAACTGTCACTACAGTATCCATAATCAATGCCGTTCGTTCTGCTGATTTTTCTTTTAATGAACTGTTTGTGCAGCCTGCCAATACAAAACCGCAGAACAACACTGCAGATAGAATCATACTGGTATATTTTATCCCTTTTACCATATATACTACCTCTGCTTAATTTCATATTTCAAAAGATTTTTTATTTTTTTAAATCTTCCATCAACAGCCACATACAAGCTGCTGCATTGCACGCAAGAATAAATATTAAACTTGGTTTCCTTTTGATAAAAGGGATTATAAGCCATAAAGTACAGATTAGTCAAATGAAGAGCCGAAGACTTTGCACAACAACCCTGCAATGGTATAAACTCATTTTTATGAAATAAATGTAAGCGATACGGACTATCTTCAATTGGATGATTCGGCTGTATGTAATTGTCATGCATAAGCGTTTAATTCCTTAAAATATTTGGATTTTATTATACTACAAATATATACTTTGGTACAAGTGCTTTGAAAGATTTTAAACACTGCATGAATCCTCTGTTTCGTGGCAATACTTAGAATGTTACTGCTAAGGAGGAATCAAATTTGCAATACAACAAAGTGGAAATCTGCGGCGTTAATACTTCAAAGCTAAAAGTTTTAAACGAAAAAGAAAAAATCGCACTCCTGCAAAAGGCGCAGGCAGGAGATAAACAAGCCAGAGAAGAACTAATCAACGGAAACTTACGACTGGTGCTCAGCGTAATTCAACGCTTCACCAATCGCGGAGAAAATCTTGACGATCTATTCCAAGTAGGTTGTATTGGTTTAATCAAAGCAATTGATAATTTTGACATTTCACAGGAAGTACGCTTTTCCACTTATGGAGTTCCAATGATTATCGGTGAAATACGCCGATATTTGCGTGATAATAATTCGGTAAGAGTCAGTCGTTCTATGCGTGACACAGCCTATAAAGCCATGCAAGAAAAAGAACGCTTAACAGCACTCAACGGAAAAGAACCCACTGTGGAGGAAATTGCAAAGTCCTTAGAACTTCGCCGTGAAGATGTTGTATTAGCCTTGGAATCGATTGTAGAGCCAGTCTCGCTATATGAACCGGTATTTTCAGACGGTGGCGACACCATTTATGTGATGGATCAGGTAGGGGATAAAAATGATGATAAAAACTGGCTGGATGAAATTGCTTTGAAAGAGGCAATGAACGATTTAAACGACCGTGAAAAACGCATTATGGGTATGCGCTTTTTTCAAGGAAAAACACAAATGGAAGTCGCATTGGAAATTGGAATTAGTCAGGCACAGGTTTCTCGCCTTGAAAAAGGTGCACTTGATAAAATTAAAAAAGACTTATAATTAAAGACAGGAAGCTGAGCTCTTCCCGTCTTTTTGTGTATAATCAGCTATACAAATCTATACTGCTATGATACACTAAAAGAAACGATTCACTCAGAAAAAACAACATAACATCATAATAGCAAGCATCTCCTAGAACCAATATAATATCTGCATTCTTAACCACAAGATTGCCATATGAAACTAAAATGAGGCAGCACAACAGCAAACTTACGCCCGTGTATGATTATAAGCTGACTATATCTCTGTTTCCATATTACCTTAAAAATACTTGACTTGGAAAAATTCTCCTAGGTAACAACCTATGTGAATTTTTGTCCGCGCAACAAAAGGTATAAGCTAAGTTACACATGGCTATAAAACAAACATAAGTAAAGCTTCAAAGAAGTAATGAATTGCAAAACAATATATTGCCTTATAAAAAAATCATTGCAGCAAACTTTTGAAATTGAGCCATTGGAATCATGCCAAAGGTGAAAGGAAATTTTTTATGGATATTACAATACCTAAACAAATTTTATATATTATACAGCGTTTGGAAGAAGCAGGTTATGAAGCCTATGCAGTAGGTGGATGTGTTCGTGATACACTATTGAACAAAGAACCTCATGATTGGGATGTAACCACATCAGCACTTCCAAAACAAACTGTATCTATTTTTAAAAATGAAAAGGTTATTGAAACCGGACTCAGACACGGTACCGTTACAGTGATTAAAGATCATCTGCCAATCGAGGTTACAACCTATAGGATAGACGGCCTCTATATCGACAATCGCAGACCCAGCAATGTGAGCTTTACACCTTATCTTACGGAGGATCTAGCACGTCGTGATTTTACAATAAACGCTATGGCATATCATCCAGTAAAAGGTTTAATAGATCTTTTTAACGGAAAAGAAGATTTAGCGAATAAAAAAATTCGCTGTGTAGGAACAGCCGCACAGCGTTTTCATGAAGATTCTTTACGTATTATGCGCGCATTACGCTTTGCATCTATATTAAACTTTTCTATTGAACCAGCTACCGCCGCTGCACTCTTTGCAGAAAAAGAACAACTGCAAAATATATCCGCCGAACGAATACGTGAAGAATTACTAGCTTTATTGTGCGGTACAAGCTGTTCAGAAGTGCTCAGACAGTATTATCCAATACTGTCTGTTTGGATACCCGAACTGCTACCAATGATAGGGTTTCAGCAGCATACTCCCTATCACGCATATGACGTATGGGAGCATACCTTGAAAACAATTGTCGCAAGCAAGGCAACAAAGATATTACGATGCACTATGCTATTTCACGATATAGGCAAACCCTCAACTTTTACACAGGATGAAAAAGGAATCGGTCATTTTTATGGACACGGCGCCGTTAGCACCAAACTGGCAGATCAAATTATGCGAAGATTAAAATTTGATACAAAAACTAGAGAACAAATCACAACTTTAGTTAAATACCACGATATTCGCTGCGAAAATTCCCCGCTATGGATAAAAAAGCAACTTCGAAAATTTGGTTCGGACTTATTTCTGACGCTGCTGGACGTGCATAAAGCAGATATTGCAGGTCAGAATCCAGCATTACTCCACCGTCTGGATGACATTGTTCAGTGCCAACGCATGACCCTTGATATACTGAACCAGCCCTCCTGTTTTTCTATAAAAGATTTGAACATCAACGGTTCTGATCTCATTGCGCTGGGTATTCCTGCAGGAAAAACCATCGGAGAAATATTGAAATTTTTATTAGATGCCGTCATTCATCAAACATGTGAAAATCAGCGGGAGGCTTTATTAAAATATTTCATAAAATACCGAGATCACTTTGAATCCACTATATAATTTACACATTTGTTGTTTGACAGAAAACGTAAAAATAGAGTAAACTATAGTATTAAATGTGCTAAATGGAGAAAGGGGGATTGGATTTGAAAAAAATCATCGGAAAATTTTTCAAACTTTTATTTAGCCGATTATGTTTGGTAGGCTTTACAATTCTAATACAAATTATTTTATTGCTTATCCCTATCTTCTATTTTAGTAATTACTATTTTTATATTTATGTTATTTTCTCCATTTTAAGTATTGTTGCTGTTTTATGTATTCTAAATGATCGAAGCAATCCGGCGTATAAAATTGTCTGGATATTGCCTATTGTGGTTTTCCCCATGTTCGGCGGCTTATTTTATATATTCTTTGGTCTCAATAAAGTAAGTCCACGCACCAAAAAGAAGCTTAAACGTATCGGAAATAAAATGGCTGCCAACCTGCATCAGAACAAGCAAACCTTTGAATACCTCCAAAACCAAGATTTAGATGCGGCTAATCAGGCACGATATTTAATAAAACACTCCGGTTGTCCTCTATTCCAGAATACTAAAACACAATATTTGAAAACAGGTGAAGAAAAATTTATACGTTTATGTAAAGAATTAGAAAAAGCCGAACGTTACATTTTTTTAGAATACTTTATTATACAAGAAGGTATTATGTGGAACACCGTGTTAGAAATTTTAGTACGAAAAGCAAAACAAGGTATTGACATCCGTGTGATTTATGATGACGTTGGCTGCCTTCGAACATTACCTCTGGGTTACGAAAAGAAGCTCATTTCATATGGAATCAAATGCTGTGTATTTAATCCGTTTATTCCTATTTTATCAACGCAGCTCAACAACCGTGACCACCGCAAAATTGCTGTAATTGATGGTCATACAGCTTTTACCGGCGGCATTAACCTAGCTGATGAATATATCAATGTGAGAGAGCGATTCGGCCACTGGAAAGATACTGCGATTGTTGTACAGGGTGCCGCTGCATGGAGCTTTACTGTTATGTTTCTCTCCCTTTGGGGGTATTTGAAACGCTCTAACGAAAATTTGGATGAATTCCGTCCCACAACACAAAACGTAATCTATCAACATGCTCAAGGTTTTGTACAACCCTATGCAGATAGTCCTTTGGATTACGAAGCCGTAGGCGAAAATGTATATCTAAATTTAATAGGTACAGCGGAACGTTATATTTACATTACAACGCCATATTTAATTTTAGACAATGAAATGCAAACAGCATTATGTAATGCAGCTAAACGAGGCATTGACATACGCATTATCACACCGCATATTCCTGATAAATGGTACGTACATTCTGTTACCCGCTCTAATTATCAAATTTTAGTTGAAAGCGGCGTGAAAATTTACGAATATTTACCTGGATTTATTCATGGCAAAACATTTGCTGTCGACGATAAATTTGCAACGGTGGGTACCATTAACTTAGATTATAGAAGTTTATTTTTACATTTCGAATGCGGCGTATGGCTATATGATACTGACAGTGTGTATGATATAAAAGATGATTTTTTAACCACACAACAATTATGTGAAGAAATCACGCTGAAAAAGTGCCTGTCAGTACCATGGTATATTCATCTTGGACGTTCAATTTTACGTATTTTTGCTCCTATGCTATAGGTTAAAGAAAACAATGCAAAAACAACACACTCAGTGGAAGAGCTCTGTATATTGCGATATTACACAAAAAATATTAAAATTATGAGTAGGAAGAATGATTATTGATTCATTAACTTTTTATCTGCACTTCTTACAAAATAGTTCAACAAAATATTGAATCTATCCACAGTTTTAATTAACATTTTTAATTTTGATTTACACGAAACCTTGTTCCTGCCCATCTGTTAACGAATACACTCTCCTTCAAAAAAGATAAAGAACGGTCATCTTGCTTTTAACAAGTTGACCGTTCTCACTTCTTTATAGAATCACTCTCTTTCCGCCTCTTTTTTTCTTTTTGTATTTTTCGGTTTCTTTTCTTTTTTACGATTGTCACTAAAATGTGCACGACCGTTACCCCACTCGCTCTAAATCTTTTTTTAATCGCTCCATAATTCTTTTTTCCAATCTGGAAATGTAAGACTGTGAAATACCCAGTGTATCAGCTACTTCTTTTTGCGTATGCTCATTTTGTTGATCAAGCCCAAAACGCAGCTGCATAATTGTCTTTTCTCTCTGAGATAAATTTGAAACTGCCGCCATCAACAAATCACGTTCAACCTCTTTTTCAATATTTTGATTGACAATATTAGGATCACTCCCTAAAATATCAGACAAAAGCAGTTCGTTACCATCCCAATCAACATTCAGCGGATCATCAATGGAAATTTCATGCTTTAACTGCGAACTTTTACGTAAATACATTAAAATTTCGTTTTCGATGCAGCGGGAAGCATAAGTTGCCAACTTAATATTTCTCTCAGGACAAAACGTGTTTACCGCCTTAATCAACCCAATAGTACCGATTGAAATCAAATCTTCAACGCTTGCAAAATTAGACTCAAATTTTTTTGATATGTAAACAACAAGACGTAAATTATGTGTAATAAGAGGTTCTCTGGCTCCCTTAACATTATTACGGATATTCTCCATAACCTTTGCTTCCTCTTCTGCAGATAACGGTGCCGGTAAGGTTTCTGGACCATTAATATAGTGAACAGATTCCCCTTTCTTTTTCAGCCACCACTGTATAATAGCGTAAACCCATTTCCACTTGAACAATTTTTTCTTCATCTACATTTCCTCCCTATCATTATTTCTTGCCCCTGTGTAAATAAATCAGGATTGAGCAATGCCTGAAATCCATCATTTGTAATTTTTTCCTGACAAACTGCCACATATACATCATCTGTTTCTATTTGTTTTTTTGCTGATTTTATCACAACTTTATCCGGCGAAAAAGCCGGTAACACACCAATACCTGAAATAGTCTGAAATGGTACCATTCTGATCTTAGGTATCGTTTCTTTGCCAACAGCATAATTAGGGTGTGCCCATTGTTTTTCTTGAAAAAAAGTACGCATATCATTATGGAATAATGGAAACAAAGGCTCAAATTCCATTACTATCACCGGATAATGAGAAAAAGGCTCTACCAGCTGATTTCCCGTATCTATTTTGGCAGTGCAGGTAATCATTTTTTCACTGCGATAAATATCAACTGTACAATATCCTCCCCAAACCTCGTGTTTGCCTATAAAACGATAAATAATACGAATAAGTATATAACAAACTACCGTTGCTCCAATTAAAATGATCGGAGAAATCGAAACATAAACAATAGAATTTTTAATTACCATTCCCTGAGGCGATACAAAATACCACAACGCCATCATCAGACCAGCAAAGGCAAAATTCATCACATAGAAACAGGCCAATAATTTTAAAAATTGCTTAATGCAACCTTTTGGAAAAGCAACAAAAACCAGAGTTGCAGACATAACGAGTTTTATCAGTAGCGAAAGCACCATATGAATAGACGGCAATAACATTGTCAAAGAATATACAGCCCCTAACACAGCTGCTGCCAATATCCGCAGTCTTACTCTGCGTACAGCCAAAAATTTGGCTGTGGCAAGCAATAAAAAGTAATTGATAAAGATATTAACCGCTACCAAAACATCAATATAGATAGTCTGTTTCATAAATTTCCTCCTTCTCCCAAAAAGTTGTAACACTATTATAGTCAGCAGGACAGGATAATTCTGTCATAAAATGTACGCAAAAAGAAAAGAGTCAAACAAAATAATTTGACTCTTTATTATCTTAAAACACTATGGTTTTTCGTGTTCATATTTGGTTTTTGTTTCGTCAATTAACAGCGGTTCTGCTAATACAGTTGGATACCAACCTCGACGATGCATTTCGTCAAAAACCTCCGATTCTAATTGATGTTCTTCATTTAATAAGTTTAAAATATCATTACGCACCGTTTCGTGCCTGCATTCATTTGCAAAAAGATTGTATGTTTCCGTAATATATTTTTGCGCTGTTAAAATATCTTCTAATAGATCTCTCTCCCGCATTGACTTTCTGCTCATAAACTGCTCCTTTTAGTCTAACAAACCCAATAAAGACTGATAGTGCTCTTCATGTTTTGCAGCCATCTGCTCACATTTTTTTCTAAGTTCCGGATCATCACATAACTGAGCATAAGTCTTATTTTTGATAATCAGGAGTTTTTCGGTCTTTAATTGATCTTCAATCAGTGATAGTTCTTTTGCTGTAAGCATAATGCTCCCTCCATTATTTTTATATAACTCTTAACTCCCAATGTGTTACAGGCATTTATGTAGCCTGTTGCATCGCACCGTCTTCGTCCATCTCTAAACCAAAGCTAATAGACAGCGCCTGATCAATCTGTGTCATAGACGTATGATCCAACCGCCCCATACGTTCTTTTAATCTATGTTTATCAATAGTTCTGATTTGTTCTAAAAGTACGATTGAATCTCGTGACAGCCCTGTATTTTCAGCATGAAGCATAATATGAGTAGGTAGATTTGCTTTTGCCCTCTGGCTTGTAATTGCCGCTGCAATCACTGTCGGGCTAAAGCGATTTCCCACATCATTTTGAACAATCAATACAGGCCGCACTCCGCCTTGCTCAGAGCCGATAACCGGACTAAGGTCAGCGTAATAGATATCGCCTCTTCTTATATTCAATTTTTTCACACTCCGCATTATTGTTGTTTTGGGCCCTGACTCTATTTTTACCGTAATTATTGAATTTTAATCACAAATCTTCAAATATTTTAAGCCCTAATCCATAATATTGTATTCAGTGGTTTTTTGTTTGTATTTCTTTACTCACACTTATTAGAGATTCTAACGATATAAAAGCATGTGCAGACACAAAAAACTTCTGCACATGCTTTTATGAAAATTGAATATAAAACTGATTAAAAGTTATATTTTCAATTGTACCTTTATTCCAAGTCGTTATTTTAAATTCGGTGCCATCTGCCATAAAACCTGAAAACTGTCCGCTTCCCTGTGCTTGCAGAGTTTGAGGCTGCTCTCTAATATAGCGTATAATATGAGCCAATTTCGTAAACCAAGTTGATTCAGAAGAAAGTATCGCTGACGTTTCTAATGTAAAACCATTTAATGAGATCGTAAAAACACCGGCGTTATCGCAATATGTCATCCCTTTTGCCATATCCGGCTCAGATACGGTAAAAACAATTTCTGTACCGTTACTTTCAAAAGTTCCCGAAGCAATACTCTGATCCTGTTTAAACACTGAAACAGTATATACTGTATCAAAAACAATTTGATCTGCTTTTAGTATACTGCCGCTGCTATCGGACGTTTGACAACCTGTTACTGCCATAAGCAGTATTAATATTGTACACCCATAAAACAAAGCACACATTACTTTTTTCAAGTATCATCACCTTATTTCTCAAATTTTAAAAATAGTTTGGGCAATTCCTCTATCATATCGGTAGGCAGCATTGCGGTTTGAGATAATCTTGCAGCACAATTGTCACCACATTTTCCATGCAGATATACAGCTGTTCGTGCAGCCTCAAAAGGTTCTACACCCTGCGCCAGCATTGATCCGATCATACCTGCCAGTATATCTCCACTTCCTCCTTTTGCCATACCTGCATTGCCGGTAAGATTTATACTCAACTTGCCTTGTTCCGCCGCTATTACCGTACCAGAACCCTTCAGCACCAGCGTTACACCGTATTTTTGGGCAAATTCTCTGGCAATCTGGAGTCGGTGACGTTGTATATCTTTCACCGTTGTTTTGAGCAAACGTGCCATTTCTCCTGGATGAGGTGTAAGTATGAAAGACTTCTTTGCATTCTCTAACAACTCCATATTTTCAGCAACAATATTCAGCGCATCAGCATCTACAACTATTGGATGCCCGAAGTGCGTTAATATATATGTAACTATTTCTTTTGACATGAATCCGGTACCCAGTCCGCAGCCAATAACGCATGCAGTAGCTTTTTCCATTGCTTTATCCAACTGCTTATATAAAGATTCTTTATATAAAACTGTATACACCGGCTCGTTCAATTGTCCTGCCACAATCGGGTATATTTCTTGTGGTACAGCCATATGTACCAGACCCGCTCCACAGCGTAAAGCGGCTCTGCCGCTCATAACCGCTGCGCCTGCCATACCCTCCTGACCGCAAACACACAGCAAACGACCGTAGTCTCCTTTGTTAGTATCTTGTCTGCGCGGCTGAAACGCAGAGACAATTTGCCATTCCTCTGTTACCTCAATATCAGCCTCCTGTTGATTAACCAGTTCTGGAGGAATCCCTACATCTGCAACCAACACGTTTCCGCAGTATTCTTTCGCTGGGGACAACAACTGTGCTGTTTTCATAACAGTAAACGTAATCGTCACATCCGCTTTAAAACAAACGCTTTCCACAGCTCCGTTATTACAAGTTATCCCACTTGGAATATCTACAGCAATTTTATCTGCACCGCACAAGTTTGCTGTTTCTAACACCTGCATTATACGTTCATCCATCTTTCCCTGAAAACCAATTCCAAAAATACAGTCTACCAAAATATCGGCAGACTGTATCAACTGATAAATAAACTCTTCATCATCTATAATACTAAAGACCTGTATCTTAGTCTGCCTTATTTTAGAGAGGGTTTCTTTCGCAATATCCGTTTTAGGCAAGCCATCAACCAAAGCAATAATCACCGTAGCACCTTCTGCCTCTAAATGCCTTGCTGTAGCAAACCCATCTCCTCCATTATTTCCTTTTCCGCATAGTATCACAATACGTCTGCCTATAATGTTATGGTGTTTTACTATATACTCTGCGACAGCGCCTCCTGCACGTTCCATTAAGGTAATATACGGGATTCCTTCCTCAACCGCCCGTTGCTCCAATGTCTGCATTTGCTGTTTGCTCAACGCTTTCATATGCCCCTCCTAATCTGTGTAACACATACATATGTTTATCTCCCGTAAATATGAGCAAGTTGCTTCATTTTATTCGCTATCTCTTCCGTAAACTGCCCCTGACATAAACGCCACTGCCAATTACTTCCTATAGTAGACGGAATATTCATTCTTGCTGTATTAGACAAGCCTAAAATATCCTGCATTTGCAGAATAGCAATATCAGCTACACTGCCGTATAGTCCACGCATAAACGCCTCCGGTAATTCTTCCAATGCATTCACATGAAAATATTTACATGCACGGATACACTCTGCTCGGTGATTCGTAAAATAACCAATAATCGTTTCATTATCGTGTGTACCACTGTAAACTACCATGCTATTTTGAAAATTATGAGGCAAATGCTCGTTATAAGGATTCCCATCAAAACCGAATTGCAGCACTTTCATCCCAGGATACCCCATCTTATGTCTTAAAGAAATGACTTCATCAACTAAGACCCCTAAATCTTCAACAATGATATACTCAGAGTCCAGCACCGTATGTATAGCATTCATCAGCTTTTCCCCAGGACCTTTCTGCCATGTTCCGTTTACAGCATTCTTTTCTTCTGCTGGGATCGTATAATATCTTACAATTCCAATAAAATGGTCGATTCTCACCTTATCGTATAAAGCGGCACAACATACCATACGTTTTTTCCACCAATCATAATTTGTTTTCTCCATTTCCGTCCAATTATATAACGGATTGCCCCACATCTGTCCTTGAGAGGAAAAGGCATCAGGAGGAACACCGGCCACAGCAATTGGTTTTTTATTTTCATCTAACTGAAACAACGTAGAATTAGCCCAAACATCGGCGCTATCCATTGCTACATAAATAGGAATATCTCCAATAATTGCAATACCGTTTTCATTTGCATATTGTTTCATTTTATGCCATTGGCGGTAAAATTCAAATTGGCAAAACTTCCAGAAATCAATCTCATCTTTTAACAATATGCGATAATTCATCAAGGACGAGGCATTCCTTTCTTTTACCTGCTTGTCCCACAGCATCCACTCTTTCTGTTGGAAGTAATGTTTGCATGCCATAAATAAAGCATAATCTTCCAACCAATCCTGCTGCTCATGACAAAATGTAAGGTAGTCCACACTATACAAATGATGACTGTTTTCATAGGCAAGCCTCAGTACATTACGACGATGTTCTGTAATTTTATCGTAAGAAACAACAGAGGAATCCCGCCCCCAATCAAACATGGAAATATCCTCTGTTTTTAGCAAACCTTGCATAACCAAATTATCTAAATCTATCAGGTAAGGGTTTCCTGCAAAAGCGGAATAAGATTGATACGGGCTATTTCCAAAGCCAGTAGGCCCTATAGGCAACACCTGCCAGTAAGTTTGACCCGCCTGTTTTAAACGGTCTATAAAACGATATGCGGCAGCACCCAACGTACCAATTCCATAAGGAGAGGGTAATGCGGTCACAGGCAAAAGCACGCCTGCGCCTCTTTGTTGACAAATTTTCATCCAAAGCACCTCATTTCTTCCGTAGCTTGGTGTTATAATAGCATCTTTACTTTGTCATTTCAATAAACATGTCATTTTAATAAATCTATACAAATATACTTCTATATCTGTACAAGCCTTGCAAATCAATCAAAAATATGATATAGTAGTACAAAAATAACGCTATGAAAAAGAAAAGTAACCATTCACCGCTGTTCAGAGAGGATTTGTTGCAGCTGAAAGCAAATTTACAGTATGGAAATGGCCAAGTTCCCTTTGGAGCGGCACAGCCGAATAAATAGTAAGCTGTGACGGTAGACCCCGTTATAGGTTATAGAAGTGTTTGGTTTGACAAAAATAAGGGTGGTACCGCGGAGCATCATGTCTTCGTCCCTATTTTAGGGACGAAGACTTTTTTATTCCAGTATTCCATTCCATAATCAAAATCTGTGAAAGGATGTTTATTTTTATGAAGCAACAACTAGAGTCGATTCGTAATATTGCACTGCAGGCCATTGAAAAAGCGGAAGATCATCAGACATTAGAGAATTTGCGTATAAAATACCTTGGTAAAAAAGGAGAGCTGACTGCTATTTTAAAACAAATGGGTAAGCTTTCTGCTGAGGAACGCCCTATTATAGGACAACTGGCAAACGATATTCGCTCCGCTATAGAGGAAACCTTTGCAGTTAGAGTCTCTCATTTAAAAGAAACATTACTACTGCAAAAATTAAAACATGAAACAATCGACGTTACATTGCCCGGAAAACGCCGGGAGCTAGGCGCAAAACACCCGCTTTCAATCGTATTAGATGAAATTAAAGAGATTTTTATAGGCATGGGATTTGACATTGTTGAGGGTCCGGAAGTTGAATCCGATTACTACAATTTTGAAGCGCTGAATATTCCAAAGAATCATCCGGCTCGAGATACGCAGGATACCTTTTATATTAACGAGAACGTAGTGTTGCGTACTCAAACATCTCCGGTACAAATCCGTACTATGGAAACACGTCAACCTCCTATACGAATTATCTCTCCCGGACGCGTCTATCGTTCGGATGCCGTGGATGCTACCCATTCTCCATTATTCCATCAAATCGAAGGTTTGGTGGTAGACAAAGGTATTACCTTTGCAGACTTAAAAGGCACATTAGAAACATTTGTAAAGCGTTTATATGGTGAAAACTCCGTAGTACGTTTTCGTCCACACCACTTCCCCTTTACAGAGCCTTCTGCCGAAGTAGACGTGCAATGTTTTAGTTGTCATGGTGATGGATGCCGACTGTGTAAACAGGAAGGATGGATTGAAATTTTGGGTTGCGGCATGGTTCATCCAAAAGTGCTAAAAAACTGCGGTATTGATCCAGAAGTATTCAGCGGTTTTGCACTAGGTATGGGACTGGAACGTGTTGTAATGCGTCGGTATAATATTGATGATATGCGTTTATTCTATGAAAATGACATCAGATTTTTAAAACAATTTTAATAAAAAAGAAAGGAATACAGTTGCAATGAATCTATCCATGAGATGGCTAAATGAATTTGTCAATATACAAACTTCACCCAAAGCATTCGCCGAAGCAATGACTATGAGCGGTTCAAAAGTTGAATGCTTTGAAACGGAAGGTACAGAAATATCCAATGTTGTGGTAGGCAGAATCTTATCTATTGTTCCACATCAGGATTCCGATCATCTGGTAATTTGTCAAGTAGACATTGGCGCTGACGAGCCAATCCAAATCGTTACCGGCGCTAACAATTTAACTGTCGGGGATTTGGTTCCGGCAGCATTAAACAACTCAACTTTACCAAATGGTATTAAAATAAAAAAAGGGAAATTGCGCGGTGAGGTAAGTAATGGTATGCTCTGTTCGTTAGCTGAATTGGGACTTACACTAAATGATTTCCCATATGCTATTGAGGACGGTATTTTCGTTTTGCAGGAAAATTGTAACCCCGGCGATCCAATCTGTGAAGCAATCGGTCTCAACGATACAAAAATAGAATTTGAAATCACCTCTAACCGTCCCGATTGTTTCTCCGTGATCGGACTAGCAAGAGAAACCGCCGCCACATTTGAGCAGCAGCTTACTTTGCATACTCCTGTTGTAAAAGGAGGAAATGGTTCCTGCACGGAAATGTTAGATGTTAAAGTTGAAGAACCTGCTCTTTGTTCTGTTTACAGTGCAAGAATTGTAAAAAATGTACGTGTAAAGCCTTCTCCCCGCTGGATGCGTGAAAGATTACGCACAATGGGCGTACGGCCTATTAATAATATTGTTGACATTACCAACTATGTTATGCTTGAATATGGACAGCCTATGCACGCTTTTGATCTGCGCTTTATTGAAGACCAAAAAATACGGATACGATATGCAAAAAAAGGTGAAATCATTACAACTTTAGACGGCGTAGAGCGAACCTTAACCGGCAACGAATTGGTGATTGCAGACGGTAAAAAACCGGTAGCCATTGCAGGAGTTATGGGCGGCGAATATAGCGGTATTATGGACGACACCTCTACGATTGTATTTGAATCAGCATGCTTTGACGCTTCTTCTGTCCGCACCACTGCCCGTAATCAAGGGATGCGCACAGATGCATCTTCCCGTTATGAAAAAGGTCTTGACCCCAACAATTGTCTGCCTGCATTAGAACGCGCTTGTGAATTAGTCGAGTTGTTGGACGCCGGCGATGTTTTGGACGATATCATTATTGAGCGTCACACATCGGATGAACAAACAAAAATTCCTTTAGAAACTGAATGGATCAATCAGTTTCTCCATATACAATTAACAAAGGATGAAATGAAAACAATTCTTAAAAAAATTGGCTGCCAATTCGAAAATGATATGATTTTAATCCCTACTTTCCGACCCGATTTGGAGCACAAAGCAGATATTGCAGAAGAAATTGCACGCTTTTACGGGTACAACCGTATCCCCAGTACATCACTGCGAGGTAACGCACAAGGCAAATATACACCAAGACAAAAATTTGAAGCTGTCATTTCCAATACGATGCTTGCATTAGGTCTGAGTGAAATCATGACATATTCCTTCTTAAGTCCCAAAATATATGATAAAATTCGTATTCCTCAGCAGGATCCATTGAGAAATTCCATTACTATTTCCAATCCATTAGGAGAAGACAGCAGTATCATGCGCACCACTGCTCTTCCCTCTATGTTAGATGCATTGGCACATAACTATAACAATCGAAACGGCGATATCGCATTATTTGAACTTGCCATAGAATATTATCCTATACCAGAGCAAGAGCTTCCTAGTGAAAAAACGAAACTGATTGCTGGTATATACGGTAATCAACAGGATTTTTTCACAGCAAAAGGTATTGTAGAACAATTGTTGGAAACATTATTTATTTCTAATTATGAATTTACTGCCACTTCAGAAGAATACTCCTATCATCCTGGACGTTGTGCTCATATTACAATTAACAAGACCCATGTAGGTATAATTGGTGAGATTCATCCTAATGTTGCGGAAAACTACGGAATCTATGAGCGTATCATTTGCTTTTCACTGGATGTTGACACCTTATTTGCATATACGCAAAGTGAAAAAATCTTTACTCCTCTTCCAAAATTTCCAGCTGTAACACGAGACCTTGCGCTCATCTGTGACGAAACCATCCCGGTACGAGTGTTAGAAAAAGCAATTATAACCGGAGCAGGCAGCTTACTTGAAAACATTCAATTATTTGACGTGTATCAGGGAGAGCAGATTCAGCAGGGCAAAAAAAGTGTTGCATTTAATATTGTGCTTCGCTCTGCCGACCATACCCTAGACGAAGAACAGGTAAATAATACAATGAAAAAAGTGATAAAAGAACTGGAAAAAATAGGTGCAAATTTAAGATCATAAGATTATTTTAGATTTTTGCTTGTAATTGCATACTTTTTGTTGTATTATGAACTTATATTGGAGGAATATAACTATGCTGGATAAAACGATGACATTCTCTTTTAATGATAATCGTGATGACGATATTAAAGCAACTTTGACAATGGTTTATAATGCACTACAAGAAAAAGGTTATAATCCAATCAATCAAATTGTAGGATACATCCTTTCAGAAGATCCAACTTATATTACCACGCACAATAATGCCCGTAGTCTAATTCGTAAAATTGACAGAGATGAACTTTTGCAAATATTAGTAAAATCTTATTTAAACTAATAAAGAATGTCATTGTTTTCGTACAATGACATTCTTATTTTCTTTACTTTTCCTACCAATCATGCTATAATATACACTCAAACAGTGAATGAGGAGGTAGGAATGATGAAGATTAAAAAAACGAGTGAATCCCAATTTCCAACGTATAAAGATAAACCCCTTGTCAGATGCGGAAATACAATTTATTATGGAGATATGAGAGATCCATATGTAATCAAAATGGATATTAAATCGACTAAAGTGCTTGCTAATCAGGAAATTGCAGACGAAGTTACGATACAATTGATGCGTACCGACAGTACAATCAGCACAAAAAAACAGATTGTTAAAACAAGTAAAAAAAATGGACTTTATCTTGCCATGGATATTTCTGAGGCATGGTTGGAGCGCGCTTTAGCCAACAAAGAGGACTAGAATGATACGATCATCGAAAAAAGAGGTTGCAACATAAACTTTTGCTAAACAAAAAACTATAAAAAATCCACTGTAAGACAGCTTATTGCTAAACATTTACAGTGGATTTTTTTCGCTATTATTTATGTAAATTGTTAAATTAAATATACCTAAAACCAAAGCATTCCAACCTTGTGAATACGAATCGCTCATACATTTAAAACTATTGTATTTTAACATATAAAATGTTTTCTGTGCTCCAATTGAATTCCAATATGTCCAATACCCAATATAATATCAGCAATCAGCATCCAAAAATTTTTTTCATATATTCCTAGTAAAAAAATGCTATTACCGGCAGTATTGCGCCCGCTACTGGAATACCAATCAGACTACAATAAAAATCTTTAAGTGTTCTATCACTGCAAAAATATTTAATCCAGTACACTTCATACAAAATCATTATTACGAAAGATGATACCAATCATAAACTCCACCAAGTATCTAAACGTACATTAAAATCAGAAAATATAACAGCCGTACAAGCAACTAAACCCTCGCCAACCCGCTCAAATAATTTTAAGATTTTATTTTCACTTTCTGCTGCATATCCAATTGGCTTTTTCTTTATCCAAAATATATTTGGAAAAAACAATATTATCAGATAAATAAAACCTACATATGAAAAGCCTAAATGCCCCAATAGATAAACCCTTTCTATGCATATAGTATTATATATACCGTAACCTTTTAAATTGCACCATTAAAAATTCAACATGATGTTTGTGTTTGCTAAAACATTAACCCTTGATACAAATGATCTAAATTCATAGCTGTAACATCTTTTTCCATACAATAATACGGCAGTTGTTCTCCATTTATATCAATTGCACTCTCAGCTATGATATGATAACCGCATTTTTGATACCACTGATAGATATGTAGGTGGGCATACACCTGTGCAGTTGTAATTTCTTTTATTGCAATATCATCTTCTAAGCAAGCTAATAACTCACTGCCAAATTGATTGTGTTGGTATTGCGGCAAGATAAACAAACGTTTAATCTCATTTTCTTTGATTGTACCAGTGCCAACTATATAACCATCACTTTCCATCAAAAATACATTCGCATTTACAATATCTTCTTTTACCGCTTCTTCTGTATGATGATGGATAAAAAATGTGACAATCTGTTGAGAAAAATAGGAGGGATAGCATTCTTTTAGCGTCCGATGCACTAAATTCGTCACTGTTTTTAAGTCTTCGGGTTTTGCCTGATAAATCATCAGATTAGCATCTCCTTATTCTGTACAACATATAAAAAATAAAAGCTCTTTACATTTTATTTTATTATAATCAAAGTTAATTGATACTGGTATAAACAGTCATAATGTCACCAATATCATGAATCAATATGTTACGCTGCATACGGCCCATTTTACAGGATACATAAATATCTCCTGCTGAACCTGAAATATTATAGCATTGTATAAAATAAACTACCCAAAACCATGAAATTGGAACAACGCAATTCATTAAAGCCAAAATTGCTCCTAAAATTACAACAGGTGCAAGCGCTATAATAATATAAGCTCTTTTACTATAGTAGGCGCTGCTCCCTGCATAGGCATAAATCCCTTTAAAACCATATCTTACTTTTGTTCTGCTAAATATTTTCATAAAAATACCGTGTACTAATTCATGAATGATAATATATACAATCATTCCAACGATAATAGCGACCCATTTTATTAGAATACTGATAAATGTTCCTTCAAATAAAGCAGACAAAGGAGCAAAAAATACTGCACCCACCATAGGTATTACAAAAAGCAATAGAGATAAAAGACTTATGCGCAACATCACCTTTCGATCTTCTTTCATATTTATTTTAAATATTTCCTGATAGCCGCTTGGAAGATTAAGCACACTTTTCATATCATTACCCTCTCTAAATACTTGGAATTGTATCTATAGTATACCAAAACATAAAGCCAAAAGACAAGCTTTATATTGCAAATAAGAGCTCAGATATGAAGTATGCATATCTGAACTCTTCACGGAAACCCTCGGTGAGATTTCTATATAAATGTAGTAAATAAAAAAAGGATAGCATCCTTTTGAATACTATCGCCTCTTATTTATGTTATTTACCGATATCTGTTCGGTAATGAGCATTTTTAAAACAAATATTTGACACAGCATCGTAAGCTTTTTTCAAAGCGCTTTCCAATGTTCCGTCTATCGCTGTAATACCAAGAACACGACCTCCATTTGTCAAAAATTTACCGTTTTCTTTTTTAGTCCCTGCATGATATATAATAACATCATCTATCTGCCCTTTTGAGTTTAGACCTGTGATTTCACATCCCTTTTCATATTTTCCCGGATATCCACCAGACGCCATGATAACGCAGGCCGCAGCTTCATTGGACCACTCGATAGTAATACCTTCCAAACACTCATTCCGAACAGCCATCATAATCTCCAGTAAATCTGATTGTAATCTGGGCAATACCACCTGTGTTTCCGGGTCTCCAAATCTGCAGTTATATTCAATGACTTTAGGTCCATTGGATGTTAGCATTAAACCAAAATACAGACAACCTTTAAACGGTCTTCCTTCTTGGTTCATAGCATCAATTGTTGGTAAAAATATCGTCTTCATGCACTCCTGTGCAATCTCGTCGGTATAATACGGATTCGGACTGACAGTACCCATACCTCCTGTATTTAAACCCTTGTCGTTATCCAAAGCACGCTTATGATCTTTAGAAGAAACCATTGGCTTTACTGTCTTGCCATCTGTAAAAGCAAGCACAGATACTTCCGGTCCTGTCATAAATTCTTCTATCACAATTTGATTTCCCGACTGACCAAATATTTTGTCTTCCATAATAGAACGAATGGCATTTTCGGCTTCATTTTTATCTACAGCAATTATGACACCCTTGCCTAAAGCAAGACCATCTGCTTTAACCACAACTGGAAAGGTTTGATGCTCCTGAATAAATGCTAAAGCAGCATCAGAATCGCCAAAAACTTCATAATTTGCAGTGGGAATACCATATTTTTTCATCAAATCTTTTGAAAACACTTTACTACTCTCAATTATAGCAGCCCTTGCAGTAGGACCAAACGCAGGAACGCCTGCCTCCTCCATTATATCTACCATACCATCCGCTAACGGATCATCAGGCGTCACCACTACAAAATCAATATGGTTATCTTTTGCAAACGTAACCATTTTTTCTTTATTCATGGCATTAATGGCAACACACTCTGCATCACAGGAAATTCCTCCGTTACCCGGCGCACAGTATATCTTTTCTACCTTTGGACTTTCAGATAATTTACGGATAATGGCGTGTTCCCGTCCTCCGCCGCCTACTACAAGCACCTTCATTAACAGCTACCTTCCTTTTTTCTTTAAAATATTTAATGGTGAAACAATCGTACACCAGTAAATACCAGACATATCTGATATTTGTTACAAGTATCTATAACATGATCGTCACGGATGGATCCACCGGCCTCTGCAATATAAGATACACCGCTGCGATGCGCACGCTCAATATTATCACCAAATGGAAAAAACGCATCAGAACCAAGAGATACCCCTGTTTGTTTATCTAACCATACACGTTTTTCCTCTCTTGTAAACCGTTCCGGCTTCTCTGTAAAAAACAATTCCCATATACCGTCTGCCAACACATCCATATCGTCATCAGAAATATATACATCAATTGTATTATCGCGATCCGGACGACGAATATCTGCTTTAAAAGGCAGATTTAAAACCTTGGGATGCTGACGCAGAAACCAAATATCCGCTTTATTTCCAGCAAGTCTAGTACAATGAATACGAGATTGTTGACCTGCCCCGATACCAATGGCTTGTCCGTCTTTCGCATAACAAACAGAGTTAGATTGCGTATATTTAAGTGTAATTAACGCAATTAGCAAATCGCGTTTTGCTTCTTCAGGCAAAGTTTGGTTATCGCTCACAATATTTTGCAGCATTTGATCGTTTATCTGAATATTATTTCTACCCTGCTCAAAAGTAATACCGTAAATATCTTTATGCTCAATGACAGCAGGTTGATAATTCTCATCTATTTGAAGCACATTATAGCTACCCTTACGCTTTGTTTTCAAGATATCTAGAGCCGCCTGCGTATAACCAGGTGCAATTACACCATCCGAAACCTCTCTGGTTAACAGTGTAGCAGTTTGCACATCACATACATCGGATAACGCTACAAAATCACCGTAGGATGACATACGATCAGCGCCACGTGCTCTTGCATAAGCTGTCGCAATTGGAGATAACTGCAGATCATCTACAAAGTAAATTTTCTTTAATGTATCACTCATAGGAACTGCTACAGCTGCTCCTGCCGGGCTTACGTGCTTAAAAGAAGCTGCTGCTGGTAATTCGGTTGCCTCTTTCAGCTCCTTTACAAGCTGCCAGCTATTAAGAGCATCCATAAAATTGATATATCCAGGTTTACCGTTGAGCACAGTAATTGGTAAATGAGAGTCATCTTTCATAAAAATACGGGATGGTTTTTGATTAGGATTGCATCCATATTTCAGCATCAATTCGTTTGGCATACATTTTGTCCTCCGTTACTGATTTTTATTTACAATTCTGGTTTTTACAATACCATTTTCTAAATTGATAAAACGCGTAAACAAAGATACCTTATTTTCCATATTCAGATTTTCCCAAATACCATCGGTAAAAGTATCAATATGGTTTTCAATAGCGATGCGTACCGGCTCTCCCTCAAAAGAAGGGATTGGGTTGCCATCACAGCAATACGTATGAATAAAATGTCCTTCACCGTTTATAGGTTTTACATACTCATAAAAAGTGCGCAGTGCGCCACTGGGATTTCCATAATAACTTTTTAAAATAGAGAGCTTATATTGAAAGCTGTTTTGCGTCATTACCGCCTGGCCAGAAATTCTTGGCGTAAAGTTTGGTTCGTCAGGCTCAAATGTACGAGTGCGTAAAGCATCTTCAAAGGTACCACCCTGCACTAAGGTATCATATATAGTATCGGTTTGATCACCGTTGGTTACGATTGTAGTATTGCCCACCACACGTACCGGTGCATAAATAATTAAAGACGGATCTGTTAATTTGGATGCATCAAAAGCTTTTGTTTGAATCCCTAAACCATCTTCTACAAATACACGGTTACGGCTGTTTTCACTGCGCCCCATAATAAAATAAGCAATTACAGCATGTTTGCCGTCATGTGATTTTCCAATTATAATGCCCCGACCAGGATACGCATTGCCCTTTAAGACTTCGTTAATATTTTTTAATTCCATGTTGATTCCTCACCTATATCATACGTTCGTTTTTATGATCACACGTTCGTTGTGGATTTCCAGCTTACCTTGGCAAAACAGAGAAACCGCCTTAGGCAACAGCTTCCATTCTACCTCTTCCATCACACGCTTTTGCAAAGTTTCAGGTGTATCATCCTCCATTACTGCAACAGATTCTTGCAAAATAATGGGACCTCCATCACAAATTTCATTTACAAAATGAACAGTTGCACCAGTTACTTTCACCCCACGGTCCAATGCCGCCTTGTGTACGTGTAATCCATAAAAACCTTCACCACTAAAAGCTGGAATTAAGGATGGATGTATATTGATAATACGATAACAGTAAGTACGAATTACACGGTCACTGATAATGGTCATAAATCCAGCCAAAACCACTAAATCAATTTGAAATTGTTTCAACAGCTCAATAAGCGCATCATCATATTTCCGCATACTGGCATACTGTTTACGAATCAAAATTTTTGATGGTATACCCGCTCTATTTGCACGTTCTAAAGCAAAGGCATCAGGATTACTGGAAATAACCAAAGCAATCTCACCATTTACAATTTCGCCCTTTTTACTAGCATTAATTAAAGCCTGTAAATTTGTACCGCCGCCAGAAACTAAAACGGCAATTTTCAACATAACACAACACCCTCTTCACCTTTTTCCACTGTACCGATGAAAAAGGCTTCTTCACCACTTGTTTTTAGAAATGCAATTGCTTTTTCGCTTTGCTCTTTAGGCACTACAACACACATTCCAATTCCCATATTAAAGGTGCTGTACATATCAGGAGTCGGCACATTTCCTACCTTCTGAATTAAATCAAAAATTGGTAAAGTTGGAAAAGAGTTTATTTTAATTCTAGCGGTATACCCCTGTTTCATCATACGAGGCAAATTCTCATAAAAACCTCCCCCAGTTACATGAGAAACAGCCTTTACGTTACAATTTTGCATCAAGGATAATATAGCACGCACATAAATTTTTGTCGGTGTAAGCAATGCCTCACCTAAAGACATACCAAGCTCCTGATAATACTTCTTAAGATTTTGTGGATTCACATCAAATATTTTCCGTACTAAAGAAAATCCATTAGAATGGACTCCGGAAGATTGTATACCAATAATTGCATCTCCCTGCTCCATATTAGAACCATCTATTACATTATCTCGGTCTACCATACCAACACAGAAACCCGCTAAATCATACTCATCAATTGGATAAAACCCTGGCATTTCCGCTGTCTCTCCACCAACCAATGCGCAGTTAGACTGTACGCAGCCATCCGCAACTCCAGAAACAATTTTTGCAATTTTTTCTGGAAAATTTTTTCCAACAGCAAGATAATCTAAAAAAAACAAAGGTTGTGCACCACAACATATCACATCATTTACACACATAGCTACGCAATCTATTCCGATGGTATCATGCTTGTCCATTAAGAAAGCCAACCGTAATTTTGTACCGACTCCATCCGTACCCGAAACTAAAACCGGCGCTTTCATACCTGAAAAATTCGGCTGAAATAATCCGCCAAAACTGCCGATTCCTGAAACAACACCAGGTATATTTGTACGTGCAACATGCTGTTTCATCAATTCTACAGCTTCATAGCCAGCAGTTACATCAACACCCGCCTCTTTATAGCTACCACTAAAGTTTTTCATCGTTCAATTTTCTCCTCAAATATGATCTCCATGATAGAATGTGCGCTATTATAAAGCCTCGGCTTGCATCTGTAATGCAGTATCTTTTCTCTGAACTTCTTCTTCCATTTCCTTTTTCATGTATTCCAATTTTTGTGCCAGCTGTGTATCAGTAATTGCAAGAATCTGTACAGCCAATACTGCAGCATTGGAGGCGCCATCAATAGCTACGGTTGCAACCGGAACGCCACTAGGCATTTGCACAGTTGCTAATAAAGCATCCAAACCGTCCAACGCTGAAGATTTAATTGGAATACCTATAACCGGCAACGTAGTATGTGCTGCTAAAATCCCCGCAAGATGTGCTGCTTTACCAGCGGCCGCAATAATTACGCCAAATCCATTTTCTTTTGCATGTTCGGAAAAAGCAACAGCTTGGCGGGGCGTTCTATGTGCCGACATCACATGCACTTCTACGGTGATACCAAACGATTTTAATTTTTTCACTGCACCAGAAATAATTGGAAAATCACTATCACTGCCCATAATAACTGCAACTTTTTTTGACATCACTGGTCACCTCTTATTTTTAATTTTCGTTCAATCTCACGTTTACAATGGTACAACAAAAAACAGGCTACGGCGCAAACCAATGCACATCGTAGCCTTTTATTACTTATTGCAAATTGTTAAAAAGCAGAATGGCGCATGCAGTAATGTTAGCATATTCCATTCCACCTCCATTTAAACATGATTTGCTATTATTGTATTTTATTTTTACAATAATTTCAATAGTAGTTTGTTGATAGATATTTTTTTGTATAGTTACCATAAGATTATATGTATTTTAATATATTTCTTGTAACATTTTATCTTGTTTTTTACATATTATCACCATATAAAAATGTAAAAGATAGATTCTATATGTAATAAATATTGTATTTCATATATCGTTATTTAATTAAACCGATATAATAAAAAAGCGCTGTTTGATAGGCGCTTTTTTAAGAATATTAAATATATATTGTACAATATTAATACATACCGCCCATACCCGGATCCATTGGCATAGCAGGCGCTGGAGCAGCAGGTTCTTTTTTATCTGCAACCAAAGATTCCGTTGTAAGTACCATAGCTGCAATTGAAGCCGCATTTTGCAGTGCGGAACGTGTGACTTTAGTCGGGTCCACAATACCTGCAGAAAGCATGTCTGTATAGGATTCCTTTAACGCATCGTAGCCATAACCGACTTTATTTGCCTCTTTAATACCAGAAACAATCACTGAGCCCTCAAGACCTGCATTCGCTGCAATTTGACGAACTGGCTCTTCTAATGCTTTTAACACAATCTGGACGCCTGTTTTCTCGTCACCTTCAGTAGTTTCAGCCAATTTAGCAACTGCAGGAATTGCATTCATTAAGGCAGTACCACCACCGGCTACAATTCCCTCCTCAACTGCAGCTTTTGTAGCTGAAAGCGCATCTTCAATACGGAGCTTCTTCTCTTTCATTTCTACTTCAGTAGCAGCGCCTACTTTAATAACAGCAACACCGCCAGCCAGCTTTGCCAAACGCTCTTGCAATTTTTCACGATCATATTCAGAAGTAGTTGCCTCTAGCTGTGCACGAATCTGATTAACTCTTGCCTTAATTTCACTAGAATCACCTGCACCATCTACTATAATGGTGTTATCTTTATCTACTTTAATCTGGCGTGCGCGACCGAGTTGATCTACCGTTGTTTCTTTTAAATCAAGACCCAATTCTTCAGTAATCACCTGCCCGCCTGTGAGTGTAGCAATATCACGCAGCATTTCTTTTCTTCTATCGCCAAATCCTGGAGCTTTTACTGCCACACAGGTAAAGGTACCGCGCAGTTTGTTTAAAATCAAAGTTGTCAGCGCTTCTCCTTCTATATCCTCTGCAATAATCAGCAGTTTTTTACCCGATTGTACAATTTGTTCTAAAATAGGAAGAATCTCTTGAATATTTGAAATTTTCTTATCAGTAATTAACACATAAGCATCATCTAACTCTGCAACCATTTTATCAGTATCGGTTACCATATAAGGTGTTACATATCCCCGGTCAAACATCATACCTTCTACCACCTCGGAATATGTCTCTGCTGTTTTAGATTCCTCTACTGTAATAACGCCGTCGGCAGTTACTTTATCCATAGCCTCTGAAATCAAGTTTCCAATAAACTCATCTGCTGCTGAGATCGTTGCAACACGGGCAATGTCCTCAGAGCAGGTTACTTTTTTAGAGTTTTCAGTCAATGTCTGAACCGCTGTATCAACAGCTGACTGAATACCTTTTTTTAAGATCATTGGATTTGCACCTGCTGTAACGTTTTTCATACCCTCACGAATTAAAGCCTGTGCAAGCAAGGTAGCTGTTGTGGTTCCATCACCGGCAACATCATTTGTTTTAATAGAAACCTCTTTTACCAACTGAGCGCCCATATTTTCAAACGGATCATCCAGTTCAACTTCTTTTGCAATGGTAACACCGTCATTTGTTACAAGAGGTGCGCCGAATTTTTTATCTAACACCACATTACAGCCTTTAGGACCTAATGTAATTTTAACGGTATCTGCTAATTGGTTAATACCTTTCAATAATGCTTTTCTTGCTTCTTCACCATAAATAATCTCTTTTGCCATTAGTTTAGTTCCTCCTAAATATTATATGATGTAAAATATATCAACACATTTAATCAACAATTGCTAAAATATCACTTTGACGAATAATGGTATATTCCTGACCGTCAACCTTAACCTCTGTGCCAGCATATTTGCTAAAGATAATTTTATCACCGGCTTTAACCTGCATTTGAACTTCTTTTCCGTCTACCAGTCCGCCGGGTCCTACTGCAATTACCTCAGCAATCTGCGGTTTCTCTTGAGACGCGCTTGCCAGAACAATGCCGCTCTTTGTCGTCTCCTCCGCCTCTGTCATTTTAATCAATACTCTGTCAGAAAGTGGTTTAATAGTCATAAAATATTTCCTCCTTAAAGTCAATATATCATCGCTTTTATTTAGCACTCTTTAATTTAGAGTGCTAAAACTATTTTAACTACTTTATTACAAAAAATCAAGAGGTTTTTATGATAAAAAGCAGTTTTCATAAATTATTTACAATTTTAACCTTTCGATCATTATGTATAAAGTGTTTATCTTAAACCATAACTAATGAAAATTTATCAATCATATGAGCATCTCTTGAAAAACACTATATTTACAGATATAATAATATTGACTAAATACAAATTTATGAAAGTGAGGACTTTAACATGTCATTGACAAGAAAAGAGCCGCCGGAATTCACACCAAAAACTTGTCCCGTATGCGGCGGACGCGCCATGAACGCCTTTAAAGACAGAGAAAACTTCACCAGCTTTGAAATGGTATGCTGGGATTGCGGCAAACACCATTTTTATAAAATGACAGATAATAAAAAAAGCTTTATACCAGTGGACAAAATCTAACCTTTTTATAAACAGTGGCTTTCGTCGCTGTTTTATTTTTACTATAAAACTGGTATAAAAAACAAACACACTGATTCTGTGCCCATTTGAAGTATACGCCCATATTCTATAAGAGCTATGACTTGCTATCATTGACCTGACTCGCTGCAAAAACTCATATTTTCTATGATACCGTAAAACACTATGGCAAGCAAACTGGTATTTCTGATTGAATCGTTAGTGTATCGGCAGACACATTGCAATCTAGCGCTAAAATATGTACACCGTAATCTCTCGCTGTTTTTAACGCCTTTGCAAAAGCGTAATGTGTTTTTATATTGGGAGTAAAATAGTTTACACCGTCCATTTGTATGATAAATATAATATAAGCATCAAATCCGGCATCTATACATTTACATAATTCATGAATATGCTTGATTCCTCGCTGGGTAGGTGCATCCGGAAACAAAGCTATTCTATCCACTTCCAATGTAACCCCCTTTACCTCTATATAAGCCGATCTCCTTTGCCCCTCTACATAAAAATCAAAACGGGAATCACCAAAATACTGCTCCTTTTTCAGCAGTTTTATACCGTTTATCAAATTTCCAGCTTGCAGCCACTCTTTCACAACTATATTTGGCGCTTGAGAATCTATATTAATACACCGTTCTCCTTTTCGCACTGCAATTAAAGAATACTGTGTTTTTCTATTGACATTATTATGACGCTGCAAATAAATATCAGTGCCCGGAATCAACAACTCTTTGCAGCGGCCTGTATTTTTTACGTGACAGAGCACTTCTTCTCCATTTACCAAAGCGCAAGCAATAAATCGATTCGGTCTTGCTAAAAACTTACCTTTTACAATGTTATCGTAATACATCAGAAGTCTCCTTAACACGAATTGAAATTTTCATGAGCATATCCTTAGCCGTCTGCACTGCCAACTCATCTAATAAACCTTCCTCAAAAGCATATCCATATAATTCAATACCTCGTTCTTTTGCATAGCTTAACAATTGATCATACGTAATTCCGGTTTCATCATAGGATCCCTTATGAAACGCCGTCAAATATAAACCTTTTGACTTTTCAAAAAAATCCACTTCTTCAAAAAAGCGATCAGTTTTCGTAAAAAAATACGCATATTTTAAATAATTTCCCTTTTGAATATCCTCCACACGTACCATAGTGCCGTCAGGATAACCTATATTCATACCATTTTCCATATATCGCTGTATATGATTTCTCCATGCTGCTGAAATATCTTTTTGTGATTGCAACTGACTTGTGTTGGTTACCGCCAAATGCTCTGTTTCGTGTTCCTCTAATCGTATAATTTCAGTATTAGTTTGCAAAGCCTGCCTCGTTAGTTCAATTCGTGTTTGTAAAAATCGGCGGGTCGATTTCATCCTTTTAATTTCCTGCTGCAATTTACGATCTTCCCGCACAAATAGACGCATCATATCTTCCGGTGTTCGATGGTCTACATACGATTTGATTTCTTTCAGCGGCATGCCTACCCCACGTAATCCTAAAATAACAAACAGCAGGTCGAACTGCCGATAAGAATAATAGCGATAACCGTTTTCTGCTACGTAATCTGGCTGAAATAACCCTATCTTATCATAATATAATAACGTTTTTTTAGGTATACCGCATAGCTTTGCAAACATTCCTATTGATATTTTATGTTGAGTATTTTCATTCATACAAAAACCCCTTGACTATCCAGTTACTGTATACTTTATGATATAGAATAGTTATCCATGTGTCAAGCAATTAGGAGGTATGTATATGCACACATTGGCAAGAAATATTACGTTAGGTTCTTTGGTTAGATTCTCTCTTCCAACTGTTTTTATGATGATTTTCACGTCTCTTTACACAATTATAGACGGTATCTTTATATCTAATTTTATTGGTCAAGACGGTCTCTCAGGATTAAATATTGTATTTCCCGTTGTAAGCATTACCATGGGCTTGGCCATAATGTTCGCCACCGGCGGCAGCGCTATTGTTGCAAAAAAAATGGGGGAAGGTAAAAAAGAAGAAGCAAACCAATGCTTTACATTTTTATTTATTATTTTAATGATTCTGGGAGCGTTAGTCACTGCCGGTATTCTGACTTTTATAAATCCTATTCTTTCTTTCTTAGGCGCAGTTGATACTTTATATTTTTATAGTTACGACTATTTATTTACAATCATAATATTCCTAATGCTTACTTTAGCAAAAATATTTTTGGAATTTTTTCTTGTCACTGCTGGTAAAGCAAATCTAGCTTTAATAAACAGTATTATTGGCGGAATTACAAACATTATTTTGGATTATGTATTTATGGGACCGCTGAATATGGGGATAGCCGGAGCTGCTTACGCAACCGAAATTGCCATGATTATTCCGGTAATGTTAAGCTTTATTTACTTTAGTTCTAAAAAATTAACTATTTATTTTGCAAAACCAAAAGGCAGCATAAAACTGCTGCTGTTGAGTTGTGCAAACGGTTCTTCTGAAATGATAACACAAATTTCTTCTGGTATTTCAACGTATTTATTCAATATTTATATGTTGCAATACATTGGAACAACAGGCGTTGCTGCCCTTACCATTATAATGTACACACAATTTTTATTTATTTCTATGATGTTAGGCTTTTCTTCCGGTATATCACCTCTAGTCAGCTTTAATTACGGGCAGAAAAATAGCCTAAAACTTCACAAAATTGTTAAATACAGTTTAATGATTACCGGTGCGTTTTCTATATTATCTTTTACTCTTTCACAAGCCCTTGCATCACCAATTACCGCATTTTTTTCTAACGGTTCTACAGATTTATATAACACTACCATTTATGGATTTCGTATTTTTAGTTTTGCATTTTTAATCTGTCATTTTAATATATTCTCTTCCGGACTTTTTACCGCATTTTCAAATGGATTAATTTCAGCCTTAGTATCTTCTTTCCGATCACTAATTTTCTTTATCTTATGGATACTAATATTACCACTTCTATTGAATATCACTGGTATCTGGTTGGTTGTTCCATTTGCAGAAGTCACCACGCTTATCTTCACTATTTTTTTCCTGTTTATCTACCGAAATAAATATGGTTACAGCAAAAAGCAAAGCATATTATTTGAAAAACAGCAATCCGCAACTAAAACGGTATCAGAAAACACGCTCCAAACAGAAGCATAATAAAACAGGTTGTCAACCTATCAAGTGTTGGCAACCTGTTTTATTCATAAACACCCCGCTTAATACACATCGCTTAAAGGATTCAGCGCTCCATAATCCTTTTTGTCTATATTCCCTATGAACGCAATCGCTTTTCCTGCTCCCAGTACCACACATTCCGCAGGATTTTCTGCAATACGCACAGGTATTTCCGTTTTGCGGGAAATTAGTTTATCAAAACCATAAATCTGTGCAGATGCTCCCGTCACAATAATACCGTCTGACAAAATATCACCTATCAGCTCCGGAGGCGTCCTCTCTAACATACGTTGTATCTCCCGAGTAATTTTCATGGCAGGCTCCAGCAAACATTCCAACATTTCATCGCTAGAAATATCAGCATACTGAGGTAACCCCGTAATTAAATTTCTCCCTTTAATTCTGTGCCTAATTAATTCAGTTCTCGGATAAACAGATCCAATTGCAATTTTCACTTCCTCTGCCATGCGCTTGCCAATTAAAAGATGGTATTTAAAGCGGATGTATTTAATAATTGCATCATCAAACACATCACCTGCCACTGTAATAGTTTTTGATATTGCGATACCGCTTAATGAAATAACAGCCATATCAGTAGTACCCCCACCGATATCCACAACCAAACAACCATGCGGCTCTGCAATATTTACATCTGCGCCTAATGCTGCGGCAATTGGCTCTTTAATTAAACATATTTTTCTCACGCCTGTTGAACTGATTGAATCCACTACAGCGCGTCGTTGAACCTCTGTCATTTCACAAGGAACACTGACAACAACACGGGGCATAAATACCTTGGTGTCCATAATCCGCTTTAAAAATGACTGAATGGTATATTGAATCAAATCATAATCTGAAATCACACCGTGACATAACGGTTGCACCACAGAAACACGCTCCGAAGTTCTGCCTAACATGGCATATGCCTTACTGCCAATTGCAATAATTTCATCATTGATTAAATCTATCGCAACAACTGCCGGTTCATTTAGCACAACACCCTTGCCAGCCATATATATTTTAATTTTGGAAGTGCCTAAATCTATCGCTATATCTTTACCTGCCACGTATTTATCACCTATCATCTATCTATAAGAATATTACGTTATCATGTTACAATATTTTTGCCGGCAACGCAAGATTGTTCTCAGCGTTCTATAGTTTTTTACAGTGTAACTGACCAATAAAAATATTTTGTAAAACGCTCCTACACTCTATACCATAATAAAAGGATTTTGATCGTTCAGATATATATTGGGTCTATAGGCCACTGCGCCGCATAAGACGCTTTTGACTCCCTTTTTCTTAAGTAACGCCGCACATTCCGCTAAAGTATAGCCAGTGGTCACAATATCATCTATTAGCAAAAGCTTCTTATTGGTAATATGCTTATTTTCCCTCATATCATACACTCCTTTTACATTTTCTTTTCTTTTGGCTACGTTCAGTAAGTGTTGTTCTCCGTTATGCTTTATTTTTAAAATGCAATCTATATAAGGTAAATTTAAACATTCTGCCACATACTTTGCAATCAATTTAGACTGATGATAACCTCTTTCTTTGAAGCGCTCTTTTGAAATCGGCACGCAGGTAATCAATTCAAAATTTGAAACTACTTCCTTTTTAATCAGAGCCTCAGCCAACTTTTCTCCAAACAAACGGGCATATTGTGTTTTCTGCTGAAACTTATACGCTATCATGAGCTCCTTGATTTTATCATCATATAAATATGGCGCTATGCAAATCCCGTCAAAATTTTCATTTTTAACCTTTGCAGTTTGTATATCGTCTAATAGAAATACTTTATCGTTACACTTTCCGCATACACATGCCCCTGAATGTACAATGGCATTACAAATCACACATCGAGGTGGAAAAAATAAATCAAGCAGCTTATTACGTAAGCTTTGTCTGTTCATATCCGGCTCCCCCAGTCATGAAATAATACAGTCCGGTATAACGTTTTGTTTTACGATCATTTTCTACCATAGCTTTTACCGTTTGCTCAGAACCCACTAAAACTACCATTTGCTTCGCTCTGGTTATACCGGTATAAAGTAAGTTGCGATAATACAGTTGTGGTGATCCTTGAAACATCGGCATAATTACTGAGAGAAACTCATTACCTTGACTTTTATGTACCGTAACAGCATAGGCAAGCTCTAACTCCAATACATCCTCCATGGTATATAGTACCAGCTTATCATCTATCTGTACAATCAGCGTGCCATCTTTCTGATTCATTTCTAATAAGATACCTACATCGCCATTATAAACACCTTCACCATTGGTACCATCCTCCTTTGTCCAAGGTAGATTGTAGTTGTTCCTCACTTGCATAACTTTATCTCCCTCACGCAGTACGGATTGATGAATTGTAATTTCTTTTTTATTTGGTTTCGGTGGATTAATTCTTTCCTGCAGTCTTTGGTTCAACATAACAGTCCCTAATTCACCTTTCCGGCTGGGACAAAGTACCTGAATATCAAATAAAGGAGAAAAATCATAGGTTTGCGGCAGACGTCTGCTATAAAGATCTACAATCGTATTTGCAATAGTACACTTGTTATAACTGGGTAAAAAGAAAAAATCATTGTCTTTTTTGTGCAAATCCGGCATAGCACCTCTTACAATTTTATGGGCATTGGTTACAATCATACTTTTCATAGATTGACGGAAAATTTCATTTAATTGTACCACAGGAATCATCTTTGTATCAATTAAATTACCCAACACATTACCAGCTCCTACAGACGGAAGTTGGTCGCTGTCCCCGACCATAATCAATCTGCATCCCAAGGGCAACGCACGCAATACGCCTTCGAATAAGGCAACATCCACCATAGAAAGCTCGTCTAAAATTAACGCATCACACTCCAACAGATTGCGCTCGTTCTTACTAAACATCGGACGGCCCTGCTCATTCCACTCCACCTGCAGCAGGCGATGAATTGTTTTTGCTTCACAACCTGTCAATTCGCTCATTCGTTTTGCAGCTCTACCGGTAGGAGCGCCTAATAACACTTTTTCTCCCTCAAACTCCAAAATACGTATAATTGCGTTAAGTGTTGTAGTTTTACCCGTTCCTGGTCCGCCCGTTAAAATTAAAATTCCCTTTGCCAATGCATCGTTAATTGCCTGCTTCTGTTTATCTGCATAAGCAATATGATATTTTTCTTCCAAATCGCTAATATACCCCTCAGCACCCAAAATCGACTGTGCCGGGTATTGCAACATCATCATCAGCCTATGGCTGCAATAAGTTTCTGCATCATATATGCGGTTGATAAAAATATATTCCCGCTCTCCAAACAATTCAACAGCAACCAATCTGTTTTCTTTCATATTCTGTAAAATATCTATTAACAACTTTACAGTAACATTCAGCAAACCACACGCTGCCTGTATCAATTTATCTGCCGGTAAACAGGTATGTCCATTATTCAAATTATGCGATAAAATATATAAAATGCCTGCTTGCAAACGAAATGGATTCTCCTGAGAACACGCCAGTTTTTCAGCAATTCTATCAACGCGCACAAAATCCAGCCCAATCGTCTCATCGCACAAACAATAAGGATCTCGTTCTATTTGATCTTTCGCTTCACTACCAAAACACTTCCAAATGCGCACGGCTTCTTCCGGCTGTATGTGGTATTGTCCCAAATACAGCATCAATTCTTTGATACCGAATACACGCAGAAATTCCGAATGAATTTTTTCTGCTTTTGCTACTGTAATTCCTTTAATACCACAAAGACGCTCTGGTTCCTGCTCAATAACCTCTAAGGTTTTTTCACCAAACATTTCTACAATTTTTGCAGCTGTTACAGAGCCAATGCCTTTAATGGCACCTGAAGAAAGATATTTCAGCATAGCGCCTGTTGTAGCAGGTTTTGCACGTTCAAAGGCTTCTACCTTAAACTGGTCGCCAAAAGATGGGTGATTAACCCATTTTCCAATGACTTTCAATTCCTCTCCGCAGCTTACAAAAGGCATTGTGCCAACTATCACAATCAAATTTTCGCCCGTATTCAACTCCAAAATTGTATAGGAATTTTTTTGATTTTTAAATATAATTCGTTCCACTGAACCAAACAGTTCAAACAGTTGTTCCTTTTGCATAGACTCACCGAAATCTGTTTCCTATATTTGTTTTAGTATAATACTTTCTGCTGATATTTGCAATCTCATTATGTAATATATTCATGAATCTGATCCATTTTGCAAATAATAACAAAAGGATACTCTGCCTCTAATTTTTTGCACACCTGTCTCATAGAAGTATTCAGAGTATCCTCAATACACAAAATACAACTATACTGCTCACTATGCTCAGATTTTATCTTTGCAATATGTCCGCGAAGCACATATTCGGCATCTTCCTCTCTTTCATCAAATTGTAAAATAGTATATTGTTTACAAGTATTTTTGGAGCGCAGCAGCCATCCTGATATTAATTGATATAAATATAATAAACCCACTACAGATAATACCGCAAGCAAAATATTTATTACTAAGCTGGGCATATTCATCACCTCAATATATTGTATGTGACGAAATAAAAAATGTTTGTTTTATAAAAGTAGTTTTTACAAAACAAACATTACAATGATTTCAATATCAAGCCAATTCTATATTCTTGTATTTAAAAATATCAATTTTTACACTATTGTGTATTAATAATGCTTTATTTAAAACATACCTATGCCAAGGCTTGCTTTAACGCTTCAGTACGATCTGTTTTTTCCCAACTAACATTTAGATCCTCACGACCCATGTGTCCATATGCCGCTAGATTACGGTAAATCGGTTTGCATAAATCAAGCGTATCAATGATAGATGTAGGGCGCAAATCAAACACCTTTTGAACGGCTTCAGATAATTGATCATTAGAATAGGAAGATGTTCCAAAAGTCTCCACCATAATAGAAACTGGACGGGCGACACCAATTGCATATGCAATCTGTACTTCACATTTTTTTGCAAGACCAGCTGCAACAATATTTTTGGCAACATATCGAGCAGCATATGCACCGGATCGATCCACTTTCGTCGGATCTTTACCAGAAAAAGCGCCGCCACCGTGTCTGCCATAACCGCCATATGTATCAATAATAATTTTGCGTCCGGTTAAACCGGTATCACCTACAGGCCCCCCTATAACAAAATTGCCGGTGGGATTGATAAAATATTTGGTTTGATCATCTAACAAATTTGCAGGAATAATAGGTTTAATGACGCAATTTAAAATATCGTCACAAATCTGTATATGAGCAATATTAGGATCATGTTGTGTAGAAATCACAATCGTATCTACCCGAATAGCTTTGTCACCATCATACTCAATCGTAACCTGCGTTTTTCCATCTGGTCTTAAATAGGACAACACACCGTCTTTACGTACCTTTGTTAATTGCTTTGCCAGCTTATGAGCCAAAGAAATTGCCAAGGGCATTTTTTCGGGTGTTTCGTCACAGGCAAAACCGAACATCATACCTTGATCTCCGGCACCAATTTTATCGTTACAGTCTGTTGCACCATGACGTGCTTCGTAAGACTCATTAACACCCATAGCAATATCAGGAGATTGCACATCAATAGAAGTAGTTACTGCACAGGTATTACCGTCAAAGCCGCAAGCTGGGTCGTCATAGCCAATTTCCTTAATGACCTCTCGCACAACATGGGGAATATCCACGTAGCACTCGGTAGAAATTTCACCCATAACATTAATAATACCAGTAGTAGCAGTTACTTCGCAGGCAACATGCGCCTTGGCATCCTGTATCAAAATCGCATCTAAAATAGCGTCGGAAATTTTATCGCACACTTTGTCCGGATGTCCTTCTGTAACCGACTCGGATGTAAAATAATATTTTGACATAATATCCTCCTAAAACAAAAAATATAAAAAAAACGAACAAGCCTCAAAAGCCGTTCGGTAATTTAAAACCTCATCTGTCGGCTTAACCGCAGGATTTAGCACCTTTACATAAAGTAGGTTGCCGGACATCATCGGGCCTGTTCCCTCCGTCACTCTTGATAAGGAAATATTCAATTTGAATGTTTCCAGTATATCATATATTCACTATATTGTAAATAATTTTTTTGAATTTCAATGGATAATTGGTTTTATTCAAATGAAAAATAAGTATATTTTTCTAATTAAAATAACTTTTATACCCAAAGCAGTATATTTTATACCACTGTTTGTATATAAAATTTGCCGTATACAATTGGAAATCATATTATGCTGTCAATGGACACAATAAGTATTGTGAGGTGATTAAAAAATGAACTATAAAAAATACAATAGTATTCCTATGGGAATAGGCTCTGTTTTAGCCCGAAATCCTGAAGCAAGGATGAATTTTGCCCTTGCTTCCCAAGAAGAACAAATGGCTTTAATTGACAGTTGTACAAAATGTAGCTCCTTCAACGAAATGTGTGATTTAGTAAATTCTCATGTAACAGAAAAGAAATTACAAAAAAGCAGAGCTGTTAACAAAAACTTTAATCCAAACTTTGATTACCAAGGACATCCCTATTCTTACTAAAATTAGATACCCCACTAGAAAAAAGACTTTCATAAGAAAGTCTTTTTTCATTGACTATTTAATTACCTGTTTCAATACTAATTTGATTAAATTGGTTCAACAAATCGTCTACTTGTAAAGCGTCTTTCTTTTCGTAAGCTGCATCAAGTACTATGCCGCCTTTATGCATCATAATCAATCTATTTCCGTAATCAATGGCAAATTTCAAATTATGTGTTACCATTAAAGCTGTTAATTGTTTTTCTTTCACAAACTGATCGGTCAAGCGCATCACATTATCAGCTGATTTTGGGTCAAGAGCCGCTGTATGCTCATCCAGCACCAACAAATCAATGTGCGTCATTGTGGCAATTAACAAAGCTAACGCTTGTCTTTGGCCACCAGATAGACTACCTACTTGTACATGCAACTTATCTTCCAGCCCCAGCTTTAATAATGAAAGCTGAGACTTATAGTAATCCATACGCTTTCTATTAACGCCAAAAGCAAGTCCAAAATGCTTATCCTTTGCTTCGGCCATTGCCATATTTTCTAAAATTGTCAATTCAGGACATGTACCTTTAGCAGGATCTTGAAACACACGTCCAATAAATTTAGCACGCTGAAATTCTTTCTTTTTATTAACGCTCTTACCTTTTACCAAAATTTTACCGTTATCAACAGCCAGACTGCCACACAACAAATTTAAAATTGTTGTCTTACCAGAGCCATTACTACCAATTACAGAGATGAACTGATGTTTTTTAATATCTAAATTAAAATCTTGAAAAATTGTTATTTCATTGACAGAATGAGGATTGAAAGTCTTTTGAATATGCTGCAAACTGACTATTGGACCATTAAATTCTGCAAGCATATTATTTTTTTGTTTTATCATAGATACGCTTCCTCCTTCCGCCCAAAATATTATTAGAAATTAACACTACAGCAAAAATTCCCGCCATAAGCATTTTTAAAAATTTGTTTGGAAGACCAATCAACATTGCCAAACTTAAACAGGTTTTGTATAAAACACTACCTAATACAACAGCAGTTGTAGCTTTCATAATTTTAATCTTTCTAAATAAGGTAGTGCCAATGATAACAGATGCCAATGCCATAACAACCATACCAGTACCGCTATTTATATTAGCAGAATTTGCTTGTTGACCTAAAACGCCACCAGCCATTGCTGTTAAACCATTACCAATTGCCAATCCCAATATTTTCATTTTACCTGAATCTCTGCCTAGAGACGTAACAAACTGGGGATTACTACCGGCAGCACGAAGCAATAAACCTGATTTTGTTTTTAAATAGATGTCAATTATTATTTTTACAATAATAACCAGTACACCAGTCATAATCAAAACTTTATAGTCTTCCATAACACCGGTAAATGAAGAGCCGATACCAGAATTAAATATTGTAGGCTTATTGAAAAAGGATAGTACTGCGCTGTCATTAGTTATGACCAGATTCATACTCCATAAGGCGGTCATTACTAAAATACCAGACAATAAATTAGTAATATGGAATTTTACATGTAAAATTCCAGTGATACTGCCGGCCAATGCGCCTGACAACAGAGAAAGAATACAAGAAACCCAAGGATCTACTCCTAGTGAAACCAACAAGCCGGTCAAACACATTCCTAAAGGAAATGAACCGTCAACAGTTAAATCCGGAAAATCAAGCACTTTGTAGGTAATATAAACACCTATTGCCATAATACCATATATAAAACCTTCTTCAAAAATATTAATTAACAAACTAATAAAAACATCCATGCAGTTACCCGCTTTCTATGGTAAAATCAAAACAAACAGGTGATGAAAAGCGGAAAGGGAAACGTCTTTATAATCAGACGCCCCCTCCCTGTTACCCGCTTATTGTATGGGATAAAGTTATTCCGATAGATTCGTTGCACTTACATAGTCTGCTGGCAATGTTACACCTAATTTTTGCATAACAGACTGATTATAGTAAGTCTTGCTGGAGGCTGCTGTTACAACTGGCAGAGATACCGCTATTGCTTCACCTTTTAGAATTTTAGCCGCCATAAGACCGGTTTCCCTGCCAAGAGCTACATAATCAATCCCTTCAGATGCTAAACAACCGTTTTTCACTTGCTCTTCTTCAGAACCGAATACCGGAATATTAGCCTTTTCAGCGGCTTGCAGCACTACAGCTAAATTATTTACAACATTATTATCTGTAAAATTATTAATACAATCAACACCTTTAGCAATCAGAGTGTTCACACCACTATTCACCTCCGAAGCGGAAGTAATACCTTGATCAACAACTTCAAAATTATAATTTGCAGCAATTTCTTTCAATTGAGAAAGATGCGAAATAGAATTTGGTTCGCTGGTGGTATACAGCACACCAATCTTGGTAGCTTCCGGTAAAAACGCACGAATCATTTTTACCTGTGCATCCAGTGGAAGCACATCGCAGGAACCGGTAATATTACCGCCGGTAGCCTCCAGCGATTGCACAATACCTGCTGCAACCGGATCAGAAACCGCTGTAAACACAACCGGCGCTTTATTGCCAGTTTGTGTTGCGCTGTATGCAGACATAGCCGCAGGTGTAGCAATAGCGCCAATCAAATCCACTTTTTGTGATACAAAATTTTTAGCTATTAAATCACTGGTGCTTGTTTCCCCATTTGCATTTTGAAACAAAATTTGCAAGTTTTGTCCCTCTACATACCCACCTTCAGCAAGACCCTGTACAAAGCCCTTATAGCAATTATCTAACGATGGATGCGGTGCATACTGTATCACGCCAATCTTTGCTATATCGGTTTTTGAACTACCTATATCTGATATGTTATTTTCTGCTACTCCACTGCCGCAGGCAGTGAAAGTAAGTAACAGTATACCTACAATCGCTGCACAAGCAAATAATTTTGTAAATTTTTTCATAACTTTTACCTCCATACTGTTCTCAACACTAATTTGAGTATTAAAAAAGCTCTTGTCCCTGTAATCAAACAGGGACAAGAGCTAAAACTCCTGCGGTACCACCCAAATTGGCATTTTGCCCACTTATTTCACGCACTACGCATATTATACGTTACACGTGTTTCCTTGATAACGGGCGGAACTCCCGTCAAGCGCTACTCGGTTTATGACGTCGCATATCCCCTTTAACGCTGCCCTCATAAGTCCATTCACACTGCCATGCTTTACCGCATTCACACTATCGGCGGCTCTCTGAAAAAGCAGAATCAGCTTACTATTCTTAATCATCAGTTTTACAGTTATTTTTAATTCTTGCTACATTATATGTTGTAAAGAGATATTTGTCAAGTTTTTTGTTTCTTCTATATATTTGTTTCTTCTATATAACTATATATACTTACCAATCATCCAATAGAAAATTTTAAATATTTCGTTTAGAGAAAATTTAAACCTGCCAATAAGTCTATAATTGAGTGAAATAAATATAAAAGTGAGGATCATAGAATGAAAAATCAAATAATCATTACAATTTCAAGAGAGTACGGCAGCGGCGGACGTGACATTGGTAAACAGATTGCTCAAAAACTAAACATCTCATATTATGACCATGAAATTATTCAAATCGCCGCAAAAAACAGTGGGTTAAGCGATAAATTTTTACGTGAAAATGACGAAGTGGCATCAACAAGTATTTTTGGAAATTTTATGACCAGTTCCTCATTTTTTACAAATCAAGCATTTAACTCTGGTGAACTAAATATTAACGATAAATTATTTATAATGGAATCTGAAATCATTCGCAATTTAGCTAATAGCGGTTCCTGTGTCATTATAGGACGCTGCGCTAATTATGTATTACGAGAATATAACCATACTTTAAATGTATTTATCCATGCAAGTCTTGCATTTAGAAAAAAACGTGCCGTTGAACTTTATGGTATTTCCGAAAAGAAAATTGAAGATTTTTTGCATAAACAGGATAAGCACCGTGCACATTACCATAGTTTTTATACCGAACAGAAATGGAACTGTGCCGAAAATTACAATTTAACTATTGACAGTTCCAAATTTGGCATTGACGGAGCAGTTGATTTGATTATTACCGCCGCCAACATGAAAAACAGCATATAATCACCTGGATGGCTCAAGTTTTTTTAATACATATGATTCAATGACAATATTTTGACAAATGCGCATTGGTTATTTGTGATAATAAGCAATAGAATAGAATAAGATATACCAACCTGTATATTATAATATCATTACCATAATTTAAATGTAATGTATAAAATTTTATGTATCTTATATTAATTTTTGTACAAAATCACACGCTTCTATTTTGTATTTATTATTGCTATTTTCTGAACAATCAGTTAAAATGGATATAAACACCCTATAAACAGGTGGGAAATAAAATTTGAAAAAGATGTATCGGCTGGTGAAAAACACGGAGTCATATTATCATTTTAAGTAGTTACAGCTGTTTTAGCATCGACAAATAATAACATAATATTCCTTAGAAGAAACACATTACCAAATCACCAAAATCTCTTTTATACAATCATCTTTCACAGCTGTGATCCATACGGCTAACGCCATGAGCACATCGCCGTAGGCTTAATTATAAATAACTATACTAAGCCGCTTAAATCAAATTTTTTAACTTGCGGACAATTTTCATCAAAATATTACAGGAAGAATCCTCCGAGTTTTTCTTTGGACTTTTCTTCCTTATCTTTGTACCTATTTACAGCTTGCAGCATTACTCACAAGGGAATCTATTTATTTGCCCATAAAAACAATCGAACACACTGTCTTTCTTCCTTACAAATACATACTCATATAAATCATGCAGATACATATGGACTAAAAGCATATCGTTTAACTTTTTTGTTATATATATTCTGCTTGATTTCTGTTTCATCTAATTCAATATCTTAAATTTTTTATAAGACGATTACCACTGCTAAATGAGACATATATACAAAAACTATACCATTTTAGAATTTTTCAATATTAAATATAAATTAAAATTCTAAATTATTGTTTAAATAGAGTCATTGATAATTGGCTGTGCAGTTTGATTTGATGCACATGCCAAGTCACATATTTCTGACGCGATTCACTCGTTTCAAAAAATAACTTTGCTGTAGTATTTGACAACCGCTATGTTCCAGTCACCAAACATGTTTCATCTGTCAGTGCAAAGTAAGTAAAAACGTTCATTCAACCTTTCATTAGGAGGATAAACATGAAGTTATCTATACCATTAAAACCATTCAAAACCTTTGGAGGCGCTAAGGTACCGCATCGCAAACATACCCACTCTGCGTCCTCCGAAGTTATTCCCACACCAGAAAAAGTTACGTTACCTATGCAAATGCACATCGGCGCACCTTGTAAGCCTTTAGTAAAGGTGGGTCAACAAGTGCTAATTGGTGAAAAAATCGGAGAAAGCGACACTTTCATTTCTGCACCGATTCATGCAACGGTATCAGGTAAAGTATCTGCACTGGAGAAAGTAGTTCTGACCGATGGAAAAATTGTAGACGCCATTGTAATCACATCTGATGGTGAAAATACCTTATCTCCCGATATTCAACCTCCGGTCATTAACAGCACCGAAGACTTTGTTTGCGCTGTCAGAGAATCAGGTCTCGTCGGTTTAGGCGGCGCTGGTTTTCCTACCCATGCCAAAGTAAAAATTCCTAAAGATAAAACTATACATACATTATTAATTAATGCCGCAGAATGTGAACCACATATTACATCTGACCACAGAGAAATGCTCGAAAACGCCGATCGTGTGATTGACGGTATGTTTTCCATAGCAAAATATCTGAACATTAAACAGATTATTATTGGCATTGAAAGCAATAAACCAGACGCTATTGAATTATTGAAAGAAAAACTTGCAGCGGATTCTCGCAACGCAAACGGTATCGCTGGTGTTCTTTCACTCCGTGCTGTCTATCCGCAGGGCGCTGAAAAAGTTTTGATTCAGGCGGCTACTGGTAAACAACTGGCAACAGGTAAACTTCCTTCCGATTTAGGCTGCCTCATTATGAACGTTACTACAGTGGGATTCATTTCAGATTACCTGAAAACTGGTATTCCACTGGTTACAAAACGCATCACCGTCGACGGTTCGGCTATTTCCATACCTAAAAATGTGATTGCTCCTATCGGCACTAAATTACAGGATATTGTAGAATTTTGCGGTGGATATCAGGAAGAAGTGCAGAAAATCTTACTGGGAGGACCTATGATGGGTTTAGCTATTCCCTCTGACAATTTCCAGGTTATGAAGCAATCTAACGGTATTCTTTTTTTAGGCGAACAAGACATTAACAAAAAGCGTACTACTGCATGTATTCATTGCGGCTCCTGTGTAACAGTATGCCCTATGCATCTTGAGCCATATGCCTTAGAAGAAAATATGAATAAAAGAATTACAGAACGTTTGCGTAAACTGGCTGTTATGACCTGCATTGAATGCGGTAGTTGTTCTTTCGTTTGCCCTGCAAACAGACCTCTTGTTCACTCAATTCGTCTTGGTAAAAATCTTATTCGTAAAGAGGATGCCGAGGAAAAAGCAAAATTAGATGCTGCAAAAGCAAAAACAGAATCCACTGCTTCTACCGTTAAAACAAACGCTTAATCTGAATAAAGTGAAGCGAAAATCGCATGACTTTATGATGCCGGCATAATGATTGGAAAGGCTTGATAGTTTTATGAAAGAAAAATTGATTGTGTCTTCATCCCCACATTTAAGAAAAAATAACTCGACACAAAGAATTATGTTAGATGTTATTATTGCAATGATACCTGCTGTTATCGCCTCTGTAGTATTTTTTGGATATTGGGCAGTAATTACACTAGCTGTTTCCATCGCATCCTGTGTTCTTAGTGAATTTGTTTGCCGTCTTGTAATGAAACGCGAACAAACTATAGGCGATTTAAGCGCCATTGTAACTGGGATTCTGTTAGCGTTGAACTTACCTGCAAATATTAATCCTTTTATTACCGCATTCGGCGGTGTTGTTGCAATTGTGGTCGCAAAGCAAATGTTTGGAGGACTAGGACAAAACTTTGCCAACCCGGCAATGACTGCCCGGATTGTATTACTGGTATCGTTTCCTGTTCACATGGCAACATGGGTAGAGCCATTCTTTTATACTAGTGGTGTTGATGCTGTCACCACCGCAACTCCTCTTGGTATCCTTGCCGAAGGATCCGGTACAATGCCCTCTTACCTAGACATGTTCCTTGGAAATATAGCCGGTTCTATGGGTGAAACCAGCGTACTAGCAATTCTGCTGGGCGGTATTTATTTAGTTGTACGCCGTATTATCAATCCGCTTGTTCCATTGACTTTTGTAGGTACCGTTGCTGCCATTTCTGGATTTGCTTGTATTTTTACCGGACGTGACGTTTTAGTAGATATTCTATCCGGCGGTTTAATGCTAGGTGCATTTTTTATGGCTACCGACTACGCAACCACACCTGTGAACTGGAGAGGCAAAGTGGTATTTGCCATTGGTTGCGGCATCATCACCATGTTGATTCGTTTATTCGGCTCTTTACCAGAAGGTGTATCTTACTCCATCCTGTTGATGAATGTACTAACCCCATATATTGAGGTTTTGACTCGTACTAAAACTTTTGGTATGAAAAAAGCTCGAAAGGAGCGGAAACAAAGTGAAGTTTAACTCCAAAGATATTTCAATCCCCGTCATTGTTTTATGCGCTGTTTGTCTGATTGTAGCGGGCTCCCTGTCAGTCACAAACTTTTTTACAAAAGATACCATTGCAGCTTTAAACTTAGAAGCCGAGCAGAAAGCTCGTACTGTTGTCCTTCCCGGGTCTACTTCGTTTGATCCAGGCGATGCCGAATCTACTTATTACATCGGTAAAAAAGACGATGGCTCTATCAACGGCTACGTTTTTGCAACAGAGGGTACTGGTTATGGTGGTAGTGGCAGCGTTCGTATTTTAACTGGTATAAGTGCAGACGGTGAAGTAACAGGTATTAGTTTTCTGACTTTAAACGAAACCCCTGGTCTAGGTATGAACGCGCAAAATGACAGCTACCTTGACCAGTATAAACAACCTGTACCTGCAAATGGTTTCACCGTTATTAAAACAGGTCAGGTCAACGCCGGTCAAATTTCTGCGTTAACCGGTGCAACCATTACAACAAACGGTGTAACTAACGCTGTAAATTTAGCAATACAACAGTATAATACAATTATAGATTCAGCTAAAGAAGTTTCCGCAGTGTCCGACAATACAGCCATTTCAAATCAAGAGGTTACTGATTTTGTCGATAACTCCTTGGCAAAAGACGATAATAAAAACGGGGGTGCTTAAATTGGCTAAAGGTAGTAAAAAAGAAATTATAAAAGGTATTTTGAAAGAAAATCCTGTTTTTCGCCTTGTACTGGGTACTTGTCCCGCACTAGCTGTTACTACTAGCGCTATCAGCGCATTAGGTATGGGCGCAGCCGCTACAGTCGTTTTAATTTGCTCCAATTTTGTTATTTCAGCTTGCCGAAAGATAATTCCCGATAAAGTACGTATTCCTGCTTATATTACCATTATTGCCGGCTTTGTATCTGTTGTTCAATTGTTGGTGAAGGCTTTTGCACCTGCCCTTGATCAATCACTTGGTATTTATTTACCTTTAATTACCGTAAACTGTATTATTTTAGGTCGTGCAGAGGCCTTTGCAGGTAAAAACGCCATCTTTCCATCCATTTTAGACGGTTTGGGAATGGGCATCGGTTTTACTGCCTCTCTATTTGCTATGGGATGCATTCGTGAGTTTTTTGGCGCCGGCACTTTATTTGGTTTTCCTATTACAAACATGTTTATGGATCCGATTATTATTTTTATTCTTCCTCCCGGCGGCTTCTTTGTTTATGGTCTTTTAGTAGCGGTTGTAAACAAACTGACAAAGGATAAAAAAGTTCAGGCAGGTTGCAGTAGTCTTGACGGCTGCGGAGCTTGCCCAATGGGAAGTTCATGTTCCAAATCTGTACAAGAGGAGGGTGATAATTGTGCTAATGGTTAAAGGACTTGTTTCTATTTTCCTTGCCGGTATTTTAACTGAAAATTTAATATTAAGTAAATTTTTAGGCATTTGTGCATTTTTAGGTGTTTCTAAAAAATTTAATACCTCCATGGGGATGAGCCTAGCCGTTGTATTTGTTATGCTGATTGCCACTGCGGTTACATGGCCCATATACATGTTTATACTGTTACCATTAGGCTTTGACTATATGCAAACAGTCGTATTCATTCTTATTATTGCAGCGCTTGTACAATTTATTGAAATGAGTATGCGTAAATTTATGCCGCCGCTTTACAATGCTCTTGGTATTTATTTACCGCTTATTACCACAAACTGTGCTATTCTTGGCGTTACTATGTTGGTTATTGAAAAAACTCTTGGTCCAGAACAATATGGTTTTGTAGAATCCATTGTTAGTTCTTTAGGCGGCGGTATTGGCTTCATGATTGCCATGATTCTCTTTTCCGGTATTCGCCAGAAAATGGAGACCGCTGATATCCCAAATTTTTTAAAGGGTCTTCCCATTACATTAATAGCTGCATCTCTACTGGCTGTGTCTTTCTTAGGATTCCAAGGTGTTGTAAACGGTATGTTAGGTTAAGAGAGGTTTATATATTATGTGGGCATATGAAATTTTTATTCCCGTTGCAATTGTTGTCGGTATTGGTCTTTTATTGGGTATTGTATTAGCAATTGCAGCAATTATTCTTCGTGTTCCTGTAGATGAACGTGTAGAATCTGTTAAAGAAATTTTGCCTGGCGTCAACTGCGGCGCCTGCGGTTACTCAGGTTGTACCGGCTATGCGGAAGCTCTATGTAAGGGTGATGCCGCAAATGGTCTCTGTGCCCCCGGTGGAACAGAAGTAATAGGAAAAATTACAGAATTATTAGGTGGCGACCCTATTAGTATGACTCCAAAAGTAGCGATGGTTATGTGCAATGGTACGCCGGAACATACTGCTACAAAAATGGATTATCAAGGCATACCATCATGCTCTGCCGCTGCAATGATGTCTGGTGGCATGCAAAATTGCCAATATGCATGTTTAGGTTTTGGAGATTGTGTAAATGTTTGCGAATATGATGCAATCAGCGTTATTAACAACGTGGCAGTTGTCAATCCTGCTAATTGCACAGCATGTACCATGTGCATCAAAGAATGTCCCAAAAATATCATAAAACTGGTTACATTAAAAGAACAGGCAGTGATACGCTGTAGTAATCATGATAAAGGTGCTGCTACCAATAAAACCTGCAGCGTTGGCTGTATTGCATGTATGAAATGCGTAAAAGTATGTGAATACGATGCAATTAAAATAGAAAATTTTCTAGCGATCATCGATTCCGACAAATGTACCGCTTGCGGTGCCTGTGTGGATGTTTGTCCAAAAGATTGCATTACTCTGTATACATCTGAGCCAAGGAATGTCAAAGAATCCCGTTCCGCTTAGTTGGATCATAATAAAAAACGCTGCAGTATTTGCAGCGTTTTTTATTATGACTCTTCACCATTGTAAACGATATTCAATAAAAAATATAGTTATAGTATACAAATTTAATCTACATTTTAGAAAACCCGCTTCGAAGTATTGACATTATACGCTATTTTTTTTATGATTGATTCGTTATATAAACGAATTTACAAGAAACAAACAGGAATATTTTGGAAGATATGCTTGTTCTATATGTATAAATATTCTATCGCTGATTCTGTACTTCGTGAACATATATATGCGTCCTGTTCAAATATATATAAATCGAAAAAACAAAAGTCGTTTTCGGTTAAATATATGTGAAAATATTTATGGGCTGCTATTTAAAGTTTTTACAAAACAATGAAATAGATCTCCATATAAATACTGAACTTGTATGAAAAGAAACATGGTGAAGAAAATGATGAATATAGGTCTGGATGTTGGCTCTACAACAATTAAATGCGTTGTATTAGATGAAAATGAAAAAATTTGTTTTCAGTCCTACGAAAGGCATTTTTCTCAAATTACTGAGAAAATGACTGCACTACTAACAAAATTAAAAAATGAAGTGGTAAAAAACAATCCAGTACAGTTGGCAATTTCGGGATCCGCTGGAATGGGTATTGCAGAAGAATGCAACTACCCTTTTGTACAAGAGGTATATGCAACCAGAATCGCCACTGCAAAGCGAATTCCAGAGGCTGATGTTATTATTGAATTAGGTGGCGAGGACGCTAAAATTCTATTTGTAACAAACGGTATGGAAGTCCGTATGAACGGCTCTTGTGCCGGCGGCACTGGTGCATTCATTGACCAAATGTCAACACTGCTAAATGTAACACCAGAAGAACTTAACCACCTTGCCCAGGAACATCAAAAAATATATACCATCGCTTCGCGTTGCGGCGTATTTGCCAAATCTGACGTACAGCCCTTGCTCAATCAAGGTGCACGCAAAAGCGATATTGCTGCCAGTATTTTTAATGCCGTTGCCAACCAAACCATTGCTGGACTTGCTCAAGGCAGAGAAATCAAAGGCAATATTGTATATTTAGGAGGACCCCTCACCTTTCTATCAGAATTACGAAAAAGCTTTAATACAGCTTTAAATGTAACTGGCATTTTTCCTGAAAACTCCTTATACTTTGTAGCTTTAGGCACCGCATATAGTTGTAAAGACAACATTGATTTAGACCATGCCATTGGTAATATTAAAAATTATACGCAATCGGGCAATTTTTTATCAATTCCACCATTATTTAACTCAACTGAAGAATTCGAAGCATTTGAACAGCGTCACAAAAAAGCTGTGGCAAAACGCGGCAGTATAACAACCTATATTGGCGATGCTTATCTGGGCATTGATGCTGGCTCTACAACTATCAAAGCTGTATTGATTGGCTCTGAAAATCAAATTTTAGACGAGCTCTATCAAAGCAACTCGGGAGACCCAATTCCTATTATAAATCAGTATCTTATTAATCTATACGAACAATACCCAAACCTAAACATCAAGTGCAGCGCTGTAACTGGCTACGGCGAAGATCTACTAAAGCATGCTTTTGGATTGGACTATGGTATTGTAGAGACGATTGCACATTACACAGCCGCCAAAACCTTTTTACCCGATGTCGATTTTATTATTGATATTGGCGGTCAAGACATGAAATGCTTTAAAGTACGCAACAACACTATTGATAATATATTTTTGAACGAAGCGTGTTCTTCCGGCTGCGGCTCTTTTTTACAAACCTTTGCCAACACACTTGGTTATGATATTATAGACTTCGCTAGAAAAGGTCTATTTGCAAAACGCCCGGTTGATTTAGGCTCACGCTGCACAGTATTTATGAATTCTTCTGTAAAACAGGCGCAAAAAGACGGCGCTACTACCGAAGATATATCTGCCGGACTTTCTGTGAGTGTTGTAAAAAATGCCATTTACAAGGTCATTCGCGCAGCCTCTCCAGACGAACTGGGTAAACATATTGTGGTGCAAGGCGGTACTTTCCTAAACGATGCCGTTTTACGTGTTTTTGAAGAAGAAATGGGTGTTCATGTCATCCGCCCCGATATCGCCGGTCTTATGGGAGCATACGGTGCGGCTGTATATGCAAAAGAACATAATCGTTCAAAAGGCAACATGCTAAACATTCAAAAACTAAAAGCATTTTCCCATCATGTGAAAATGGTAACCTGTAGTCTCTGTAACAATCATTGCAAATTAACTGTAAATCAATTTAATGACAGTCGTAAATTTATTGGCGGTAACCGATGCGATAAACCAATTAAACAGCATACTTCCATTGATATTCCAAATATGTATGAGACAAAATTGAAAACTCTACTGAATTATACACCGATTCCGGGTCCAAGAGGTAAAATTGGATTGCCTATGGGTATGAATATGTACGAAATGCTACCTTTTTGGCACGCATTCTTTACATCGTTAGGATTTGAAGTTGTCACTTCTCCCCTTTCCAATCGAGATGTATATATTAAAGGGCAGCATACAATTCCATCGGACACAGTTTGTTATCCCGCAAAGTTGATGCATGGTCATGTTTATTCACTATTAAATGAAGGTGTCACTACCATCTTTTATCCATGTTTAACTTATAACTTTGATGAAGGTTTGAGTGACAATCATTATAACTGTCCAGTTGTTGCGTATTATCCCGAAGTGATCTCAGCAAACGTACCGGAATTAGAGGGGCATATCTTTATCAACGATTATCTGGGCGTACACCGTAAGAAAGATTTTCCTCAAAAAATTCATGGTGTATTAAATAAATATTTTGACGGTATCAGTCTCAAAGAAATTAAAACCGCTGCAGAAAAAGCTTATGCAGAATATGAACGCTATTTTGAAACGATCCGCAAACAAGGCGATGCTATTATTGAACAAGCTGAAGCCAATCAAAAACCAATTATTGTGCTTTGTGGAAGACCCTATCATCTTGACCCAGAAATTAATCACGGCATTGATAAAATAATTACAAGTCTTGGCGCTTATATTGTAACTGAAGATGTTATTAGCAGTCGAGTGGCAAAATTAAACACCACTGTGTTAAATCAGTGGACTTACCATGCAAGACTATACGCCGCTGCTGAATATATTTGTAATAAACCGCAATATAACCTTGTACAACTTGTATCATTTGGTTGCGGTATTGATTCTATTACCACTGACGAAGTACGCAGTATTCTTGAAAACAACGGTAAAATTTATACGCAAATTAAAATAGATGAAATTACAAATCAAGGTGCAGTAAAAATTAGATTACGCAGTTTATTTGCAACGTTAGAACAATAAATATATATTTATCAACTTGAAATTTAAAAATAAGGAAAGGAAGCCGATAAAATGGCTGAACTGGTTTATGATGAAACAGGACGTTTACTGTTTACAAAAGAAATGAAAGAGGAATATACTATTCTCTGCCCTACTATGATTGACATTCACTTTCGCGTGGTACTGGAAATTATGAAAAGCTTCGGCTATAAGGCAGAACTCCTTAACACCGCTAGTCCCAATATCGCACAGGAAGGTCTAAAATACGTACATAACGATACCTGTTACCCTGCACTATTGGTCATCGGTCAATTTCTCGATGCTTTAAACAGCGGTAAATACGATATTAACAAAGTAGCACTGATTATTACACAAACTGGCGGTGGATGCCGAGCCTCTAACTATATTCATCTATTGCGCAAAGCTTTAATTCGAGCAAATTATCCACAGGTACCGGTAATTTCTTTGAATCTGAACGGTATGGAAAAAAACCCCGGATTCTCAATGAATATTCCCTTTTTAAGGAAAATGATTTCTGGTCTTTATTATGGCGATGTGTTAATGCAACTAAAAAATAATATTGAACCTTATGAAGACAACAAAGGCGAAACTAAAAACATGGTAGATAAATGGATTAGTCTGCTATCTAAGCAATTAAGCAAGGGTGAGGGATTATCCAAAGCACAATTTACCCATAACGCCAAGGAAATTGTAAAAAATTTTGCAGCCATACCAGTACACAGAACACCAAAAGTAAAGGTTGGCATTGTAGGAGAAATTTATGTCAAATATGCGCCCATTGCTAACAATGATTTAGAAAAATTTCTGGCTTCTCAAGACTGCGAAGTATGTGTACCCGGTATTGTAAATTTTATTTTATATAATATAGATAACCGCTTAGAGGACATTCGGCTATATGGCGGTAATTCGATAAAATACCAAATCAATAAAATTTTACTGGACTACCTATTATCTCTCCAAGGAATTATGATTAAAGCGTTTCAGGACTATCCTGAATTATTGGCGCCTACCGGTTATTATCATGTAAAAAAACTTGTAAAAAATGTAATTGGCTATGGTAATAAAATGGGAGAAGGTTGGTTATTGCCTGCTGAAATTCTTGAGTTAGTCAATGCTGGATATGAAAACATCGTATGTACTCAACCTTTTGGTTGTCTACCCAACCATATTTCCGGTAAAGGTATGATTAGAAAAATAAAAGAAGTAGATGGTCGCGCCAACATCGTTCCAATTGATTACGATCCCAGTGCAACCCGAGTAAATCAGGAAAACCGCATTAAATTAATGCTGTCCGTTGCAAGGGAAAAAATTGAAACATAATACAATATAAGCGCCTTTAAATATTGACAATATATTTGTTATAAGAAACTACAAACTAAATTCAAAGAAATACTTCAGCTACTGTTTTCAATTGCTACGGTGTTCTTTACTTTATCTCCAATTAAATGAATTACAGAACTATAATCTCACGTTCCTTTTACGTAATTTATAATATTGTAGTTTGATGTATATCTAGTATATTAAATTTGCCTTATAAGAAACGCATACAAGTAAATAATCGTATTTTACAGTAAAATCTATATACAACAACAAATACTATATCGTCGAAGATAAGTAGGCAATACATAAAATTGAGGTGTAAAACTTATATTTTTATCATTGTGAGTGGTATAATCACAATATCTTCACTTTGTGCAGAATTCTTTATGTTAATGGAGAAATACTAATACTGTCCTGTCCCCTTTTTATCATGATTTATTGATAATAATATGCTATAATTATCAATAAATCATGATAAAAAGGGGACTAACATGAAAACTTTATTTATTGCTATTAATGCAAAATATATCCATACAAATTTAGCTGTTCGATATATGCAGTTATTAGCAGAACAAAATGGATTCAATAATACGGCTATTGCAGAATATACCATCAATCATCGTATTCCCCAGCTTGTACGGGAAATATATCTAACAAAAGCTGATCATATGATTTTCTCCTGCTATATCTGGAATATTGAAATGATTTTAGAATTATGCTGCCAACTGAAAATGCTTTTACCATTAAGTAAATTGATTTTAGCTGGTCCTGAGGTTAGTTACAACAGTATAGAATTATTGCAAAAACACTCTTTTATAGATGGTATTATTCGGGGCGAAGGTGAACCCTCCTTGCTTCCTCTATTAAAACATTTGCAAAGCGGCACTTGTGCGCAAACTGTTCCGTCATTTACTTACCGTAATGAATGTACACTATGCCAAACCAATCCGGAACCGCTCATTCCGTTGTCGCAATTGCCCTTTCCGTATCCTGATCTCCAAAAGGAAAAAAATCGTATTTTATACTTTGAGTGTACCCGGGGTTGTCCATTCCAATGCAGCTACTGCTTGTCTTCTATTGAAAATAGAGTCCGATATATGCCTTTAGAACAAGTATTTACAAGTCTTGATTTATTCTTAAAACATAATGTTCGACAAGTAAAATTTGTAGATCGCACCTTTAACTGTAATAAAAAATATGCTCTTGCAATCTGGAGATACTTGAAAGAGCATGACAACGGTATTACAAATTTTCACTTTGAAATTGCGGGAGAACTTTTGGATAAAGACACCATTTCATTTTTAAGCAAGATACGTAAAGGGCAATTTCAATTTGAAGTAGGTGTACAATCTACCAATCCCCAAACACTGTCTGCTATTACTCGAAACATGAAAACGGAACAATTGTTAGATATTTGCAAACAAATTGACTATCGGGGCAATATTCATCTACACTTAGATTTAATTGCCGGATTACCCTTTGAAAATATTGAATCTTTTAAAAATTCATTTAATCAGGTATTCAAAATTCGTCCACAACAATTACAGTTGGGCTTTTTAAAGGTACTGAAAGGTTCAGCTATGCATAGAAACGCAAATCAATACGGTATGACATACACTCCAAAAGCTCCTTATGAAATTTTAGAAACAAAATGGCTTTCATTTAAAGAAATCATCTTTTTAAAGGATATAGAAGAAATGGTAAATCTCTATTACAACAGCGGCCGTTTTCACCATATCATTGAGCATATGCTGCAACAGTTTACAACTCCCTTTGATTTTTTTGCACAGCTTGGCACTTATTATACGGAAAACAAATATCATCTACTTCAACATGCAAAAGAACAATACTATGAAATACTGCGTGAGTTTTGGCAATCAACCAATCGTATCTTCACTTCAGAAATGGAACAACTTTGCATTTATGATATTTGTCTCCATGAAAAACCAAAAAAATTACCTTCGTTTACAGATAATACGTACCAGAAAAAATATCGTGATTGGATTTTTCAGTTTTATGAAGTACCACAACATATTAAGGCTTATTTAGCAAATTATATCCATGAAAGCCCAAAACGTATTGCAAAAATCACTCATTTACAGCTCTTTCCGTTCCATCCTGAAACAAATGCTGCAATACCAACGGCCATTTTATTTGACTATCGTCAACGCGACATTACAGGTAAAGCACACCACCAAATATTGCCATTATTGCCCTCTTAGTATCTAAAGGATTTGTTTACAATTTAAAACACGCTTTTATTGAACTTATGTTTTAAAAGATAACAATAATTCAATAAGTTTAATCACCTTTTGACTGATCACCTCATAATAAATTTCATTTCCATCCCGTTTCCCCTCTACAATACCTGCGCTTTTTAATACGAAAAGATGCCGGGATACATTACTTTGTTTAACTCCCAAACTAGTTTCAATCGCCACAACATTACATTTATTCATAAGCAAGTGATTAATAATGCTTAACCGCGTTGGATTTGATAACGCTTTCAGCAATTCGGCATCCTCCATACATTCCTCAACAGACAAAACTTTTCCTGTGGTTTTTCCACTCATTCCTCTCACCCTTTCTCATATTGTTTACAAACCGTTATTGGGTATTTATAACTCTGTGATAAAATAAACCTTACATGTAATTTTCAAATCCCCATTCACTATATATTTATTATAATATTATATACATCTTATTCAAATTTATCGTACTGAAATAAAAAAATATCTCTTTTACCAATTAAAAAATTATATATCTGCATAATCCTTTAAAATATTTAATTTCATCATTTCTAGTTTCTATTTTTGTCATTTTAATGTATAATGAATAAGTATTATAAAGAGGAGATGTAAACGTGGAGAAAAAACAAAAAACATTTTTCAGAACCTTTATCGGTTCTACAGCGGCTATATTATTAGCCGTATCATTAACAGCTTGTGGCAAAGAAACTACAAGCACTACAACATCTGAATTGGAATTGGTATCGGAAACAGTTTCCAGCAGTGTGGAAGAAGTTAAATATGAAAATATTAATCCACTAACAGGTGAAAATAATCTTGCAGATGCAGCGAAAGGTCAGCGTCCGATTGCAGTTATGATTAATAACCATCCATCTGCACGTCCACAATGGGGATTGTGTTCAGCAGATATCGTCATAGAAGGTCTTGTGGAAGGCGGCGCTACGCGTATGATGTGGCTCTTTTCCGATGTCAGCCAAATACCTAAAATTGGCTCTGTTCGCAGTATGCGTCACGACTTTGTGGAACTAGCTGATGGACTGGATGCAATTTTCGTTCACTGGGGCGGCAGCCCGCAGGCTTATACTTCCGTTTCAAACAATCATGTAGATGATATTGACGGTCTCAGTGACAGCACAAATTTTTTCCGTGATCAAACCCGTAATGTTGCCATTGAACATACCGGCTATACAACCGGTCAAAACATTCTCAATGCCATAAATCAAAAAGGATTTCAAACAAACATAAACTCATCCTACTCTTCCCCATTTCAATTTAATATACCAGATGTCAAGCGCAAATTAGCTGATGGTATTTGTAAAAAAGTAAATATTTATTTTTCAGCTCAAGGCTATAATCATACATTTACCTATGATGAATCTGACGGTCTATATTATAACCGTATTAATAACACACCTATGACACAAGACGGCGGTAAACAAATGTCGGTTTCAAATGTTATTGGCTTATATACTAATGTTCAGCCTATTTCCAACGATGAAGCTGGTCGTATTGACATGGATTTAACTGGTGGCGAAGGTTTTTATATTTCGAACGGTACCTATGAAACAATTACTTGGAAAAAAGGTAATATAGCAAGTAATCCTTTAAAATTATACGATAAAAAAGGCAATGAACTTGTTTTAAATGCCGGTAAAAGCTGGATTGGTCTCATACCTTCATCCTATAGCTCCAATACTTCTATTAGCGATACATAAAAAATAAAATTGTAAATCTGCTATCATTCGATAAATGGACAACAAAAATTTTTGTTGTCCATTTCATTTTGCGTTTACTATAACATTTCATAATCAGCCCAAATCTGTATTTTTGAATTCACACAAAATGTACATCAGCAATTAAATATACTTTTAAAATTTGTTACAAAGAAATAGAAAACATACATATATAAAGAACAACATTGAACTGCTTGTCCATATTTTTTCGCTATTAAAATAAGAGACAACATGATGATTATAATCATCATGTTGTCTCTTATTCAAACATTTAGATATGCTTTGCTGTACAATGAGATTACAAATTTGTCTTTTACAAATTAATTATTGACTAAATACTAAAATAGTTAACAAATTTTTAACCAATTTCACAACTGTTATATCCTGGCAGACAGCGTTTCTCTTTCTTATCAGAATCCTTATTGGTGGTATCTTCACCTAAAATTTTCTGTGAAAGTACTTCAACTTTCTCCTCTAATATTTGAATGCGAGATAACATTTCCTCAATAACTTTATCATTACTCATATGATTCCCCTCCTTTAGTAATTATATTATCAGACGTTTTTAGAATTGTCAAGACAAGCACTTTCTAAATTCGTATTTTATCTTTACACTATCTTAAACTCTCAATCTTTTCAATAAGTTTTGTATAGATTTCCACCTGTATTAGTTAAACTATCGTAAGTTTTCTCTTTATGCTCTACACCTAAACATAGCATATCAAATAATTATCTGCTTTATCTGTATTATGGTAAATGTTAAGTGATTTACTCTCTCCAAATCAAAATTTCTCTTTTTCAAAATCTTCAGTAATTTTTCCTTTCTCCCTTTTGTTTTATTGTCTATATCCAAATCACTTTTTACTATAAAACTACAAAATAATAAGAAGCTAACGAGCACTATTTCGTTAGCTTCTTTTAATAGAATAGATACTCTTATTTAAAAAATATCTATTCTGACTTGTTATAATGTAACTCAATCACACTAAACTTATTTATATTATTTTACCTTATCTTTCGACCTTTTACCTTTTAAAAATGCCAATAGCCCTACAAATAATGCGCCGGTTGTACCAAAAATAGAACTCCATAGACCTACATTAGTTACATCCCCGGTGCTCGTATTATTAATCTTTTTTACTTTCGGAGCAATCGTGAATTCTGCAATTGCTTCTAAGCCATTATAATCAGTAGTACCAGCCACAGTTGCTTTTACATACCACGTACCTGGCTGAGTCGGAACAATAGCTGTAAATACACCATCTATAGCATCGCTGTAAGTAAACATTACATTACCATATTGCGCTTTAGCAATTGGTGCATTGGTCGGCTCTCCGTAAGCCCAACCGGTAATGGATAGAGGCGTGATCCAAATATTTTCAAATGCTGCAATATTCAAAGATAATACACTTTCAACATAATGTCCATCGGCATTATAGCCTATAACTCCTGTGTAATCATAATTAACATCATCTACTGTCAAACGAGCAGAAAAGCTATAGTTTGTTGGTGATACCATCTGTTGTGTATCAACCACCCATGTCCAACCCGCTGGAAGCACAACTGTTGAAAGTACGCTGCCATTTACAGCCGTTAAATTATCTGGAAGCTCTATAGCAGGAGCCACCGCTTTTCTTACACTAACAGGCAATAGTACCTCAATATAATTTCCTTGTGCATTATAACCGGCTATACCTGCGTAATCATAATTCATACCATCCACTTCATATCTGGCAATATAATCGGTTTGATTAACTCTCAGTATTTGCGTAGCGTCTGCCCAACTCCATCCCTGCGGCAGCTCCACGGATGACAGCGGATTCATTGCTACAGCACTTAAGTCACTAGGAAAAACAACTGCTGGAGCTACTGCTTTCGCAATGGTAAATGCTACAGGATCGCTTTCTAAGCCAAGATAATCAACTCCCGGCGCTACAGTCGCTTTTACATACCAAATTCCTGCATTTGGTTGTGCCGGCAACGCCCCAT